>QHZN01000005.1 GCA_003225365.1 Acidobacteriota bacterium
CGACCCGCCGTAGAGGTTGTGGCCGGCCACGATGTGGTCGCCAGCCTTGAAAAGGCTCATCACCGCGTTAATCGCCGCCATGCCGGAAGCAAACGTGTAAGCGAAGCCCCCGCCTTCCAATCGCGCCAGATTTCGCTCGAGCGCGAGGCGCGTCGGGTTCGACGTGCGCGCGTACTCGAAACCCTTGTGCTTCCCCAGCTCTTCCTGGACGAATGTCGCAGTCTGATAGATGGGGACAACGATGGCCCCGGTGGCGGGGTCCGGTTCTTGTCCAACGTGTATGGCATCAGTGGCGAATCCCATGGCAACCCTTTCTGAGCTCTGGAGAATCGTCTCCGGCGCGTGGTGCGTCCCTGGCTCGCAGATGATGGCGCTGCCGGGTACCGCGATTTCCTCGCCAGCCGTTTCGAGGCTTCGATCCCGCATGGCGGGACTTAACCTCCCTCCCTTCGAGTCCCTCAGGGACACTGAGCGACATTCGAAGTGCGAGCGAAGTCGAAGGGGCGAAGCTCGGAAATTAACCAAGGCCGAGGCTTAAGTCAATGGCGGCGCTCAGCCCTCGGCATCCCGCCAAGCCCGATGCCTTGCTATAATATGGCATTGTCCGTCAGCCGGCGGACGAGGCGGCCAGAGTGGAAGGATGTCTTCCCAGGCTTCTGAAAAACTCTCGCGGGGTTGTCATCCTGACCCGCCATTCAGATTGGCGGGGAAGGATCTGCTCTGCGACAGATCAAGAACAGAGCAGATTCTTCATCGGTCGCCGCGGCGACCTCCTCAGAATGACATAGTGCAGGGTTTTTTTATCATCATGTTAGAGTAGGAGATCGTGTTGGAGGCGTAGCATGAGAAGTCGTCAAGGAATGTTTCGCATGGGCCTGATATTGTGGGTCGCCTGCTCGGCGCTACTTCTCATCAGGGCGCTTCCAGGGCAGGCGGCGGATCGCACCAGCCTTAACATCGTCGTGAAGGATGCTCAATCGGGCGAACCGATCAACCAAGCCCACCTCACCTTGCAATTTCGCGAGGCGAGAAAAGTGGGCTCGAGCAAGCTCATCGCCTACAGCGCCAAAACCAACGCCCAGGGGAAGTGCAAGTTTCCAGACATTCCCAAAGGTCCATTCCGCTTGATCGTTACCGCCGACTACCATCAGACCTTCGGAAAAAATTACAAGCTCGATGAGGATAATCAAGTGGTGGAAGTAAAACTGAAAAAACCGCAGCCGCTGCTTTGATTCTCTCTGAGGTTCCACTGGTCCCCTCGTACAGACCTTTCTGTATTTTGCATGCAGCTCTTTTCACAAAATCGCCCGGGGCGAAGCATACTAATTTTTCTGGAAAAAGAAATCGCCAGTGATCGGAGCAACTCAACATGACCCTTCAATGAAGTAGCGACAAACCTCCCGAGCGGTGCTACAGATTAGTGCAAACAGTTAGAACTCGTTCAGGGTTCTTACCTTAGGATGTTTCCCGAGTGCCTTTTCCACAAATTTTTCAACAGAGTTGTTGAAAAGTTCTGACGACCGCCTGTTGCGCCCGGAGGTGAGAAACGTTTTGTCCTTGAGCGATCCTTATTCCGTGTGGGGGAAGTAGTCAAAACGGATTGACCTTCGTTTGGGGATTTCTTCCCAACGAAGGTAAGGTATTCGTCTGGGCGAGTCAGGGTTTTTTGGGTGTTGCCGGCGCTGCGGCTGGAGTTGGAGGGGTCACTGCTTTCGGCGGTGCGAAGTACTGATCGTCCATCCAGACTTTTGTGGCTTGGCGGAGTTGTTGAATTTCGGCGTTAACTTTTTGCTGTCGAATCGCGTTTTCAATTTCGAGGACGCCTTCTTTCAGATCCGGAACGCGGCGGCCGACAATCTGAACGAATACGAAGGCTTGTGGCGTCTCAATAACGTCGGAGACCTCGCCGTCCTTGAGTTCAAAGGCAGGTTTGTCCAGCGTGGCAATTAACTGGCCGCGGCGGATGCGGTTGGGTTTGGCGTCAATCAGTACGGTATTCGCGACCGCGTAGTCCTGAATGAGCTTGGCAGGGTCGGCGCCGGAAACCAAGGCCTTCCGAATGGTTTCGGCGCGCTGGCGGGCTGCGTCATCGTCCAGGCCCTGAGCGTTAGTGGCCGCCCCTTGCGTCTTCCGGATAACCGCCACCTCTCGAATGTCCCGCTCCTCCAGGTCTTGCATGTGCGCCTTGTAGAAAGCGTCTTCTTCCTCTGGGGTAACGGTAGTTTGTTCCGCCAAATGCTGGTACTCGGCCTGCGCAATCGTTCGCAGCCGCCCCATGGCAAGCTCCCTCCTGACCTCAGGAGTGGCATCCAGGTGGTCGCTCAGAGCTTGCTTGTATAGCAAAATGATCATGACGTATTGCTCCCCAAAGGGCTTTCGCCCCTGAGCGGCCAGCTGCTGCTGCCCATTCTGATCGAGCGTCGAGAGCATGAACTCGAAGTCGCCTTTGGTAATCTGATCGTCGCCAACTTTGAGGACTGCCGGGTCCGAAGATTCGGCCGGGAGGGCAGCCGTCGTCGTTTTCTCGGGCACCGTCTTGGTCGAGGGCGCTGGAGTGGTCGGCTTAACCACAGGCTTCTGGCCGAAGGCACTTCCAGAAGCCAGCGCCCAAAGCGCCGGCGTCGCGCTCCAGAATCTTATGCATCGTCTCGAAATCTTCATCCCCATGCCTCCATAGCCTGCCTCGACACGTGAGGGAAAACAATTATTTATAGCATAAGACCGCGTCGAGCGGTACGTAACCAGCCGCCCCAGCCACTCAGGTTAAGGATTCGAAGTGTGAGTGCCGGGTCCAGAAGCAAAGTGGAGAATTTCAGGTAAAAACGTTGCACCAAAATGGCCGAGGAGTTCCTTCTTGGAACTGGTCGCAATGGGTATGGCCCCAAATGATTGAAAAACCATGGGCCTTTTGTTCAACCCTCTGGAAAGTTGTGGTAGTCAGAATGCCCGGGAAAGTATAGGACGGGGTGGACGGTGCCCCAGGAATGCCAAAAACAGTCACGGTCGAAAGTGTCGTTTACCTCCCCTCGCGCCACCGCGAAGTTCTCTGCCGGCTGTGGTACCAAGTGACGCCGCTGGAGACAGACCTGCTTAGATACTTCCTGGTGCGCGTCGAAGAGCTGGAATAGTACGCGACTTCCGACTGATCGGTCAGCCCTTACATTCCTAAGAAACTCGCCTAACTCTTGAACTTGGACTCGTATTGCCCCCTTTGGCGGTGGCAGCACAATCGCATCCAGGCCAGCCAAAGCGTGGCACATACCCAAACCCGTCGGCTGCGCCCCACAGGGCCACGCCCAGGGGACGAATTCCCGATTGACCGGGGCAAACACAACGTTCGCCTTTGCTTACATCAATCGCTTGACGGCGGCGCGGGCTTGGGGTATCTCGGGCAGGCGGGCATTGGAGTTTTCGAAGTGGGACAGGAACTCCTGATAGCCGTTGATGGCCTCGGTCTTGCGCCCCTGCTGTTCCAGAAGCTTGGCCTGATAATATTCAGCCAACGTGAGGGAGAGGTACTGCATGCGCGGGCTGCCGCCCGGGTCACCCGAAATCCGATTGTACTTAAGGCAGTAGTCGAGGTGGCGTTCGGCCGCGGTCAAATCCCCCGTTTCCGAATAAGCCCGGCCCACTTCGTAGGAGCTCGCTAGGTCAAAATCTTCGTGGAGCCCGCCCCCCTGTGCAACGGCCTGCTGCCACTGGCCAGAATAGGCGGCGGCAAGGAAGCGATAGAATTGAACGGTCTTGTCCGCCATGTAATCGCCTTCGAGCGGCGAGAGTGAAGCGCGCAGGCTGGCAAATTCCTTCTCAGCCCCAGCATCGTTTTTCGACAGCAAATAGCTGACTGCCCGAACGCCCGCCGCATCAGGTATCTTGCTCCGACGGCCCAAGGCGAGTGCCCCCTGGGGGTCTCCCTCGGCCCAGAAGACTTTAGCGGCATTTAAGAGCGGGGCCCCCGCCACCAGCGGAAGTACGAGGGCTCCCAGGCTGCTGGCTTCCTCGTATCGCGCGGCGGCGCGGTCCAGCCGACCCCGCGAGACTTCCAAATCGCCAAGCACGTTCGCTGCCTCGAGACGGTTCGCTCCGGACGTTTTCCCGTAAACGGATTGTGCCAGGGCTTCGGCCAGCGGATACTTTTTCTCTTGCAGATAGCAAAGAGCGGCCTTTAGCGATTCTCCGAGGTTCCAGTCCGGGTGCAGCTCCTCGGTCTTTCGATACTGAACGATGGCGTCGTCGTAGTGTCCGGTCAGAGCGTACACGTCGCCGCGGGTGTCCATTGGATTTGGATCATTCGGGGGAAGCAAGGAGGCATATCGATCTACGGCGGCGAGCGCGGCCTGCAAATTGTTCTGGTAGGCATAGGCGTAGGCCAGGATGTTGTTCGGGGTCGGCTGGTGCTCATCCAAGCGAAGCGCATCCAGCATGACGGGAATGCCCTCGGCGGATCTTTGTGGTCGAAGACTCAGATAGACCCCCAGGGCAACACGCGCCTCGGTCTCCCGCGGAAATTCCGAGATGGCCGTGCGGAGGGTCTGCTCGGCCTCCTGGTCTCGTCCGTCGTAAATGAGCCGCCGCGCCTGAATCAATAATTGCTGTTGTCGGGGGAGTCTGTCAGCCAGCCGTACCGCCTGAGCGATGGCCTTCCGGGCGGCTGGCTGATCGCTCAACAGGTCATAGCTAATGGAGAGCCAGTAGTACGCCATGGCAAATTGGGGGTCGAGCTGAATGGCGCGGTCGAAGGAGTCTCGGGCTTTATCGGGCATAACCCGGTCCCGGTAAGCCACTCCCTCCTCGTAAGCATGCAGGGCATCGAGGTTGGAGGTGAGGCTCGCGGCAGCGCTCGGCTGCGCAGCGCCCGGAGCGACTTCGCCCAAAATCCCCGCCGTGGCCTTATCCACCATCGCGAAAACGGCTTGGGGGTTGTCGCCCTCGAATTTGTCCGCGTAAACGAGTTTGCCGGTCGAGGTCTCCTGCACGCGCAAATCAAGCCGGAGCTTGGGGCCGACCTTGAGCAGCGCTCCGCTGGCAAAGAATTCGGCATGTGCGTCGCGCGCGACCTGCTGAGCTTCGCCTTCCGCCAGAGTGCCATTGGCTGCGGCGTGGCGCTTCACGATCTCGCGGACTCGCTCGGTGGAAATAACTTCCAGCGCTTTGGCCTGCGCGAGGTCGGTGGTCAGCAACTCCGCCGCACCGTTTCCCAGCCAGTCGAGCGAACTGTCCTGAGTCAGGTTCTCGATTTGGACCACCGCCAGTGCTTTGTTAGCGCCAGGCGACGGGTGAAGCGCGAAGAAGCGCCACGCCCCAATCCCCGCGGCGACCACGACCAGGAGCGCGCCCCCGGCCGCCAGCCATTTAAGAGGCACGGCTCTCCGAGGCTGTGGCCGGGAAGGGGAGGCGACTGGGCTCGGCTCCGTGCCTCTCGCAGGAGTCATTGCGACCTGAGGTGCGGCAGAAACTGCGGCCGACCGGCCGGAATCGGTGTCACGCCGCAGCCGCTTGAGGTCGGAACGAATCTCCGCCGCGCTTTGGGTCCGCATCTCGCGGTCTTTCTCGAGCGCCTTGAAGATGATCCGCTCGAACTCCGGGGGCAGGTCGGGATTCGACCGCGAGGGTGGCGGCGGGGTCCGGTTCAAAATCTGGTCGAAGATGACCGCCGTGGTTTCCCCGACGAAGGGAGGGCGGCCGGCAGCCATTTCGTAGAGAACCGCGCCAAAACTGAACAGGTCCGTCCGTATATCGAGGGCTTGGCCGCGCGCCTGCTCGGGCGACATATATGCGACCGTGCCCATCGCCGTGCCGGGCGAGGTGAGGAGTTCGGGCTCGATCGTGGCCGTGGGAGTTTCTGAAACGATGACCCCGCCAAGCTCGGTAGGGGCGGGTTTGAAACCCGCCCCTACAGGGATCAACTTCGCCAGGCCGAAATCCAAGATCTTGGCCTGCCCGCGGCTGGTGATGAAGATATTCGCAGGTTTGATGTCGAGATGGATGATGCCTTTGGCGTGCGCGGCGTCCAAGGCGTCCGCGATCTGGATGGCGAGCTCGAGCAGGGTGTCGAGCTGTAGGGGCGGACGGCGTTCGCCCTCGGCCGATGGGCGCGCGCCGCGCACCCCTACCGCCAGCCGCTCGCGCAGCGTCTGGCCTTCCAGCAGTTCCATGACGATGAAAGGCTGGCCGTCGTGTTCGTCAATGTCGTGGATGGTGCAGATGTTCGGATGGTTAAGCGCCGAGGCTGCGCGAGCCTCGCGCCTGAAGCGTTCGAGCGCCGCGGAGTCGTGCTGTAGCGGCGAGCCGCGCTCGCCGGCTCGGCGATCATAGATCGCCGCTACAGAAAGAAACTTCAGCGCCACGATCCGGCCGAGTTTGGTGTCTTCCGCCTTGTAAACTTCCCCCATGCCTCCGCCGCCGAGCTTTTCAATGACCCGGTAGTGCGAAACGGTGTTCCCAATCATCGGAGGGGGCATCGGTCGAAGCCCTGAAGGGATGTTAGTGGCATCCAGCGGCCAAATCAAGCGAACGAAACTGGCGCCGAAGGGTCTGGCTGTATAATGCTGGTTTGCCCTGGAGTAGCCAGAGCCGGCAGGGGAGCATGGACTTCAAACTCGTCAGCGACTACGAGCCGCGCGGCGACCAGGTGACGGCAATCGAGCAGCTCATTCGGGGCGTCGAAGCCGGCGAAAAGCACCAGGTGCTGCTGGGCGTAACGGGCTCGGGAAAAACCTTCACGATGGCCAAGGTCCTGGAGGCGGTGAACCGTCCCACACTGGTGCTGGCGCACAACAAGACCTTGGCGGCGCAGCTTTACCACGAGTTTCGGGGATTTTTTCCGGCCAACGCGGCTGAATATTTCGTCAGCTACTACGATTACTATCAGCCGGAAGCTTATCTTCCCGCCACGGACACCTACATCGAGAAAGAGGCGACCATCAACGACGAGCTCGACAAGCTGCGGATGTCGGCGACGCGTTCGCTTTTCGAGCGCCGCGACTGCGTCATCGTCGCCAGCGTTTCGTGCATCTACGGCCTGGGGTCGCCGGAAGCCTATTACGGGATGCTGCTGCTCGTCGAGAAAGGGCAAAAGATCTCGCGGCAGGAAATTCTCCGCCGGCTGGTTGAAATCCAATACGAGCGCAACGACCTCGACTTCCACCGGGGCACCTTCCGCGTCCGCGGCGACACCATTGACGTTTACCCAACCTACGAAGACAACGCCTACCGCATCGAGATGTGGGGTGAGCAGATCGACTCGCTCGCGCAGATTGACCCGCTCTTCGGCCAGGTCCGTCAAACGCTCACGCGTTTGCCGCTCTATCCCCGGACGCATTACGTCATGCCGCCCGACCGGCGCGAGGAGGCCATTGATAGAATTCTGAAGGAGCTCGAGTGGTGGCGAGGCGAGCTCGAGAAACAAGGCAAAATGCTGGAAGCGCACCGCGTCCATCAGCGCACCAGGTTCGACGTGGAGATGATGAAAGAAACCGGATATTGCCACGGCATCGAAAATTATTCGCGGCACCTTTCGGGCCGCCTGCCGGGCGAGCCGCCGCCCACGCTCCTCGACTATCTTCCCGCCGATGCCTTGATTTTCATCGACGAGAGCCACCAGACCGCCCCGCAGCTTCGCGGCATGTATCACGGCGACCGCTCGAGGAAGCAGACGCTGGTGGACTACGGCTTCCGGCTGCCCTCGGCGCTCGACAACCGCCCGCTGAAGTTCGAGGAGTTCGAGCGCCGAGCCGACCAGGTGATTTTCGTTTCCGCCACACCCGGCCCCTACGAGCTGACGAAATCGGGGGGCGAGGTGGTCGAACAAATCATCCGTCCCACGGGGTTGGTGGACCCGGAGATCGAAGTCCGGCCAACCCGGAACCAGATTGACGATCTGCTGGCGGAGATTCGCGAGCGCGCCCTGGCTCGGGAGCGCGTGCTGGTGACAACCCTCACCAAGCGCATGGCCGAAGACTTGACCGGCTACTACACCGAGGTCGGCGTCCGCTGCCGGTACCTGCACTCGGAGATCGAAACCCTCGAGCGCGTGAAAATCCTGCGCGATTTGCGCCGCGGTGAATTCGACGTGCTCGTCGGGATCAATCTCTTGCGTGAAGGATTGGACTTGCCGGAAGTTTCCTTGGTTTCGATTCTCGACGCCGACAAGGAAGGGTTTCTGCGCTCGGCGGGCTCGCTCATCCAGACCATGGGCCGTGCCGCCCGGAACCTTCACGGGAAGGCGATTCTTTACGCCGACACCATGACCGATTCCATGCGCGCGGCCATAGCCGAAACCAATCGGCGCCGAGCTAAACAACTCCAATACAACCACGACAACGGCATCACACCCGAAAGCATCATCAAGCCGGTGGACATGGCGCTGGCGAGTATCGTCTCGGCCGACTACATCTCCATCCCGACTGAGGTCGAGCCGGAAGAGCCAGCTTCGACCGACCAGCTGGAGGAGTTGATTGCCAACCTCGAACGCGACATGCGCGAGGCCGCGAAGCAGTTTGAGTTCGAGAAGGCCGCCGAGCTTCGCGACCGGATCAAAGTCTTGCGCGACAAAGCAGCGGGGTTGGTGACCAGCAAGCCGGCGGCTCGGTCCGAGTCGAAGCCTTAGCCGGGCACCGCCGGTCGTGCTGTGCGGCGGGAACAATCTTTCGCCCGACGAAGGGCTAGGGTAGGGGCACGGCGCGCCGTTGCCCAAATGGAAGTGAGTTGCTCACATGAGGCCACGAGTCGGTCCGAGCGTCGCAATCATCGGCCCAGGAAGGGTGGGGCAGGCACTCGCCAAACTCTTGGCGGGAGCGGGGGTTCGGGTGGACTTCGTGGCAGCCCGCCGGGTCGGGCGCGCCCGAAGGGCTCAAAAGTTTATCGGCTGCGGCCGCGTGGTCACGCTCACCGACCCGGCGCTTGCCCGAGCTTCCGTCTTCGTTTTGACCGTCGCGGACCGCGCCCTCCAGCCCGTCGCCAAACAATTGGCGGACTTGCTCGCGAGAAGCCTAGGCGTGGGAAGACGCAGCAAGCTGCTCGCCGGGCGGGTCTTTCTTCACACTTGCGGCTCCCTGGATGCGAGAGTTCTCAAGCCGCTGGCTCGCCTGGGCGGGGCGGTAGGCTCGCTTCATCCCTTCCAGACCGTTCCCAGCGCCGAGCAAGGCGCCAAGAATCTCCTCAGGACGTTTTGGACAACCGAAGGCGACCCGAGCGCCTGCCGGTTGGCGCGAGGCTGGGTGCGTTTGCTCAAGGGGAAGATCGTTCGGATCCGCTCCGACCGCAAGACCCTTTATCATCTCTCGGCTTTTCTTGTCTGCCCGACGCTCGTGGCCTTGATGGAACGCGCGACGGGCTTCTTGGAGGCAGTGGGCGCGCCGACGCGCGTAGCTCGACAGATGCTCGGCGCCTTTGTCGGCGAGACGGTGAAGAACTTCGTCGCATTCGGCGGGCGGCGGTCGCTGACCGGCCCCGCCTCGCGAGGCGATTGGGACGTCATCCGCCGGCATCGGCAGGAACTCCGCCGCCGCGCGCCGGACCTGCTTCCGGTTTACGACTCGCTGCTGCGCGAAATCCTGCATTTGGCTGGGAAGCAGCCACCGCCGGGAATTTGGAAGCTCTCGAACAAGGTCGTCGGGTAACACCCGGGAAATTACGCCGCCGGAACGAAGTAGTGAATGACCAAGAAGCAGAAGGCGGAGACTGTTGCGGCGACGGGGATGGTCAAGACCCAGGCCCAGACAATTCGCCCGGCCACGCCCCAGCGCACGGCGCTGAGATTTCCGGCCACGCCGAGCCCCATAATTCCGCCCGAAATGGCGTGCGTGGTCGAAACGGGGATGCCTGCGATGGCGGTCCCGAGAATACTGGTGGCTGCCGCGGCTTCGGCGCAGAACCCGCCGAAGGGCTTAAGCTTGGTGATTTTCATTCCCATCGTCTTAACGATCCTCCACCCGCCGAACAATGTTCCCAACGCGATGGCGGCGTGGGCCATCAACACCACCCAGAAGGGAATTGTAAAGGTTTTTAGAAGATGCGCCGTGTAGAGCGTTCCGGCGACGATGCCCATGGTCTTTTGCGCGTCATTCGAGCCGTGGGCGAAGCTGACGGCCGCGGCCGAAAGCAGTTGGAGCCTTCGGAATAGGCGGTCCACCCGCAAAGGCGCGGCGTTGCGGAAGACCCACGAAAAAGAAACCAACAGGGTGGCGGAAATGAGGAGCCCGATGACCGGCGACAAGACAATGAAGACCAGCGTGTACGTCCATCCGCCCGGAATAATGGCGCCCCACCCTGCCTTGGCAACCGCCGCTCCCGCGTAGCCTCCGATCAGAGCGTGGGAGGAACTAACGGGCAAGCCGAAATACCAGGTCACGATGTCCCAGAAGATTGCGCCGATTAGTCCCGCCAAAATGACGTACAGGTTGACATCCTCCAGCCGCACCATGCCTTTTCCCATGGTTTTCGCGACCGCCGTGCCGAGCGTAAAGGCTGCAACGAAATTGAAAAAAGCCGCCCACGCGACCGCCACCATGGGCGAAAGCACTCGCGTGGAGACCACCGTGGCGATGGAATTGGCCGAGTCGTGGAAGCCGTTCAGAAAATCGAACGTCAGCGCCACCAGGATAATCAGGACAGGGAACCAGAGTGTGGTCATGCGCCTCGGATGATTCGGCTCAGCGGGACACGCCTCGGCGAAGTCTCGAGAGGTCGCTCTCAAAAATCGGAATTTCGTTGAAGGTGGATAACGCTCGCCTGGGCTCGAACGGGGCCGCCCGGCCGAGCGGTGGCCGACTGATGCGCATCGAAGCAGTCCGGGAAGCTTCGCGGCTCATGCCGCCTTCACGACCACGGATTCCAGCACGTCGGCAACGTCTTCCAGCTTATCGGTTGTGGCTTCCAGGACTTCGTAGAGCTCTTTCCACTTGATGATTTCGATGGGGTCGCCCGAGTGCTCAAAAAGCCTGCCCACGCATTCCGTTTTGATGCGGTCGGCTTGTTTCTCGAGCTGAGTCAGTTGGCTGCAATACTCGAGAATATTTTCGGGTTTCCCCAACTCCGAAACCGCTTTGTGCATGATTTCCGCGCCGTGGAGGACGACCATGGCGAGCTGGCGCGCGCCGGGAGTGACTTCCCGGACCTTGTAGGTGACCAGGCGGCTCGCCACGGTATCCACGAGGTCCAATACGTCGTCCAAGGCCGAACTTAGCGCGTGAATGTCTTCGCGGTCAATCGGAGTGATGAAAGTCTTGTTGAGCTTCGTCATCACCGTGTGTGTGAGCTGGTCGCCCTTGTGCTCGATGAACTCAATTTCGGTGACGCGCTTTTCGACGTCCGTAAAATCGTTGAAGAGTTCCGCGAGCTTGTGCGCCGCCTCGCGCACGAGCTCGGCCTGCTCGCGGAATAAGTCGTAGAATTTCTCGTCCCGTGGGATTAGCTGCACGCCGTATCCTTTTTGGATGGATGCTTGAAGCTCCCAAGTTATCAAAACTGGTCGGATAATTCAATGGTGTGGGAAGGCCTGTATTTGCAAGCAGTTAGGAGGAGAGAATCGGGGGGCTATTCAATGGCTCAAACACCCGATGGAGTAATCGGTCAATTCGGTCATCCATATCTCAACGCCACCATCGGGTCCACGGCGATTCCCCCTTGAAAAAATGGGGCGGGGAGTCGGTCCCCGCCCCAACCTGCTACAGGAGGAATGGAGGAGTTATTTCCCCCCGCGGCCTTTCAGGGTGATTGTGAAGCTGGATCCGCCGCCCGTAATGGTCAGCGTTCCCGTCTGGACACCGGTAGCCGTGGGTGTGTACGTAACGGTGACGTTGACAGGAGTCGATGCCGACACGCTGAACGAAGTGGGCGTTGCCGTAAAGGGTCCTGTCGTGGTTGCAGTGGTCGCGATCGGTGAACTACTGCTGGTGGACACAACGACCGTCTGAGGCGCACTAGTCTGCGTTTGCTTTGTGTTATGGAATGTCAGACTGGTGGTCGAAACCATGATGGTGGACGAGGCCGCAACGCCGGTTCCTGACAAGGCCGCCGTCACACCGCTGATACCGGTGTTGAGCGTGGCGGTCGCGGCGATCGCAGTGGCCGGGTCGAAGGTCACGTTGATCGTGCAAGTGCCACCGCTCCCAGCCAGGCTGGAGGGGCAGTTGTTGGTTTGACTGAAGTAGCTGGCGTTCGTGCCCGTAATGGTGATTGCGACACTCGCCGCCGAGGTGGTTCCGTTCGAGAGTGTGAACGTCTTGGGGGCGCTAGCTGTGCTCACTGTCTGATTGCCAAAGTTCCACGAAGTGGGCGAAACGCTGACCGTCCCAGAGGCAACTGTGAAGAAATCTGACATGTCAATGGGAGCCGAGAGAGCGAGGTTGGGATCCGATGAGGCGCCCGGAAACGCGGTCAGGCCGAGCGCTTCCTCGAACAGGCGCAGCACGCTCTCATGGTGATAACCGTTCGTAGATTGGTAGCCGGATTTGGCGAGCGGGCTGATGACCACGGTTTCGACCTGGCCGCCGGTCCATGTCCCGGATTCGATGCCAGTGGTTGTATTGCTCTTTGCTCCCGAGCCTTCGTCGAAGGTAATGACCAGGAGGCCGTCGCCGCCCGGCTGAAAGTAGGAGCTGGCCAGCAGCGGGGCGATCTCCTGACTGAGCCAACAGTCGAACTGGTCGAGCTTGGTACTGATTGTGCATGCTGTGGGGTGCGGTGATGTTAGGCAACTGTCGTGCGAGTCATCGCACAGGTTGGGTGCCAGGAATGACAAATTGGGGAGCGTTTTCTTACTCAAGTCTGTGGCAAATTGGCTGAAACAGACGCGGTTGGCCTGGGTGATGTTGGTAAAATACGCCAGCGGGTCATGCTTCTTGGCGTAGGCGCCGCCGCTTACATCGATGAGCCCCGGACAACTGGAATTAATGTCCTCGACGTAGTCCTTCCAGGTGAGCCCGGCGTTCTGGACGTCCAGCGCGATGTTGTCATCAGTGAAGGTGCCGCTGAAACCGTCGTCGTTGGTCTGGATTTGCCCGCTCGCCCAAACCAAATAGTTCCCGATCGAAGGATGTGTGTCGGCCACATAGTTGGTAGCGAGGCCGTACTTGGAGACAAGGGAGTCGAGATAGGGCATGTGCGCGACACTCGAGGTATATCCAGTGTTCTCTCCAAAGACGATGAACACATGCTTCATTGACGGCACGCCCGGGGCGGTTTGTGCAAAGGCCCGAGAGGGCCCGAGCATTAAACTCCAGATCAAAAGTGCTAACAGTCCAATTACTCGATTTAAGCTTCTCATGCTTTTTGGCCTCCCATTGGTTTTAAGCGTTGCGTACTCGGTTTCCTTCATGCTTCTTGTCCTCCCATTGGGTTTAAGTGTTGCGTAATGCGTTTCTTCCGACGCACTGGCATGGAAATGACTATTCGGCCCCGTACCAAGAGGACCGGACGGCTTTTCCAGAAACCGCGATTACAGCCACGGTCCTAGTGCCTCGGAGGACCTTTCCCGTGTCGCGACGGAATTTCGCCAGGTACAGGGGGTTTGGTACAGGTATACTACAATTCACCGTAAATAGGTAAGGCGTGTAGCAGCCATATGCTCAGTGCTATATGGGAAGGTGGCTACTTATCTCCCTCACATTTTAGTAGGTCATCCGCTGGAGTCGGTTCTTGCTCATGGCTTCGCGGGGTTTAACCTTAACCTAGATCAGTTCAATTCTGGGGGCAGCGAGTGACGTTGCCGCCCGCCGTCAGTTGATTCGTGGGATGGTTAGGTCTAAGAGGCTGATGAATAATTGTCTTAACGTTGTCACTCTGTGCCCTTCGGTTGTCATTCTGAGAGAAGCGGAGAATCTCAGCAGTTCCGCTCAGGGTAAACGCCGCGAAGAATCTTATGTTGTGGATTTCAAACCAGTGCGAGATGCTTCGCGGAGTCTACCCAGACCGCGGGATGAAAGGGATTCTTCCCCCGATTCACTGCATCGGGTTCGGAATGACAAGCAAAGAGCCTGCCCTCCCTTCGACTCCGCTCAGGGACAGTGAGCGAAGTCGAGCTGTGAGCAGAGTGAAGGGGCTCAGGGAGACATTGCTGCGCGTTTTTCCTCAGCCTGCTAAGGGTTCTTGGTGACCAGGACTTAGGGTGGGCTCGGCTTGAAGATGCCCTACGGCAGACTTACATCCGGAGTCATCCCTTTGCGACTTCCTGCTCAAACAGTTTTTGCGGGTGGAACTGGAGTTCTTCGGTCAGCTCTCGCTCGACCCGTCGACGCTTGAACAGCGAGCGGAGCCGCAACGGCAGTTTGTATATCCAGCGCATCTCAAAGCTCTCTGCTATCAGCCTTCAGCCTTTAAACCTTCTTCTCCGCGTCACTCGGCGCTTACTATTAAGCACATTTCTACTCGTGTCTCAGCGCCACCATCGGGTCTACTCTTGTCGCTCGCCGCGCCGGGAGGACGCAGGCCACGAGGGCTACGAACATGAGGAACGAGGAAACGCCTGCGAACGCGACCGGGTCGAGCGAGCTGATGCCGAACAAAAGCGAAGAAAGCAGCCGGGAAACGGCGACAGATGCGACAAGTCCTATCAGCAGGCCAACGGCCACCGGCCTCGCGCTCTGACGAAGGATTAGGCTCATCACATCGCCCCTCGCCGCCCCCAGCGCAATGCGGACACCCACTTCGTGGGTGCGTTGGACGACGGCGTAGCTCACCATACCGTAGATGCCGACCGCAGCGAGCAGCAGCCCCAAGAGCCCAATGACGGCGGAGAAGACGGCCGCGACCCGGGAGATGACGAAGCCGGGATTCATCGTCACCAGCCCGTCCAGCGTCTCGGCGTATACGACGACGTTCGGGTCAATGGCCTTTGCTTCCCTGCCGATCGCGGCGGTCAGTGCGTTCGGATCGTTGTCGGCCCTGATCATGATTGTCTCAATATATCGAGTGGGAGGCAGGGGCATTGCAAAGAGACCCGGATCGATCTCATTCAGCCAGGCGCTACGAATGTCTTTGCTGATGCCGATCACCTGGAAGGCCTGGCCGCTGGGGAACGGCTCGTCGGAACCGTGGTACTGCTTGCTTGCGTCGAGCGTGACGCGCTTCCCGATCGGGTCCTGGGCCGGCCACAACTTCTTTGCCGTCGCCTCGCTGATGACCGTGACCGGCGCACTCGCCCTCGCTTCCTCTTCGGTGAAAGCGCGCCCTCGAACGATCGGGATGCTCAGCGTCTGGAAATAATTCGGCGAGACGTAGCTGTAATAGAGCTCCGGCGCGGGAGCGTTCGACTGCCTGGCGGAGGGGTCCAGGTACACTTTGGTACTTCGCAATCCTCCGCCGAGCGGCACCCGGCCCTCGGCTACTTGCGTCACCCCGGGCACCGCTTTGAATCGGTCAACCATCCGGCGGACGATGTCGGCCATTTTGGCGGCGTCGTAGCCGAGGCCGGGCGGTACCTCAAAGTCCAGGGCCAGAATTTTTTTGGTTTCGAAGCCCGGATCGAGGCGGACCGCGCGCGCCGAGCCGCGCGCCAGAAGCCCGGCCGCGATCAACAGCACCAGGCAGATGGCTACCTGCGCAGCGATAAAAAAGTGGCGCAGGCGCTGCCCGCGCAATTTGCCGGTGAAGCCCGCACCCTCCTCTTTCAGGACGGATGTCAGGTTGGGGTTGGTCGTCTCGAGCGCCGGCGCGAGGCCGAAAAGGATGCCTGTAACCAGCGAAACCACGAGCGTGTAGCCAAACACTCGAATGTCGGGATTGACGTTGATGGCGAGAAATCCCCACACCGGAGGCAGCGCCGCCGCCACCGAGTTTTCCAAGAATCGTTCAGCGAACCAGGAGGCGACGAGCCCCGCGCCGCCTGCCGTGACAGCGAGGAGACTTGCCTCAGTCAGCAACTGCTGGATCAGCCGGCCGCGGCTGGCGCCGAGTGCGAGGCGCATGCCGATTTCCTTCCGCCGCGCCGCCGACCGCGCCAACTGCAATCCCGCCACGTTGGCGCAGGCGATCAGCAGCACCAGCCCCACGGCGCTCATGAAAGCCGCGAGCATCGCGATGGCCTGCGGGTTGTCGGGAGTGTGGAAGGGTGACGCGGACTCGAGAGAGATGGTAGCCGGCTGGTCGTTCCTGGATCCGGTCGGGTGACTCCGCCGCAAATGCTCTGCCAGCACGGTCATTTCGGCCTGCGCCAACTGTTTACTGACGTTGTTTTTCAGTCGGCCGAACATCTCGCAGCATCGGTCGGTCGTGTTATGGAGCGGGTCGCGCGCCGCTTCGAGAAGCCGAAAAGCCGAGACGGGCAGCCAGACGGACGGCGCGTTCGGGTAGGTGCCAATGAAATCTTTGGGCGTAATCCCGATCACCGTGAACGGCTTCCCATTCAACTTGAGTGTCTTTCCCACAAGGCTCGGGTCGGACCGGAAGCGCCGCTCCCAGAAGTTGTAGCTCAGCATGACGACGGGAAAAGGTTCGTGGGCGGCGAAAGTTCGGCCCATAAAGGGAGGAATGCCGAGCACGGAGAAATAATTCTCCGAGACCATCGCGGCGCGGCCAATTTCCGCCGTGCCGGCCATTTGTTCGAAGAACCGGATGCCGAGCAAGGCCGTGATGCCGCCGGACGGGGCGTTGCCGCCGCCCACCCCGCCGAGGTCGCTCAAGGAAACCTCTGTGTCCGAGGCTGCGAACAGACCCGCGAAACTCCGGTTGTGCTCGCGATAGTAGAGATAGTCGGCGTAGCTGACCGCTCCGCCGCTCTCGTCTCCAATTGCGGACCGATAGACGGCCACGGTCCGATCGGGGTCGGCGGCTTGAATCGGGCGCAGCGCCGTGGAATTGAAGGCAGTGAAGACCGCGGTGTTGACGGCGATTCCGATGGCTAGAGCGAAGACGGCCAAAGCAGTGAATCCGGGGTTCTTGGCCAGCATTCGAAACCCGAAGCGAATATCCTGAACGAGGTTCTCGACGAAATTGACCCGGCGCATGTCGCGGCACTCCTCTTTGATTTGTTCGACTCCACCCAGCTCGCGCAGGGCGGCGTAACGCGCTTGCTCCGGCGTCATGCCCTTTGCACGCATCTCCTCGGTTAGTTTGTCCAGGTGGAGTTGGAGTTCCTCGGTCAACTCCTTCTCGACGACGCTCTTCTGGAAAAGTGATCGGAACCGAAGGGGCAGCTTGTAGAACCAGCGGATCATCGTTATCTCACCTCACGACATTTCTAAGACGAGACCGATAGCGGCGGAGAGCCTCTTCCAGTTGGCTTCCTCTTGCTCCAAATACTTGCGCCCTGCCGGAGTCAACGAATAGAACTTCGCCCGGCGATTGTTGTCAGACTCGCCCCACTTCGCCCGGATCCATCCGCTTTGCTCAAGGCGATGCAGCGCGGGATACAACGCCCCTTGATTCACCTGGAGCACCTCGCGCGACACCTGCCGGATGCGCTGCGCGATGCCCCAGCCGTGCATTGGTTCAAGCGCGATCGTCTTGAGAATCAGGAGGTCCAACGTGCCCTGGACCAAATCGGTTGGTTTGCTCATTCTCGCTCCCCTCAGTCATCGACAAGGAATCCTAGCCCTCCTCTTGTCAATAGTCAAGGGGAGATTTTTCGGCACCAGGGGGTTTTAGTTCGGACCCATAGAAGAAGCCTCAGTCGTGCCGGGGGAATTCCGGAAAGGAGTTGGAAGTGGCAGTGGTTAAGTTCGTGGGCGCCAACGGCTATCTACAGTATCGTCGCGTGGCGGCGGAGGACGCCCCGGCGCCAGTCCCGCAGACGCTGGATGGAGCGCGGGACGCCGGCGCTACGGCGCTCTGTATTCGGTCTCCGGGGCGTTGACAGCTGCCTTTTCAAGTGCCTCCGACCGCCACTCATCTCGAAAACAAAAAGGGCGGGGAAGCCGTCCCCGCCCTTGGAAGATGCGAACGTTTGTTGAAACACCCTGCGAGGGCGGGTCACAGGCCCGCCCCTACGGTGTTCGTTCTCAGTACATTCCGCCGCCCGGAGGCCCGGCCGGGGGATGTTTCTCCTCCTTTTCCGGGAACTCGCTGACCAGCGCTTCGGTGGTGAGCATCAAGGAAGCGATGGAGGAGGCGTTCTGGAGCGCCGTGCGGGTAACCTTGGTGGGGTCAATAACCCCCGCCTCGACCAGGTCGCCGAAGGTTTCCGCCTGGGCGTTGAAGCCGAAGTTGGCGTTGTTGTTGCTCCGCACCTTCTCGGCCACCACGGCGCCTTCCCATCCGGCGTTCTGGGCGATCAGCCGCAAGGGCTCTTCGAGCGCCCGCTTGACGATGTTGATGCCGATCTGCTCGTCGCCTTCGGCCTTGACCTTCTCGAGCGGGGGAATTGCGCGCATCAGCGCCACGCCGCCGCCGGGGACGATGCCTTCCTCGACTGCGGCCTTGGTGGCGTGCATAGCGTCCTCGACGCGAGCTTTCTTTTCTTTCATCTCGGTCTCGGTTGCCGCGCCCACCTTGATCTGAGCCACGCCGCCGACCAGCTTCGCCAACCGCTCCTGGAGCTTCTCGCGGTCGTAGTCGGAGGTAGTCTCCTCAATCTGGGAGCGGATCTGCTTCACGCGGCCTTCGATCTCGGCGGACTTGCCGGAGCCTTCGACGATCGTGGTGTTGTCCTTGTCCACGGTGACCTTCTTGGCCCGGCCCAGGTCATCGAGCTTGATGTTCTCGAGCTTGATGCCCAGGTCTTCGGTCACCGCCTTGCCGCCGGTCAGGATGGCGATATCTTCGAGCATCGCCTTCCGCCGGTCGCCGAAGCCGGGCGCTTTCACCGCGCAGCACTGAAGCGTCCCGCGCAGCTTGTTCACGACCAGTGTCGCCAGCGCCTCGCCCTCGACTTCCGACCGTGATGACGCCGTCCTTGCCGACTTTCTTCATCGCTTCGGCGATGATCGAGCCGATGGTGTAGTCGTTGTTGGCGGAAACCGCGCCGACTTGTGCGATCATCGCGCCCTCAACGGGTTTGGAGAGCTTGTCGAGTTCTCCCTTAACGTGCTTCTTCGAGCCGTCCTTTTGGACTTCGTCATAGCCGCACACGGCCCGCACGGCCATCTCCACGCCGCGCTTCAGGGCCATGGGATTGGCGCCGGCAGCCACGTTCTTCACGCCTTCGCGGAAGATCGCCTGTGCCAGAACCGTCGCCGTGGTGGTGCCGTCACCGGCCACGTCCGAGGTCTTCGACGCCACTTCCCGGACCATCTGCGCACCCATGTTCTCGAGCGGGTCCCTCAGTTCGATCTCCTTCGCGACGGTCACACCGTCTTTGGTGATCGTCGGCGAGCCGAACTTTTTGTCGAGGACCACGTTACGACCTTTTGGTCCCAACGTGATCTTGACGGCGTCGGCGAGCTTGTTGACGCCGCGCAAAATCGCCTGGCGGCTTTCCTCGCCATGCACGATCTGTTTTGCGTTTGCCATCTTTACCTTCCCTCCATGATTTTTTCCGCCTTCCACGACGTGTCGGGCTCCCGAGGTCTCGGGAAGCCGCTTCACCGGAGGCGGGGATAATGTCGCTTAGATCCCTCAGCCCCGCCGTCGCGGGGTGGAGGCTACTTCCTTCCCCCCGCGGCCTGCTTGGCCGATTCCAGCACCCCTAAAACCTCATCCTCGCGGATGATCAGGTATTCTTGGTTGTCAATTTTGATTTCCGTCCCCGAGTACTTCCCGAGGAGGATGTGTTCGCCTGCTTTCACGTCCAAAGGGATGATTTTCCCCTCTTCCGTCTTCTTGCCGTTTCCAACGGCAATCACCTCCGCCTCCTGCGGCTTCTCTTTCGCCGTGTCAGGAATGATGATGCCGCCTTTGACCGTCTCTTTCTCTTCAATTCGCTTCACTAGAATGCGATCATGAAGCGGTCGTACTCTCATAGTGGAGTCTCCTTTCAGGTTCGATTCTGTCCCGCAGTCGCGGGACAGGTTTCGGGCCCGCTGACAGTCCCGAATTCACCCCACGACTGCAGGACCGCCTTGAGCCAGAAACTTTTCGGAGATTCTTTCGGCGCCTCGATTCATTCCGTCGAATCCGAAATTGTGATTTCTCCGAGGCAGTTAAGATATCCAAGCCACTTGGAATTTGTCAAGAGCCTTTTTAGCACTCGAAGCCTTGGAGTGCTAATTCGGTGTTGGAAGGATGGAGAGCAAAAGGGGACCGGAACCATCGAACGCGTAAGTCGTTGTAAGCAAAAGGCTTGAATCATGGCTTTTGACCGGCGGCGTGCTTTATGAAGCCGCCATAGGAAGCGCATGCGGCCCGCCTCCCAACCGACGAGCCGGCCGAAGCCCTTTCCGCCGTGGTGGCGTAGGTTCGATGTGAGTGGTGTAGAATCGAAACCCGCTGCATGATGACCTTGAGTCACCGAGAGTCTCCAATCCGATTGCGCCTCGATTTATCACGGAATGGATTTTCCAAAAGAGCCGATAGGGTCCGAGGAACTATCCTTCTACTTCTCGCACCGGCCTTTTTCAGCATCGCTCCAAAGGTTTCAAATGGCATGCGGCGGGCACGGGCAGACGACTCAGCCTTCGCGCAGGCGGAGGGAGAAGAGACGACTCGGCTGCTCGAGCAAAAGATTGCCTCGGTGACAACCCCCGACGTGGAGGGGCTGGCGCGCGCCTTGGGCGTCCAGCTTGTGACCGAAGATGAGGAAAGCGATTTGTCCGAAAGCCTCGCTCCGCAGGCAAGCCAGCCCGCCCAGGCGGGCCAGCTTCGGCGGCTCGGGGGATTCAAAGACGGTCGGAACACAGAATGCGTATTGTTCCTGGCCGGCCAAAGAATCGCAGAGGGCGGGGAATCGGCCGCTCAGAGCATGCCTGAGGGCAAGGCAGGCTGGACGCGTGCCTTCCTCGCCTGGGATGGGGAGCGCTGGCGCGTTTCACCTCTGGATCCGCCCCCGTCCGGACAAGGCGGTCCGCGAAGCCCGAACTCGGAGATCGCCCCGCTCGGCGCGAGGATTATCTCCGCAAGCGGCGAAGACCAGATCATGGTTTTGCTCCTGTACGCCGCGCCGGCCCGTGCGCTCTACCCGATGGTTTACGAGATCAAGGGCCACGCGGCGTCGCTGGTTTGGGATAGCATGTCAGAGGACAGCCGCTACCAAGCCTTGACCGGCGGGCGAATCGAATTCGAGGAAGCGAAACGCGGCGCGGTTCCTGCCATGGTGGCTTCGGGCAAAGCCGACCCGGGCTTGCTGGTCTTTGGCCGCGATGGCGCGCGGGGATTCCAGGCGCGAACCACTTACCGATGGATTGGGAATCAGTACGTTCCCGCCACGACAGAATACGAAGCCAATGAGGACTTCCGTCTCTACGAATTCATCTCCGCCCTCCACCTCCACAATTACAAGGCGGCGTACGCCTTGGTTGATCCCGCGAAGTTCCTCCGCACCGACAAGCCAAGCCTCGATGTGTTTCGCGACACCGTTCAGAAATCTTGGAGCGAATTTCTGGACGATCGAATATTTGCGGCAAGCGGGCCGGCCGCCAGGGGCGCAAACGACCACGCATTCGAGCTCGATGAAGACGATAAGAAAGTGAAATAC
>QHZN01000006.1 GCA_003225365.1 Acidobacteriota bacterium
TCACGGAGAAAGTCAACGGCCAGTTCCGCGTCGAGTCATTCAACGTCTTCAATCACGTCAACCTTAGCCAGCCGGACGGCTGCGTGGACTGCGGGTCAGGCGGTGTGATCAACGGTCTGATCGGCGGCGCGTTCATGCGGCAATTTCAGTTCGCGCTGCGCTTTGATTTCTGAGTTGGTCGAAAATTGGACGAAAGGACGGGGTTTCCCTTCGACTTTCGCTCTGGGCGGTGAGCAAAAGTCGAACCGCAACCCCGCCGCCAAGTGACGGGAAAAAGAAGAGCGATATTTCCATTTCGCCATCTCGGGCGGGTCTAAAGCCCCCCCTTTCCGTCAACGTGTTAGCCCTGAGGAGCTCGCTCCGGCGAGCTCCTTTTATTTTGAGACCGCGAATCCTGGCATGCGAGGTAAAATCTTGACGGACGGGAAATATGAGAAGGACTGAAGCCAAAATGGCGGCGCGCTTTTGGGTGGCACTGGTTCCCCTGATCATGGCGGCCAGGGTCGCCGCCCAGCAGCCCCCGGCAGCCACGGAGGCCGAGAGCCAGCTGCGCGCGGTAGACGAGCTCGTTCAACAGGGGAAGCCCAACCCGGCTTTGGAAGTTCTCCAAGGTCTCGAGGCCCGAAATCCCGGGCTTCACGGTTTGGCCGCGCGGCTCGGCAAGCTCTATTATCAAAGGCACGATTACGAGCGAGCGGCCGATTATCTGCGGAAGGCGATAGCCGAAGAGCCGAACGATGCCGAATCTGTCCAGTTGCTCGGACTGTCGGATTATCTGATGGGTCACATTGCCGATGCCATCCCGCCTCTCGAAAAAGTACAAGCGTCGCTCCCTCATCCGGATCCTACGGGCACGTACATCCTGGGCCTGTGCTACCTTCAAATGGGCGATTGGGACAAGGCGCGCGCCGCCCTCGCCAAGGCATTTCTTGTCGCGCCGGATTCCGCCGCCGCGCATCTCGTAATAGCCAAGATGATGATGCGAAATGATCTCGCCGAGTGGGCGGTCGGCGAGCTCCAAAAGGCGTTGCAGCTCGACCCGCGTCTTCCCATGGCGCACTTCATCCTCGGCGAGTTTTACCTGTTCAAATCAAACGCGCCGAGCGCGATCGAAGAGTTTCACAAGGAACTCGCTCTCGATCCCCTCGCGTGGTATGCCTACGAGGGACTCGGCGATGCTTATATCCGCGCCGAGAATTGGGATGAAGCGGAGCGCACGCTCAAGCAAGCCATTTGGATCAACCCGGACTTTTCCGGGCCGTATATCCTTCTCGGGAAGGTCGAGCTGAGGAAAGGCAATTCGGATTTAGCGGCAGGGTTTCTCGAGAAGGCGCTTAAGATGGATCCCAATAATTACTCGGCTCACTATATGCTCGGGACGGCCTACAAAGAGCTCGGGCGCGAAGCGGATTCGAAACACGAGTTCGAGGTGAGTGAGAATCTGCACAAACAGAAATTGCAAACGCCGTAAGCTCGCTGGTCGTTGTCACCCCACTCCAATTCTTGCCTGACGCACGACCAGCCGCTGCAGCGTGAGTCTATGAACCGCGCCCTACGCCCCGATTTATCTATGTGCCACAGAGGTTGAAAGTCGCATCACTTCTTGGAATCGAACAGCCGTTCGGCGCTGTCTTTCGGCAGCTCATGCAAGAGGGCGAGGAAGGCTCCGTTCGTCCAGCCGAAACCGACGATGTTGGCGGAATACCCAACCGCCACATGCGTCTCCGATGACCGCGTGACCACGTTGTATTTTTCCCGGATGGTTCCGTCGCGCTGGAAGTTCTCCATCACCGTGGAAAGGAACTCCTCGGAGAGGCGATTGGCGTCCAGGTCGAATCCGTAGCGGCGCAGGCCTTCGACGGCAATGAATTGAAGCGGCGCCCAGCCGTACGGATAGTCCCACTGCGCGGCGGTTTCCCGAGTACTCGTCGCGAGGCCGCCCGGCTGCTCCAGCAGCTTCAAGTTTCGGTCGACCGTCTTCGCCTGCTCCTCCGTCGCGAGGCCGGTCCAAAGTGGATAGAACGTCGTGGCGTAGATGTAGTCGGACTGTTTCCCTGTTTCGAAGTTGTAATCGAAAAACATTCCGCGTTGAGCATTCCAGAAGTACCGGTTGATGCGGCGGGCGCGCGCTGCGGCCGCATGATGCCACGTCGCAGCCTGCTCGCTCCGGCCGAGCTCGCGGCTGATGCGCTCGAGGTCCGTCTGCACTTCGAAAAGCAGGCTGTTGAGGCAGACTGGCGCGTAGCTTGCTGTGTCCGCGCCGTAAGCGCCGAATCGGGAAGAGACGTCAAAGCCCGATTCGCGCATCGCGCGGTCACCTTCATAATACTTCTTGGCGAGGCCGGCGTTTTCGGCGGTTCTGCAACCTTGGCCCGTCTTTTCATCGCTGCCCGGAGGACACAGGAGGATTGAAAACACCGGCCCGGTGAGGTCCGCATCTCCTGCCCGCGCGACGTTCCGATCCGCCTCGTTGGGATGCGAAAGGAAGTAGGCGAGCGCGCCGCCGTAATAGTCGTTCGTCTCGGCCGCGAGTTCCGGCACCGGGCCGCTTCCGAAATCGTAGTAGCGCGAGAGTCCGGTCTCGCCCGCTAGGTGCGGAGCGTGCGTCCACAACCCGTAGTCTTTGACGGCGTACGCGTAAGCTTTTTCGAGCCAGGCATGGTCCTCATGTCCCTGCTTTTTCTTGGCGTCGTACACAGCCAGCACCATCGAAGTCAGGAATGGCGGCTGCGAACGAGTGAGGAAATAGCCTCGATTGGCGTTGTGAATCCCGCCGTAGTGATCCAGCTCGAAGAAGAAATCTTCAACCATGCCTTGCGCGAGGTCCAGTTTCCCGTCCTCCACAAGGCCGCGGATGATGAAGTAACTGTCCCAGCCGTACATCTCATTGAACATGCCTCCCGGGACGACGTACGGATGAGGGAGATACAAGAGTCCCTCGGGGTGGATTTCCTGAATGTCGAGTTCTCCGATCCTCGTGATGGGCTTCGGCAATGCGAGGACGCGCAAGGAGCATCGCTTCTCAATCGCTTCGATCTCGGCCGGGGCCTCAAAACCAGCGGGCAAGTAGAGGAATGATTGCGCATGGGTCTTCGGATCCACGAAAGTCTGACAATCGGAAGCGGACCGGGTCAGGACGCTCCAGCTCGAGGAGATGTAGTGAAGGATGTCTTCATGCGCCGGCGATTGGAGTCCGGCATGCGCTCGTTCGGCAGACGTTTGGAGAGAAAGAAGGATACCCAGGCAAGCGACCCAGGCAGCGAAACGAACGGTTTTTCGCGGTCTGCGGCTTGGAGTTCTCACGACCAGTTTCAAAAAGGTTTCAACGCCGTTGGATCAAGGCCTTCCTCGGCTTCCTCGACGATGTGCTCGCCAAGAAGGTCCCAACTGACAAAATGGACGCCGGCCAGCGGCTGGCCGTCTTCGGGGTTGTAGCATTCGTTCATCCCGCCGGTTTTCTCAAGGTCCGCGAAGAGCAGTCCCTCGGTTTCAAGGGCGAGTTTCCGCGCCTGCCCGGAATAACCATAATTCATGAGTCCGTGCATCATCAGATAGGACGACACCACCCACACCGGGCCGCGCCAGTAGCCTTGAACGGGGTCATAGCGCGTTTCGTCGAGCGAGAGCGTCCGGATCCCGTACGGCGCCCAAAACTCTTTGGGGTTGAGCAGGTGTTCTTCGATCATGCGTTTCGCCTGCGCGCTGGTGGCGATTCCCGCCCATAGCGGGACGAAGTTCGTCCAGGACTTGATGTGGATGGGCGTGCCCGTCCGGGCATCAATGTTCAGGAACATGCCCTCCGTCTCCGACCACATTCCATCGCGGACGCGAGCGCGCAGCTCGTCGGCTTTGCGATCGTAGTCTTTGGCTTCCTGAGCGGCGCCGACTTTCCCGGCCAGCAACGCCATGGCGCGATATTCCCGGTAGAGATAGCATTGAAGATCCACACCCTCTGTGACCCCCGCCGGCCTGTCCATCACTGCCGGGTTGTTGTCCACGCCGCTTTCGACGCCGTTATACCAGTGGAAGAAACCGTCTGAAGCCTGGCGAGCGTTCTCCCAAAACTCGAGCGTCTGGGCGAGCCGCTTGTACCACGGTTTCAGCCAGTCGGCATTCCTCGCCGTCAGCGAAGCTCGGTAGGCCGCTTGGGCAAGAAACGGTTTGCACATCTCCGGCAGCGCCCAAAGGCCGTCCGGCGCGATCTCGCGCGGGACGTAACCGGTATCATTCGCGTTCTGACCCACAAATTCAAGAAAATCTTCCACGGAACCTTCCAGAGCTTCCGGGGACGCACCGTCCTCGCTCAGCGCCACGCCCATGAAGTACGTGTCCCAGTCGAAGAGTTGGAAATAGGGGCCGCTCGGAACGAGGTACGTGTGCTTGAGAAGTCCCTTCGCCGGTTTTACGATTCCTTCCTTGACTTTGTATTGCAGGAATAAAGGCGAGAGCTTTGATCCATCGCGGGCGGCTGCGGGTAGGCAGCTCATCGCCATGAAGACGACGAAAGAAAACACTGGCCCTGACCATTGCCAGTTATTCTCTTCAGGCAGAATGAGGACCCGCATAGTCGGGTGATCCGAGTGTCTCAGTCTCTGACCGGCGTAATCTTAACCGGATCGGGCACTAATATCCATCCGACTTTTTGCTTAAGACACGCGACGAATGGCGCGATAATCCTCCTTGGTTTGAGCCATCGTGGGTTGCGCTGCAGGGACATGACCGGCCAATACCGCTGCTTGCGTAGGATTGGGGATGCTGATGAATAAAATCCGAATTGCGCTGCTGCTGGCCCTCTCACTCTTTGTGCGCGCGGTGTTTGCCGAGTGGCGCTCCATCGGCAAAATCACCAACGTCGAATTTCATCCGCATGCGATCATCCTTACTGCCGGAACCGCGCGGGTCGAGATCATCGCCATCTCCGAGTCCGTCCTTCGCGTCCGAGTGAGTCCGATCGGGAAATTTCCGAAGGATTTCTCGTGGGCAGTGGTTCCCGGGGCGAATACCCCGAATGGGAACATCACTCAGCAGGGTGCCGGGATGGACTCTGACTCTCCGATTGAGGCCAGTACTTCCAAAGTTCGCATCCGGGTCGAGCGGGCCCCCATACGGATTACTTTTTTCGACATCTCCGGCAACGTGTTAGCACAGGACAGCACACACCAGACGACAGCGTTCAACGGCTCGGAGTTTCGCGTTTGGAAATCCATGCCGGAGGACGAGCACTACTACGGCCTCGGCGACAAAGCGGGGCCTCTCGACCACCGGAATTCCTCGTTCACGATGTGGAATACTGACGCGTATGGCTGGCAGGAAGGCACCGACCCGCTTTACAAAGACACTCCATTCTTTCTGGCGCTTCGCAAGGGCCGCGCTTATGGAATTTTCCTCGACAACACCTGGCGTTCCAATTTCGATTTTGGCAAAGCACAACGTGACGTTTATTCCTTTGGCGCCGAAGGCGGCGAACTCGACTATTATTTCATTTACGGTCCTGACCCAAAGCAGGTGATCGAGCGCTTCACCGACCTGACTGGGCGTGCGCCGCTCCCGCCTGTCTGGGCGCTCGGCTTCCAGCAATCGCGTTACAGCTACTTCCCGCAATCGCGCGTGGAAGAGATCGCGCGCACCTTTCGCGAGAAGCGGATTCCCTGCGACGTTCTTTACCTGGACATCGACTACCAGGAACTAAACCGGCCCTTCACCATTGATAAGGCCCGCTTCCCCGACTTCAGCGGTATGATCCACGACCTCGGCGGGATGGGATTCAAGCTCATCGTGATCACCGATCTCCACATCGCGAAGGCGCCCGGCTATCCCCCCTACGATGAGGGGATGGCGGGAAACTACTTCGCGCACAATCCCGACGGTTCCGTCTACTCCGGAATTGTCTGGCCGGGCCCGAGCGTCTTTCCTGATTTCACCTGGGCTCCGGCGCGGGCCTGGTGGGGCTCCCTTTACAAGAACTTTGTCACCATGGGCGTGCGCGGGTTTTGGAACGATATGAACGAGCCAGCGGTTTTCTCGCGCCCGGACAAGACAATTCCCCTCGACGTTGTGGATCGAGTGGACAGCGGCGGAACGGAAACGCAACGGGCTGTCCATAACGTCTTTGGGATGGAAAACTCGAGGGCGACCTATGAAGGTCTGCGTAAGTTACAAGGTAACGTGCGGCCATTTGTGCTGACGCGTGCCAACTTTGCCGGGGGCCAACGCTACGCTGCTACATGGACGGGAGATAATTCCAGCACCTGGAATCATTATCGCATCAGTATTCCGACGCTCCTCAGCTTGGGAGTTTCCGGCATGCCTTTTGTCGGCGACGATATCGGCGGATTTCGGGGCAGTCCGGAGATGGACACGCTGACGCGGTGGATCGAACTTGGAGCCTTCAACCCCGTCTTCCGCGACCATACGGAAAAGGGGTCGGCTGACCAGGAGCCCTGGGTGGGCGGTCCCGAGCAAGAGGCGATCCGGAAGCGTTACATCGAGCTTCGCTATCGCCTCATACCCTATATCTATACGGCCGCGGAGGAGAGCGCACACACCGGCCTTCCGATGATGCGTCCACTTTTTCTCGAGTACCCGCACTCCGAGAATCTGTACACGAATGACGAGGAGTTTCTCTTCGGACCGGACTTCCTGGTCGCGCCCAAGGTGTGGGACTTCACGACGCCCTACGACGTCGCGCTGCCTCCCGGAATTTGGTACGACTACTGGACTGGCCGCCAGCTGGAGCACTCGGTGAGCGTGGCGCCCGCTCTCGATCAATTGCCTCTCTACGTCCGCGCTGGCGCGATCGTTCCGCAAGGTCCGGTGGTTCAATCCACCGCGCAAGTTCCCCACGGGCCGCTTGAGCTCCGCGTGTATCCGGGTTCCGACTGCCGCGGGTCCGTTTACCTTGACGATGGCAACACGTTCGACAACGAAAAAGGCGTCATTCTTCGCCAAAACTTTTCTTGCACGGCGGTGCAAGGATCGGTCCAAGTGAAACTCGCACCGGCGGAAGGAAGCTTCGCTCCGTGGTGGCGCGAGGTGGAACTGACGATCTATGGGGCCGATCACCAGCCTGCCGAGGTCATTGTCGGCGGCCGGCCGACCGGTGGGGTGCGCTTCACCCCGCGTGTAGGCAAGGTGGTGTTTACGATTCCATGGGATAGAGCTGGAACTGAAGTGACTGTCACTTATTGAAATGGTTTCGCGAGCTTGCTCCAGTTATGCCCAAGCGCGCGGCTTTGAGGCTCGTCTCAAGGGCTGGTCGAGGGAGAAGAAACGGTTTCTGGTTGTGGGTTCTCTTCGACTCGACTAGCGTCTCGCTCAGAGTGAACGCAAGGCGTTCACGAATCCCACCCAATCCGCCGCAGGCGGATTGCCCTGAGCGAGCGATTCCTTGATGAGCGAGTCGAAGGGCTGGTCTTGTTACATCCTGGAATACACTGACCGCAGTTAATTATGTCGGCAGATCGATTGATATCTGCCAACCCGCACGCACCCCCATCTTGTGATCGAGCCTTCTTGAGACGCCAAATGAGGTGAGGCGTAGTTGGCAGCCACGGTTAATGCTGCGAACGCGGGATTAACCGTGGGTCCGTCAACACGGAAAAAGCCCACAATTGGGAGAGCGCCAACCATGGCTGCGGTTTTCGGGAACCTCCAGAGATCATAACCCCAATGCCAACACCCCGTGGCGCTTCTCGGCCAGCTCGGCACTCCTTACAACTCACTCGGCCGAAGGGGCCTCGCGGGATTTCGCAATCCCTTGCGCGTGCGCGACCGCGAGCGCGGCCATATTCACAATCTCGTCCACGGACGCGCCGCGCTGGAGAAAATGAACCGGCTTTGCCAGGCCGACCACGATCGGTCCGAGAGCTTCGGTGCCGCCTCCTTACACCGACCCCTCCTTCTTGCGTGCTACACTCCTCCCGTGCTGCCGCCGGTTCCCCCAAGTCAAGCCGCTGCTCCTGAACCCTGGTGGATGCGCTACCCCTCTCTTGCGGCCTTCGGCGAAGAGTGGGAACCCGTGTCGAAGGCCGCGGTCGGGGCGTGGGGTGCCGTGTACGCACTTTTCCTTTTGTACGCCCTTTTTCACGAAGGCGTCTCACTCTTCATTGACCTCGTCTTCGTGCCGATTCACGAAGGCGGGCACCTGTTTTTTTCTTGGTTCGGCCAATTCCTCGGCGTCGCGGGTGGAACGATATTCCAACTTGGTGTGCCATTGGCGGTGGGGCTGGGCTTCGCTTATCGGCGGGAGATTTTGGGGACAGCCTTCGGGTTGTTTTGTTTCTTCGAGAATTTTCTAAGCGTCGGCGTCTATATGGCCGACGCGCGCGCGCGGGCCCTGCCCCTCCTGACGGTCGGAGACACGGACAACGTCATCCACGATTGGGCGTACTTGTTCGGTAAGCTGGGGATGCTCGAGCAGGACACCGCAATCGGACGCTTTGTGCGCTTCACGGGTTGGCTGGGAATGTTCGCAGTCGTCGGCTGGCTCGCTTATCGGGGAAAGTTTTTCGGCGGAAAAACGGGGGTTCTGAGGAAGGCGTAGGGGCACGGCGCGCCGTGCCCCTACCCAGGCGACGAAGAAATGTAATTAGACCTCTTCCGGAACCACGTACGGCGCGCGGTAGCCGCGGTCGCCGTCCCGGAGGAGCTTTTCGGCTTCGGGGTCATCTATGGCCTGCTCGGTCTCAGGGTTGAAGCGAATTGTGCGGCCCAGGCGGTAGGAGGCATTCGCCAGGTGCACCATACCGGCGGAAGTGTATCCCTCCTCGATGGGCGCGTGCAGGTCTTCCTTCTTTCGGCTGCGCACGCAATCAATGAAATTGGCGAAATGGTCGCCGCCCTCGTGAGCGGTAGGCCCGGGCTCCTGATGGGGGCCGAACCAGGTGGCGTAGGTGTCCGCGTCTTCGTCGCCGGTCGCCATGTAGCCCTTCGGCCCGTAGTAAATGTTCCCGATGGCGTTGGGGTCTTCGACGACCGGACCGGATTTTTGGCCCCTGGGCGAGCGCGTCGGATCTCCGAGAGTCGGCGTGCCGATTTGCGCTTCGTGGTTAGTGATCCAGTGCCGCACTTCGAACTCCAGCAGCTTGGGCTTGCCGTCGGGCATGGCGTACTCGAAGGCGCAATTCAAGGTGTTCGGCGTTTGCTGGTCGTCGTCGAACATGAAGTGCCCCCCCACGGCGGAAATTTTGTTGGGGAATTTGAGCCCCAGCCCCCAGCGCGCCATGTCCACTTGATGAACGCCCTGGTTGCCGAGGTCGCCGTTGCCGTAGTTCCATTGCCAGTGCCAGTTGTAGTGGAACCGGTTGCGCGTGAACTCAAGCAGCGGCGCCGGGCCCGTCCACAGGTCGTAGTGAACGCCCGAGGGCACCGGCTCCACTTTCGCGTGGCCGATGGTGTCGCGCCACTTGAAGCACAGTCCCCGTGCCATATAAACGTCGCCGAGCAAGCCCTCATGCAGTTTCTGGATGCCGTCGCGGATCGCCGCCGAGGAGCGGATCTGCGTGCCGTGCTGGACCATGCGGCCGTACTTATCGGCGGCGCGGACCAGTTGCCGGCCCTCCCACAAGTTGTGGCAGCAAGGCTTCTCGACGTAGACGTCCTTGCCCGCCTGGCAGGCCCAGATGCCCATCAGCGCGTGCCAGTGGTTCGGTGTGGCAATGGACACCGCGTCGAGCGATTTGTCCTCGAGCAACTTGCGGATGTCCACTTCGGTCGCGGGCTTCGCGAGGCCCATCTTCTCGATCTCACCCAGGCGCTTGGCGAGAACGTTTTCGTCCACGTCGCACAGCGCCGCCAATTCGGCGTTCGGGACCTGCGCGTAGCCTTCCACGTGGTTCATCCCGCGGCCATGCACGCCAATCACCGCCACGCGCACGCGGTCATTTGCGCCGACGATCCGTGCCGGACGGGCGAGCGCCGCCGGGCCGCGCAAGGCGAACCCCACCGCGGCCGTCCCCGCGCCGGCCTTCAAGAATTCTCTCCGGCTGATGTCCGTTTTTTCGCTCATGCTTCACCTCCGTCGCCCTCTGGTTTTTGAGGGCCGACTTAAGTCATTTGTGTCGTCGTCGGTGTCTTATAGTATCATTAGAATCGTCAAATGAGTTGGGGCGATTTGAGCCCGCTCATGGGAGAATAAGCCCTAGGCGGGCCGGGGCGGGATCAATACGATGGGCTTCAAAGAGCTTTTGCGAAAGATCTTTCTGTGGGACCTGCTAAAAGGTCTGAAGCTGACCTTTTCTTATCAGCGTCCCAGCGCGACCTACACGGAACAATACCCGCTCGAGCGTCCGCCCGTTGCCGAACGCTATCGCGGAGCGCCCCGGCTCAACAACCACCCCGCGATGCATGTTCTGCGGGATGTGTGAGGATGCTTGCCCGGTGGACGCGCTGGAGTTGACGCAGGACTTCGAGCTCGCCCACTACAACCGCGAAGGGATGATTTGGGACCGCCGCATGCTCGAAGAAGGTCCCGCACCCGTCCACTATTCCCGCTAAGCGCCGCTGGTTGGCGCACTTGCTTCAGGCAGTGGACTCCGCTCCGCGCAGTTCAACACTGCTCCCGGTACTTCAAGGGTTTTCCGAGGAAGGTCGCGCTTCTGGGACAGCCGGATTCCGATGGGCGCCGGCGAAGTCCCGAATTCGGACCCGCCCGCGCCTCCAGACGAGTCAAGGCTACGGTTCGAGTCCCCATACCGCACGGGCTTTCCAAAACGGGAATTCTTTCGAGCCAGGTGCGCCCGAGTTTTTACACCCGCCCCCTCGTCGCTGCTCGCGCACCCAGCGCGCTAACGTGGGGGGTGAGTCCGGCCCGCCTCCTCGCCGCTCGGATGACTACCTCTTCTTCTTGGGAGGGACGACAGCGTCTTTGAACGCCTTCGCCAAACGGAACTTGACCACGGTCTTGGCCGGGATCTTGATGGCCTCGCCGGTTTGGGGGTTGCGGCCCATGCGTTCCTTGCGGTGGGCCTTCACGGATTTTCCGAGCCCCGGGATCACAAACATCCCGCTGGTCTTGGTTTCCTTCGTGGCGAGGTTGGCGATCTCTTCCAACACCGCAGCCGCAGCTTTCTTTTGAATCCCGGCGTGCTCCGCCAAGTGTGAAACCACTTGAGACTTGGTCATACCTTTCGCCATTTGTTGCTCCTCTCGAAAATTAAGATTTACGCGGTTCCGGACATGATGGCCGCGCGGTACTCTACGCAAATGAATAGGGCCTGTCAAGCCATTTTCGGGCGTTTCGCTGGGCCCCTTGCGGGTTGGTCGGGCGCCGAATTCACGGTGACAAGGGGCCGCGCAGTAGCTACCCTTGGTATTTCAAAGTGATTAAGGGTGAAATGCAAATATAATCATCCGCGTCATCCGGTGTTCTGAGTTAAAATTTCGATGAGCAACAAAAGCCTGTTTCATCTCGCTGAGCGGGACAAAGACCGCAAAGGGCATACGGGATGCCACGCGGCCCGGAATTGTTCATCCTCTATGCAACTCAGGAAGCTAGTGCTCGGCAGGCGTGCAGGCTGAGCGCTCGGTCACAATGAACGGAGCGCTGCGGCAACGGGCCGCGCTGCGGCATGAATGGCGGGAAGAAGGCCGCCGGCTATCCCCATTCCGAGAGCGAAGATAATCCCCCCAAGAAGCAAGTCGGGCGTGATCTTGAACGCAAAAGCCAGATGCGAGAAAGTCTGCCAGTTCATCGCTCCCGTGGTAAAACCATTGAGCGGCAAAACCGCGGCACAGCCGAGAGCCCCTCCCACGAAAGAAATGAGCACGGCTTCAATCAAGAAGGACAAGACCACGGCGAGGGCGCCGAAACCGAGGGCCCGCATGGTGGCGATTTCGCGGCCGCGCTCGGCGACCGCGGAATACATGGTGTTGAGAGCGCCGAAGACCGCGCCGATGGCCATGACCGCGGCGACCATACCCCCTAGAACGGTAATGAGCGTCGTCATCCGTGTGGATTGTTTGGCGTAGTAATCCACTTCGCGGCTCACGTCCACGTTCAACCGCGGGTCGGAGGTCAGCGCGTCTTTGACCTGTTGCAGAGCGTCGGGAGAAGTGAGGTGCACCGTGACGGATTGGAAAAAGGTGTCAGGCCGGTTGTAGGCACTCCTGAGAAGATGTGCGTCGGCCCAGACTTCGGAGTCAAATGCGCTTCCGCCGGCGTCAAACACCCCCACCACCTGAAAGCGATTGTTACCAAGTCCCATGGTGTTTCCGAGTGCCAGGCCTGAATAGGAAACGTTCGCGTTTTTGCCCACAACGATTTCGGCCAAACCAGGCTTAAACATGCGCCCCTGGACGATTTTGATCTGCTTGCGGATCTCCAGCACATTCGGCGAAACGCCGCGAAGCTGAACGTTCGCGTCCGTGCCCGTGGAACGCAGGGGGATGGGAGCCATCAGCACCGCCTCGGGCGAGACCAATGGGCCATCGGCAGCGCGCGCGATTCCAGGAGCATCCTGCATGACTTTAACCTCATCAAGCGAGACCCCGCTGGTCATTTCCGAGGTCGCACCCGCGCGCACGATCAGAGCATTGTCCTTGGAACCCGAGGAAACCAGCGTGGCGCGGAATCCGCGAGCCAACGACAGCATGGCGACGAAGACGCCGACCGTCCCGGCAATCCCCAGAACCGCGACAATGGCGGAAGTCCACCGGGCCTTCACGCTTCGAAAGTTATAAACAACAGGAATGGCCATGTTCACACTCTCCGAAGGGCGTTCACGACGCGCAGGCGCATGGCGCCGATGCCGGGGAGCAATCCGCTCGCCGCTCCTACGGCCAAGGCAAAGCCGATGCCTACTACGAGCGCGGATCTGGACAGGATGAGGTTGGGCAACAAACCGTTTAAGGCGGTTCCAACCACGGGGATAGCGAGAATCGCAAGGCCAAGGCCGAGAAGGCCTCCAACGAGCGCGATCGCCACAGATTCCGCCATAACAAAGAACAGAACGGAGCGGTCCTTGAATCCAATGGCCTTGAGGACCGCAAGTTCGCCAGTTCGCTCGCGCACGGAAATCGCCATGGTGTTGCCCGTGACGAGGAGCAAAGTGAAAAATACGACGCTGCCGATAGACAAAATCAGGAATTCGATGTTTCCGAACTGCTTCGCGAATCCGGCGGCAAAGGCGGATTCAGTTTCGGTCTTGGTTTCGGACGAGGAATTGGCAAAGGTTTCGTCAATAGTTTTGGCCACGCGCACGGCATCGTCGGGGCTGTCGAGCCTCAGGATGTACCACCCCGCCGTGCTTTTCATGACGCTTGGGACATTTTCGTCAAAGTATTTCCACTGGAGCCAAAACTGGCTTTCGTCGCCTCCGGATTTCTCGGTGTGATAAATACCGTCCAGATTGAACTCCCAAGACTTGGTGGGGCCGTACAGGGAATTCTTGACGGGGATTCGATCCCCAACTTTCCAGCCGAACCGCTTGGCGGTTTGGGCGCCCGCGATCGCGCCTTGTTGGTCTTTGACGAAATTCTTCCACTGGACGTCGGGCACGATAAATTCCGGATAGACCAGGCGGTGGTTCTCGACGTCGATGGCAAACTGAGGGAAAAAATTCTTTTCATCTTGATATACGCCGCCGAACCAGTGGTCGTGAGTGACCGCCTTCACGCCAGGGATGGCGGCGATTTTGTCGCGGTAAGAAATAGGCATGACCTGAATGAGGCCGATGCGATTGACGACGACCAACCGGTCGGCCCCGGCAATGTCCACGCCGCGACTGAAGGCCTCCTTCACCACGACGAGGAATGCGAAGAGAAACAGAGCCACCGCGAAGGACCCGAGGGTCAGAAGTAGACGGACCTTTTTGCGGAAGAGGTTCGCCTTGATGAGCTGGAAGAATTTCATGCTCCACCTCCAACGGCGACGTCTTGGCGGGGCTTGCCCGCTTCTACGAGAACGCCTTTCTCAAGATGCAGAACGGTCTGGGCGCGCGTCGCCACCACCGGGTCGTGGGTAACCATCAGAACGGTTTTGGCGTGCTTGTCAACAAGCTCCGTGACGAGTGCCATGATTTCATCCGCGCTCTTCCGGTCCAGGTCGCCGGTTGGCTCGTCGCAAAGAAGAAAGGTAGGATCGGAGACGATGGCGCGGGCGATGGCGACGCGCTGCTCCTGCCCGCCGGAAAGCTGCCGGGGAAAGTGGTGTGTGCGGTCCGCAAGGCCGACAATGGAGAGCGCCGCTTCGACGTGCTGCCGGCGTTCCGTTCCCGAAAGGCGCGTAAGCAACAGCGGGAGCTCGACGTTTTGATAGGCAGTCAGGACCGGGATGAGGTTGTACATCTGAAAGACGAAGCCCACGTGACGCGCGCGCCATTCGGTCAGCTTCCCGGACGACATGTGGGTGATTTCGTCTCCGGCCACGGAAATCGTGCCGGCCGTGGGGACGTCGAGGCCACCCAGGAGATTCAACAGCGTGGTTTTCCCCGAACCACTGGGGCCCATGAAGGCGACAAAGTCGCCTTTGTCGACGTCCAAATTGAGGCCTTGGAGGACCTGAATCTCCTCGCCACCGCGGCGGTAGGTCTTGTTGAGGCCACGCACTTGAATTAGCGCGGTGGAGTGGCCGTTGTTGTTGACGCTCACCATGCATCGCTCCTATTGTCGGATTTCGACTTTCTGTCCGTCCTGCAAATTTTCCGGACCGCGCACGACCAGTTGATCGCCAGATATCACACCTGCCATAACCTCGACATCGCTCCCGATCGGCCGCCCGAGGGTGACCGCGCGCCGCTCGACTTTGCCATCGCGGACCGCGAAAACATAAGACCTGCTTCCTTCACCGCGCACGGCGCTCTGCCGAATGATGGCCTTCGCCGCCGGCCCTTGAGCAGACTTTCCACCCTTGGTTTTCTTCGCTGAGGGTTCTTCGCTGAGAAAGCCCACTTTCACACCCATGTCCGGAAGAATCCGCGGATCGAGCTTATCGAACGAGATCCGCACTTTCACCGTGGCTTTTTGCCGATCGGCAGTGGGAATAATGGTTCGGACGCGAGATGGGATTTGCCAGTCCGGATAGGCATCGAGCGTCGCCATAACTTTCTGGCCGGGCCGGACGCGCGCAATGTAGGCCTCGTTGACGTCCACCTCGATTTCATTCGAATTCATGTCCACAATGGTGGCAATGCCGGTGCGCGTGAATCCGCCGCCTGCCGAAATCGGCGAGACCATCTCGCCAACCTGGGCGTCCTTCGAGACGATGATCCCGCCGAAGGGTGCTCGGATGACGCAGTTGTCCACGTTCTGCTGCGCTTCCTGAATGCGCGCGGCCGCCGCGTCCACCTGCACTTTGGCTAGAGAGATTTTGGCGTTAAGGCTGTCCACGTTGGTGCGGGCCGTGTCGAGCGTCTCCTGGCTCTGCACTTTCTCATCGTAAAGCACCTGAGCGCGATGGAGCTGAATCTCGGCATGCTTTAATTGCACCTCGAGATCAGCGATAGCTGCTTGTGAGGCGTTGCGGTCGGCGACGGAGGCGTCGAGCACGCGCTTGGCGTCCGAGTCATCAAGCGTGGCCAAAAGCTGGCCTTCCTCGACGCGAATCCCTTCGTCGAAAAAGACGCCTGTCACGCGGCCCGTGATTTTGGCAGCGACCGTCGCCCGCCGGCGAGGCGTTACATAGCCGCTAGCGTTGAGGAGTGTCTCTGCTTGCGGGTCGTTCGCCGGACGTGCTGCGGCAACTTCTACGGCTGGCGTCTGTTTCCGGAAAGCGAAAACACCGCCGATGACGAGGACCAGCACTCCCAAGGAGGCGGAGAAGATGCGCAAGAATTTCCCTCCGGAGCCGCCTGCGCGGGCACCGTCCTTAATCTTCAGCGAAGAGAGGTCTGCCGATGGCATGACGAATTTTTGATGCCCCCTGCAACCAAACGTTACGACAGATTGCTCTCGCCGGTTCCCGAGAGTTCACTTAGCAACAGGGCTGAGCGGGGCTCGTTCGGGTTCGCCTTGCCCATGCAAGACGGCGCGCATCCCGGCCAGCGCGAAATTCGAAACAAATTCCGCAATTCCGTCAATCACCTCGGGGGTGTAGCGAAGGTTAGGCACCAACCGCTCGGCGACGGATCGCGAGGTCCGGTGCCAGAGGCACAGCCCTTGAATAGTGCCCGCGCATAGGAGGACGCGCTCGTCGCCGAGGGGCAATTCGAGAACGTCGCCAACCAATCTGTTGAGGCGCTCACCGGACGGCTTGATCCCTTTTTCGATGATCAAATCCAGCGCCGGCGTCGGCTCCATCATTTCCCGGGCGATGAGCTTCTCCATCCAGGAATCATCTTTGGGGTTGGGGTCCAGGAGCTGATGCAGAAAGCCTCGAATGTAGGCGCGCAATTGTTCTTCGGGAGGCCGTCCGGCACCCGCTTCGAGCGCGGCGATTTTCCCGCGATTCATCCCTTCGGCTACTATCTCAATGAGCTCGCAATAAAGGCCCAGCTTGTCGCGAAAGTGATAGTTGACGGATGCCACGTTTGTTCCTGCCTCTCGACAGATGTCCCGGACACTAACGTGGTTAAACCCGCGCTCGCCGAACAGGCGGGCCGCAACCTTGAGCAACCGGCTGCGAGTTTCGTTTTCATCAACAGGCGCGTTATTTCCCATTGCAAACATCTGTTCAAAACTTAAGTATTAAACGACTGTTTTAGTGTTGTCAAGGAAAATCTCAAACCCTCACCTTGCGGTTGTTGCGGTTTTCGGGAAAGGCTTGGTGGCCACTCGGCGTAATATCGATTTGGTAGAATGACGATGGGAAGAATAATGCCGGTCAACACCAAAAGAGTTTACGAAAAGCCTGCCAAGAGCGACGGCCACCGGATCCTGGTGGACAGCCTGTGGCCGCGCGGCTTCAGTCGGAGCAAACTCCAAATCGAGCGATGGATGCGGGAAATTGCGCCCTCCGCAGCACTGCGCAAGTGGTACGGGCATCAGCCGAAGAAGTGGAATGAGTTTCGACAAAGATATCGCCGAGAGCTCGCCGCCTCGCCTCGAAAAGAATTAGTCGAAGAGCTTGCCAAGCTCGCCCGCCAAAGCAAAGCCACGCTGGTTTTCGCCGCGCGGGACGTGGAGCGTAGTAACGCCGCTGTGCTTCAAGAAATGGTTAATGCCAAGATGTAATTTTCTTAGTCGGTCTTGAGCGAGCCCTTGACTGAATTCAAAAATTCAATTTGTGTTAGAATCAACTGTTCTTCTTGGGCCGTTAGCTCAATTGGTAGAGCAACTGACTCTTAATCAGTAGGTTGGGGGTTCGATTCCCTCACGGCTCACCACTTGCAATTATCTTTCATCGTGACCACCATAGGGAGCGTGAGGGTAGCCAAACTTTGGGTCAGATTCGTTCTGCTGGCCGCGTCCAATCTACATGGCGAAACCGGCTGCCGGGCGTGACTGCGCGACTACCGTTTGGACGATGCCGAGGTCCGAGGCTACCAGTGGGATTTGCCTGCCGTTGTTGTCGTATTAGACCAGAGCCTCCTCCTGCGCAGTGCCCAGGGGCAATTGCTTCGCGGCGTGCGCCGAATGCTTGGGCGGACTTTGCGGGTGCAATTGAATGTGCCATGCGAGGGCGCCATCGTGCTTGGAACGCTCGACGAACTTCGCGGGCGACGCAGACCCCACGCCTGCGGAGTCTGCGTCAGCCCGCGAGATTTACTGAATCGCAAGGATTAGGGAACACGGACTGGGGAACCAGAGGGCTAGTCGCTGGTCCCTGCTGTTAAGGGCGGGCCTTCGTGAGGTACTTCGGTGGAACCCAGCCGCGCTGGCCGGCGAGATTTCCCGCGGCCAGTTGAATCTCGTAAAGCGACCTGGACCAACTGTGGTCCGCTACCCTGACGCGTGTGCCGTCGGCGACGACCAGAACCTGGCCGACGAGCACCACCCGCGCCAAGCCGACCTTATCGCCATTCTGGTTGATGAGATCGAGTTCCTTGGCCGCCTCGAGCGTGGTCGGCACGTAAATCGTTTCTCCGTGGCTCCCACTCCGAAGCACGAACTCTTGGCCCGCCTTGGGCAAACTTGCCCACCACAATGCCAGGACAAGGATTACCGCGGCCACCACGCCCAGCCCAACCCAACGAGGGTCAATGCGTATTTTCTCTTCGCTCATGAACCCTGCCCGCCGGTCGGCGTTTCCGATCCTTGGCCGATTTTAATACGCGTCAGGGACGAACCGAACCTTTTTGAGAAAGTGGAAAGGAAGGAACAATTCCGCGGGCTGGGCCAGCCCGCCTCTGCTTCCTGGCGCTGGGGCTCCGACGCGCGCCCCTCCATCCATATTATTTGATCGCCAGCCATAATTGGCATCTTGAATAAAGAAGAACCGCGGACTTCAAAGATGGAGGTGCGCGCCACCTGCCCACCATCGGCTGATCTGGATTAGCCCTAGATAATTGGAACCGGGCTAGCCCCGGACGCCTTCGCGCTCGGGGACGGTTTGGCGGGGGCAGGCGCGGATTTCGACCACGCGCGATGTGATGATGGTCTGAAAGGTGGGATGCCGGAATTCGAGGTGCATTCCCCGGCCGATGAAGCGCAGCTTAATCATGGACCCGCCCCAGGTGGAGCCGGCAATTCGCACCGGCACAGGCTGAGGGCAAAACTTCGGGTGACCGGAGATGAGCGCGCAGCCGCTGCCTCGGTTGACGATGGTGTACCAGCGGTTCTGCGTCTCGACCTCGAGGACCTCTCCCTCGGGCAGGTTGTCGAGCAGGACCCCGCCCTCAATCTCCGACTGCGCGATGTTCCGGTTGACCTCATCACTCAGGTTCGGGTGAGGCATGAAGATGTCCGCGCTGGTCTCGTTCAAGCTCGCGTTTAGCTGGTCCGATTCCATAATTCAAATTCCGACCTTCCTTTTCCCCTTATACTCCTCGAGACCCGGATTGTCCATAGTCAAGAGAAAAATCGAAGCGGAGGCGGTTACGGAAAATCGTGGGCGCCCGCAAGGAGGTTGGTATGGTGGCGGCTCGCCCCCTGCCCCGCGCCGGGGGGAGCCCTTGCCGCCGGACCCGCGGGCCGTACCGGCTATAACTTTGGATGCTTTCCATTCGGACCACTTTGCCGGAATATTTCTGCGGAAGCTGTATTAGCTTTCTAGCAGGCTGATGAAAAACGCGTCGAAATGTCATGCTGAGCCCCTTCGCTCTGCTCAGGGCAGGCTCTTCGCTGGTTGTCATTCTGAGCGCAGCGAAGAATCCCTTTCATTCCACGCTCAGGGTAGACTCCGCGAAGCATCTCGCAGTATTTTGAAGTCAACAACATAGATTCTTCGCTTCGCTCAGAATGACAACGTAAGAGAATTTTTCATCAGCCTGCTAGGAATAGCCCTCGGGCAGGGCCTGCCTTTGAACAAGAATCATCTCGCCGTCGGGGCGCATCTTCATGCAATCCAAGATAAAGTGCCGATATACCCACTCTGGTCCTTCCGCAACGCACGGAAGGCAATGAAGAAACTTTCAGAGTCTTGGTAATGAACCCTACCAGCGTTACACTATTCACAGATCGAGTGGTCATGTTTCGCCGTGGCGGGTAAAGGATCGGCTGCGGTCAGAGGCGAGGGGCGTACATATCAATCGCGCATCAAGCAAATCGAAAAAATTGGCCTCCTTTTGCAAAGGGGCCTGGGCTTTCTTTGTGTTTCTCCAGGTTGCGACAGCCGGATTGCTTTTCCTGATCTGCTTCTACCTCCTCCTTTCAGTCCTCGGAAATCTGCTGGGCGCCCCGCTTGCCCTCAAGGAATGGAAGGTGAGTCTTGGCTCGGCGCTGGTTCCTTCGGCGTGGCTATTGATAGGGTTCTTGTCCGCGCGGCTGTTGGGGCAGATCTCTTTGGACTTGATGGGGAAATTTCGTCCGATGCGCTGCCCCGCCTGTGGAATCGAGTTGGCCCAAGGCGCCAACCCGTTCGACTTTGAGGGTGCTCGCGTCTGCCCGAAGTGTGGCGCGAAAATCTGAGCCCGTTTGGCCCCTGGCCATGAGATCCCCCGGCTCGAAGATCAAGATTGGGGTGATCGGCGCCGGCGCCTTTGGCGGCTGGACGGCGCTTGAACTCGCGCGGCGGGGCGGTCGCGTGACGCTTTTCGACGCCTGGGGGCCGGGCCATTCGCGCGCGAGCTCGGGCGGAGAAACCCGCATCCTTCGGGCCACGTACGGCCCCGACCGCATTTACACTCGGATGGCGGCGCGCTCGCTCGAACTCTGGCGTAAGAACCAAGCCCGTTGGAAGCTCGAGTTGTTCCATCCCGCGGGAGTGCTCTGGATGGCGTCGAACGAGGACGCCTACGAAAAGGCAGCCCTCGGAATTCTCGCCGAGGAGGGTGTGCGGTTCGAGTTGCTCCGGAAAAAAGCGCTCGCAAAACGGTTTCCGCAGATGAACCTCGAGGGCATCGGCTGGGCCATTTTCGAGCCGGAGGGCGGCTATCTTCTGGCTCGGTCGGCGTGCGAAGCCGTGCGACGAGCGTTTGAGCGGGAGGGCGGCGAATACCGCCAGTTCCCGGTGACGCCTGGGCCGATCCGCGGAGGCGTTCTGAACGCTGTGACACTTGCCGGGCGCTCGGCATTCCGCGCCGACCGCTGGGTCTTCGCTTGCGGCCCCTGGCTAGGCGAAGTTTTTCCGGACGTCGTCGGGCGGTTCCTCACGCCCACTCGCCAGGAGGTTTTCTTCTTTGGCTCGCCGGCGGGCGAGGCGTGCTTCAATGAAGGCCGATTACCGGTGTGGATTGACTACGGCGAGAACTGGTTTTACGGCATTCCGGGGAATCAGGGGCGCGGGCTGAAGGTGGCGTGCGACAAGCGCGGCCCGGCGATTGACCCCACCTTCGGCGACCGCGTTCCCACCGCGGAAGGCATCCGCGCCGCGCGCGACTATCTGGAATTCCGATTTCCGGCGATGCGAGGTGCGCCCCTGATCGAGTCGCGCGTGTGCCAATACGAGCAGTCTCGGGACGGGCACTTCATTCTGGACCGCCATCCGGAGGCACGAAACGTCTGGGTTGCGGGAGGCGGTTCCGGCCACGGTTTCAAACACGGTCCGGCGCTGGGTGAGATGGCGGCCCGCGGGGTCCTGGAAGAGATTCCCCCTTACGCGGGATTTGCCCTCGCGCGATTCACAAAGAATAATTCCTGAAGGCGAGGGCGAGGTTTCCCGGCGCGGCCTTCAAGCTTCCTGGCCAATAGATTTCAATACCCGATAGCGAATTACACCCAGCTCGCGATTCAGCGTGTGGGTACGCGGGAGAAAGGGAAGTACGGGTGACTTTCGAACACTGAATTTGCGCAAGGCCTTGACAATTCGCACGTCGCGGCGAGTCCATTGAAGGCCCTCGAGAAGCGTTTGAATGGCGTCCCACCTTTTTCCAGCCAGGCGATACACTTGCGACAGATTCAGATAGAACTCCGGCTGGTTGCGTTTCATGCGGAGCGCCTTATAACAGCTGTCCTCAGCATCCTCCCATTTGTGCTGGGAGGCGGCGATAGCAAGGCCCAGATAGGACAAGTAAAACGGATTTTGCTTGTTGATCTCGAGGGCCCGCGTGAAGTGCGGAATCGCCTCGCTGGCGGAGTTATTAGTCAGGAGTGAAAGTCCCTCGCGGAATTCACGGATCGCGTCTTGGTTCTCAAGCGGATCCACGGGATTACGAAAGATCATACGGCCTCCGAACCGGCCGCCCGATTCTTGCCCATCCATACCCCAAGCGCTCCTGATGGGCACTGCCCGGGGCCCCCCGGCGGTAGCACCATTGTCCCTCAGCATGGTCGGAAAGTCAACGCCCTATTTTTCAAGCTTTTGCCGCTGCTGCCTCCGTCAGACCGCCGAGCTAACCCATTCGGCTGCGGCAGTGTTATGCTCTAAGAGTCCGGGGCCGCCGGGGAAGGTTTGCCAAAGGGTGGTTTCCTCCCCTGCGCCGGGACCGATAAGTATCGAACGCGGGAGGGAACCTCAGCATGAAGCTCCTCAATCTCGATTTCACACGCATCGCGCACGATACGTTTCGCATCGCCGGGTCCAAGATCATATATACCGATCCGTTTAAGGTAGCGAAGCGGGATGAGGCCGACATCGTCCTCCTCAGCCACGAGCACTTCGATCATCTGAGCCTTGAAGACCTCGAGAAAGTGGTCTCACCCGCGACCTTCATCGTCGCCAGCCCCTTGTGCCGCGACGGATTGAAGGGCGTGAAGGGCCGGGAGACTCGTTTCCTCGACCCGGGCGGCAAGACCACCATCGGCAGCGACAAGACCGGTAAAGTCGAAGTCGAGGCCGTTCCCGCTTACAACCTCAACAAGTTCCGCGAGCCCGGCAAGGTTTTTCATCCCCAAGGTGATAAGCGCCTGGGCTTCCTGATCCGCATGGACGGCACCACCGTCTATTACGCCGCGGATACCGACTTCATTCCTGAGATGAAATCGTTCAAGTGCGATATCGCCCTGCTGCCGGTCTCGGGCACCTACGTTATGACGGCGGAGGAAGCGGCGCAGGCAGCAGCGGCCCTCGGTCCGAAAATCGCCGTGCCCATGCACTACGGCGCCATCGTCGGCAGCGATGCCGACGCCGAGAAGTTCAGGGCTCTGGTGAAGAATTGTAAAGTGGAAATTGTCTAGCCTGGGGAAAGTACGGGCGGGCCGCGCCGTGGTGACAGGGTTTAGCGTAAAGGGCGGGTTGCCCGTTGCAGATTCTTGCTTGCCACGAGGTCGCGGACGCCGGAGCCGAAAACGCCCGCGGCAAACGCCGTCAGGACCCACGAGACTAGCCCGTAGTTGGCATTGCCGAACCCCGAAGGCAACTTTGCCCACACAGCCGCGTGCGGATAAAGCAGGGTCAGAAACACGCCGTAAACGATGCCCATGATCGCGTGCATAACGCGTTCACCGGCGGGAAGTCGGCGCGTGTGGTCTTCTTCGATGAAGTCCTTGAGCGTCACGACAACTTCGTAGGCAAGCAACGCGGCCAGGGGCCATACGCAAAGACCATTCCACTTGGTCCAGGCGAGAGAGCCGAAAACAAACGTGTAAGCAAAGTCGCGCGAGGCGTGCAGCCGCAGTTCCGGGCCCGCGCCCGCTGTCGAGGGAAGCCGTAACTTCCACTCGTGATAATAAAGTGTGTCGAATGCCCCGAGTACACCAAGGCACATCAGGGCGTAAAGGGCGGTCGTCATCCGTCTAGCGTCACTTTCCCGCGATACGAGCCGACTCCCGCGACCGTCACCTCGAAGCTCCAGGATGATTCATTGCCGAAGGCGCGCGCCTCGACTCGCACTGGCACTGGAACAATCCACCACCGTGCGCGCTCTGAAATGAATCGCATGCCGGACTCATCGGCGAGGATTCGGATAAAGACCCGAAGCGGTCCGAAGGTTTCCAAAAGCAACTCGCCCGCTCTTCGTTGGACCGACTTCATGACAAAATCCCCGAACTGCCGGACCCAAACTTCGCGATCCTCCCTCACCGTGACTTCGAGCTTCAAGGGAAGTTGGCTGCCGGAAGGGGGGAAGCCCACGAGCCATGCGATGACCCGGTTGTGACGGCTGACCGTGACAGTCCCCACGGCTCGTCCTCCACTAGGCGAGGAGTGAAAATGGCGCAGAGCGCGCGGTAATTTGTCGAAACTGCTCTCGAGAAGCTCGGGATAGATCACGCCATTCCCTCTGTTACAAGGCAAGAT
>QHZN01000007.1 GCA_003225365.1 Acidobacteriota bacterium
GCCCGAGCTGCTACGCTCCGAATTGCAGGCTTGCCGCGACCGGGGCTTGCCGATCGCATTCGGCACTGCCACCGACCCTTATCAACCCGCCGAGCGCGAGTTCCGGATCACGCGCCGCTTGCTCGAAGTTTTCGCGGAATTCGAAGGGCTGGAGTTTTCGATTACCACCAAAGGCGCGGGACTGATTCTCGGCGACCTCGATTTGCTGAAGACGATTTCCAGTAGGCACCGCTTCAGCGTCCACATGACCGTCACTACCACGGACGAGCGCCTAGCGCGCCTCCTCGAGCCGAAAGCCCCGCCGCCCTGGAAGCGCCTCGAAGCGGTCTCGAAGCTCGCCGCCGCCGGGATTTACGCCGGAGTGAACGCCATGCCCATATTGCCCGGTATAACAGACTCACCGGCCATGCTCGAAGACTTGGTTCGGCAGGCAGCCGGCGCGGGCGCGCAATTCCTTCACGCCAATGTCCTGTTCCTGATGCCCTCGGCAATGAAGCGCTTCATGCCGTTCCTCGAGCGCGAGTTCCCGCACCTGGTCCGCCGCTACCGGAAGCTCTACGGACACTCGGCGTATCTCTCGCCCGAATACAAGCAAGGTATGCAGGCGCTCGTCGCGGGCCTGCGCGCCCGTTACGGGTTGGAAAGCCGTCGCGGCGACGCGCCGCTTGCGAAGCGATACGGCCAGCTCGCTTTGAATTTGTAGCGCCAGGCCTGCCTTTCGGCCTTGCGGCTCTTCAAGGTTGGAAGGCTTCTTTGTTCACAACGTAGGGCATCTGTGCAGGGTTGCCGTCGTAGTTGCCTTCCAGCACATCCACGAGCCCCTGGACCGTGCGCCCGGCCATGCCGAGGTTGGGGTCGGTCGAAAGCCGCGTGATGCGGCCGGCGCTCGCAAAGTGGTTGAAGAGGCGCAGGCGGTCTTCGAGGGCGGGGTCGCGCAGAGTGGAGTCCGCGGGCAGCGGCTCCTTCTCAAAGACGTCGAGCGCCGCGCCCGCGATAACCCCGGCTTTCAGGGCGCGCGCCAGGGCCGCTTCGTCCACCACCGGGCCGCGGGAGGTATTCACCAGATAGGCCGTGGGCCTCATCAGCGCGAGAGTTTCGTCGTTGATTAGATGGAACGTCGGCGTCGCGGATTCGCCTTCGCGCAAGAGCGGCACGTGCAGCGTCACGAAGTCGCCGCCTCGAAGCGCCTCTTCCAGCCCCACGTAGCGGATGGTTCGCTGCTCGCTGGTGAAGCCGTTTGCGCGGCGCAGGTCCATTTCCAATTGGACCTTTTTGACGAACTCCCTTGCCTCGACGACCGGGTCGAAACAGAGAAAATTCACGTCGAAGGCCACGGCTTTCTTCATGAGCGCCTGCCCGATGCGGCCCGTGCCGATGACCGAGATGGTCTTTCCCGTGACCTCATCGCCGAGGAAGGGGAGATACGGGTGCCAGGCGCCCCAGCGGTTTTCGCGCACCAGCCGCTCGCTGGGATAGAGCTTGCGCGCGACGCACCCCAGGATGAGCAGCGCGAATTCGCCCGTGGCCTCGTTCAAAACGTCCGCGGTGTGCGTGAAGGGAATCTTGTAGCGGTTGGCGTCGGCGCGGTTGATGTTGTCGAAGCCGACGGCGTCCTGGGCGACCACTTTGAGCCTCCCGCGTCCGGCTTCGAAAACCTCGGCGTCAATTTGGTCGCGCAGCGTCGTGATCAGCCCGTCCACGCCGAAGCGAACTTTCTCGAGGATCAAACTCTTCGGCGGCGGCTCCAGGCCCGCGTATACTTCCACGTCGTAACCGCGCCCGCGCAGCATGGCGAGCGCCTCCTTGCCGATGTCGCAAGTCGCGAAGACGCGAAAATGAAGTTTCGTCATGGCAGCCGCCGCCAGAATGTTTCTGAGCGATGCTTAAGTGCGTGTCATCCTGAGCGGAGCGAAGGATCTCTGTCATATTTCTTCGACGCAATACAGGGATGCTTCGCTTTGCTCAGCATGACAATACGGGCCTTTGAGCGTCCTGCTAGAGATTCTTTCTTGCCCACTCACCGATACGGTCAAGTGCCTTGCGAATGTTCTCGACGGAATTGGCGTAGGAGAAGCGCAGGTAGCCCTCGCCCCATTTGCCGAAGGCCGTGCCGGCAAGGCAGGCGACGCCCGCTTCGGTGAGCAAAGCTTCCGCAAGCTCGCGCGAGCTACGGCCCGTGCCGGTGATGTTCGGGAAGGCGTAAAAGGCGCCGTGGGGCATGCGGCAGCGGAAGCCGGGAATGTCGTTCAGCCCGTTGACCATCACCTGACGGCGGCGGCGAAACTCGGCGAGCATCTCGTCCACGGGAGTTTGGTCGCCCCGGAGCGCCGCGACGCCGGCGACTTGGGTAAAGCTCGCCGTGCAGGAATTGGAATTGGTCATGAGCAGCGCCACCTGCTGCGCCAAGTCGCTGCGCATGACGCCGTAGCCCAGCCGCCAGCCCGTCATGGCGTAGGCCTTTGAAAACCCGTCGAGGATAATGGTCCTCTCGCGCAGGGCGGGGAATTGCGCGACGCTGGCGTGCTCGCCCTCGAAAATCAGGCGGCTGTAAATTTCGTCGGAAAGGATGAAAAGTTCGCGCCCGGCGAGCGACTCCGCGAGCGACGCAAGCTGCCCGCGAGTCACTACCCCGCCCGAGGGGTTGTGCGGCGAGTTGAGGATGAGCAGCCGTGTGCGCTCTGTGATCTTGCCGATGATTTCGTGGACGTCGAGGTCGAAGTCCTGCGGCTCGCGCAAGGCGTAGGGGACCGCGTGCGCCCCCACGAACTGGATCATGGAATCGTAAATCGGGAACCCGGGATTGGGATAGAGGACCTCGTCGTCGCGCTCGACGAGTGCGAGGATGACGAAAAACATGATGGGTTTTGCGCCGGGCGTAACTACGACATCGGCCGGGCCTACGCGGATGCCGCGGCGCCGCGCCACATCCTCGGCGATGGCCTCGCGCAGCTCAGGCTGCCCGGCCGGCGGGCCGTAATGCGTCCAGCCGTCGCCGAGCGCCTTCGCCGCCGCTTCGACGATGTGCGGAGCGGTGGGAAAGTCGGGCTCGCCGATTTCGAGATGGATAATCTCCTGGCCCCGCGCTTCGAGCTCTCTCGCGCGCACCAGGACCTCAAACGCACTCTCTGTTCCCAGTCGCGACATCCTCGCGGCCAGCCGAAGCTTTACCATCGTGGTGCTCATGCGACTTGCCCACCAGGCGGAACGCCAAGATATTCTTGCCAGCCAACGCGTAGTCCCGCCGCGCGGGATCCCAAACCGATCCGACAGGATATTTCCTTTACGCGCCGTTGTCCAGCCACTCCGTCGGAGTGGCGGCGTTTCCCTCGTGCCGTCATGCGCCCCTGGAGCGCTTGCCGCGCGCGCCGCCGGAGTGTTAATTTAAATTTGGAAATCGAGACTGATGAAGTGCGATCTCGAGGTGCCCTCACATGCGCTGGTCCTGGAAGATCGGAGAAATCGCGGGCATCGGCATCTACATCCACGCCACCTTCTGGCTGCTCATCTTGTTCATCCTTTACGATTTCTGGTCCCAGGGGCACAACCTCGTGCGCGCCATTGCGGGCGTGGTTTTCGTCATGGTGATTTTCGGCTGCATCGTGCTGCACGAACTCGGGCACGCCTTGACGGCGCGGCATTACGGCATCCGCACGAGCGACATAACACTTTTGCCGATTGGCGGCCTGGCGCGCCTGGAAAAGATGCCGGACGTGCCGATGCAGGAATTCTGGGTGGCATTGGCGGGCCCTGCGGTTAACTTGGTGATCGCCGCCATCCTCTGGATGTTCCTCGTCTCCACGGGCGGGCGGCCCGATTGGAGTCGGTTTGATCTGGTTAGCGGCGGCTTCCTGAATCGCCTGATGGTCGTCAACGCGTGGCTGGTGGCGTTCAACCTTATTCCCGCCTTTCCGATGGATGGCGGGCGCGTGCTACGGGCGCTGCTCGCGACGAAATTGGAATATACGCAGGCGACCCAGATGGCGGCGCGCATCGGCCAAGCCATCGCGTTTTTATTCGGGCTTGTGGGCCTGTTCACCGACCCGTTCCTGGTGTTCATCGCGCTTTTTGTGTGGCTCGGCGCGGAGCAGGAAGCGGCCATGGTCCAGATGCACACCTCGCTCGGCGGAATCCCCGTGCAGCGCGTGATGCTGACCGATTTCCACCGGCTTTCGCCCGACGACCCGCTATCCCGCGCCGTGGAGCTCACGATGGCGGGCGGCCAGCAGGACTTTCCCGTGGTGTTCGGTGACCGCGTATTGGGCGTCTTGGCCCGTGGCGACGTGTTGCGCGGGCTCGCCGAGCGCGGCCAGGCGGCGCTCGTCCGTGATACCATGAATCGTGACTTCCTGACCGCCGATTCCCACGACATGCTCGAGAAGGTGCTTGCCATGCTCCATGGGTCCAACTCCCGCACCGTGCCCGTGGTCCATGACGGCGGGTTGGTGGGCTTGCTGACCATGGATAACATCGGCGAATTCATGATGGTTCAGGCGGCGCTCCGCCGGGCCCACCGACCGGCGCGGGTGCTCTAATTCAGCCAGATACTTCGCCCCCGATCCGCAAAACAGGGGCTGGCTAAGCTCCGAGAATTCTCAAACCTACTTACTTCACTCGCGGTTCAGCGAGGCGGTTGTACTTCTTCAAGACCTCGCGCAGGCGGTCGTGGGGAATAGCTTCGACTTTGTGGTCGTTGATGCCCGTCATGGTTTGGGCGGCGACGAGCGCGTTGATGATGGCTTCTTCGGTTGCCTCAACGGTAGCTTCGAATAGCGGGTCCATACCGTCGTTGGGCATCATTTCGAGCCGCCGGAGCCCCCCGAGCTTCGCCGCGCCGGGATTGGCCGTGGAGAAGGCGATAAAGATGTCACCCGAGCCGTTGCCGGAGACGCTGCCGGTCCGGGCCAGCCCGAGCGAGGCTCGCCGCGCCAGGCGTTTCAGTTGATGCGGCAGCAGCGGCGCGTCCGTCGCCACCACGATGATGATCGAGCCGCGATCTTGCTCGCTAGCCGGCACGCGGCCGGCCCAAACTTTGTTCCCGAGGATTTCGCGGCCCACCGGTACGCCGGCGATGCGAAGCTTGTCGCGGGAGCCGCAGTTGCACTGCACCAACACGCCCACTGTGAAACCGCCGGATTTGTCATTGAGCTTTCGCGACGCGGTCCCGATGCCGCCCTTGAATTCGTAACAGATCATCCCTGTGCCGCCGCCCACGTTGCCTTCCGCGACCGGGCCCGAGCGCGCGCCGTCAATGGCCTCGAACACGTGCTCGGGACGGACGTGGAAGCCGTTCACGTCATTCAAATAGCCATCGTAGGTCTCCGCCACCACGGGCAGCGACCACCAATACTCGGAGCCTTCGGGCTGGCCGCGCTTCACGCGCCAGGCAATGGAGGCGTCGCGCACCACGCCGACGCTGTGCGTGTTCGTGATCATCACCGGACCTTCGAGAAATCCGGATTCCTCAACCCAGGTCGTTCCGGTCATTTCGCCGTTTCCGTTGAGCGAAAACCAACCGGCGAAGACGGGGTCGCTCGAGCCCTTGCCTCGCGGCAGAATGGCTGTCACGCCCGTGCGCACCGGCCCCTCGCCGACCACGAGCTTCCCTTCGCCCGAAATGAGCGTGGTGTGCCCGACTTCGACACCCTGGACGTCCGTGATCGCGTCGAGCCGTCCGGGAACGCCGTCAAAAGGGATGCCTAGGTCGCGCGCGCGAACCCGGGTTTGAGCCGGAGTGCCCGAGGGAACGACGAAGAAAACAGCAAAGGCGAGAAGAAAGACGGCCTTTTTGGTCACGGTCACCTCGATTGTGGAGGGCCGCAGAAGCCGGCTCGCAATCGCAGCCGATTGTACCCGCCCGAACCGGCCGCCACAAGAACCCAGTCTGAACCCTCCAGATTACAAATCAACACCGGCCCGGCGCCAGGCAATTCCATGACAGGGCACTAAAATCCGGTATAATCACCCTGCGCACAGCGCATTCACGAGGAGTTGGGGTGAAATTCCCGAATCTCGAAACGCTGATACCGGCTGTCGTCACACCCATGACCCCGGAGTTTGAAGTGGACGAGGCCGCGGCACGCCGCTATCTCACCTGGGTGAAAGCGCAGGGCATTCGAGCCGTGGCCGTCAACGCGGACACGGGAGAGGGCCCCAGTCTTTCGCGCGATGAGCGGCGCCGCCTGCTCGAAATTTCCGCGGATATATTTTCCGGTGAAGTCGTCGCCGGGCTCTACGCCAGCACGACACGTGAGGCCATCGCGTTGGCTGAAGACGCGCGTCGAGCAGGCGTAGCGGCTTTGTTGATGTTTCCACTCCCGGTCTTCCGGGAACGGGCCGGAAGCGAGCGTGTCATTTACGAATATCATCGCGCGGTCGCGGAAGCGGTAGAGCTGCCCATGGTGCTCTTCCACCTCCAGCCGGCGCTCGGCGGGGCGGAGTATTCGCCGGACCTTTTGGCACGCCTCATCGAGCTTCCGAACGCCTGCGCGCTCAAGGAAGCCACATTCGATGTGCGGAGCTTTACCGAAACCGTGGCGCTCCTCGGCCAGCTACCGAAGAAGATTACGCTCCTGACGGGCAACGACAACTTCATCATGCAATCGTTCCTGCTGGGCGCCGTAGGGGCGCTGCTCGGTTTCGGGACCCTGGTTGTACGCGAGCAGCTCGAGATGATTCGCGCCGTTGGGAAGCGCGACTACGAGCGCGCCTGGAAGCTGCATGGGATCGTACAACCGCTCGCCGACGCGATCTTCGCCTCCCCCGTCCGCGAATATCGTGCCCGCGCCAAGGAGGCGCTGCGGCTGATGGGCGTGCTCGAGAATGCCGTGGTTCGTCCGCCCCTTCTGCCCCTCGAAGAGTCCGAGCGCCAGCGCGTCCGCGAAGCGCTCGAGCGCGCGGGGGCGCTCGCGTCCGTCGCTTCGAGAAGGGGCGAATGATTTCGGCGAAGCCTGGATTGCGCCCGGCACTGCCCGGCGACGGTTGAATCGGAAACCTGAAAACCCCAATCTGAAATCCAAGAACGCTTTGTGTCTAAACGCTACTTCAATTACAAGACGCTCGACGAGCTTCGCCGGGATGCCGCGCGGCTCGGCTTCGATCTTCCTATCCTCGAATCGTCGGACGAAGTGCGCCAGGTTCTCGCGCGCCCGGTCGAGGTGGCTGGCGAGGGTGCGGTGTGGCGCATCGGGAACTCACTCGCAGTCCACCCTATGGAAGGCTGTGACGGCGAACTCGATGGCGCGCCGGGCGAGCTGACGTTCCGGCGCTACCGCCGATTTGGCGCCGGCGGCGCGAAGCTTATCTGGTTTGAAGCTTGCGCCGTCGCGCCCGAAGGCCGCGCCAATCCTCGCCAGCTTTGGATCCACGAAGGCACCGTGGCGCGCCTCAAGGCGTTGCTTGCCGAGTGCCGCCAGACGCACGAGCAAGCTTTTGGCGCCTCGGACGGCCTCCTCGCCGTACTCCAGCTCACCCACTCTGGCCGCTACAGCTTCGCCGGCCCTCGCGCGGCCTCGCGCCATCCCGTGCTCGACCGTTATCCGAGCCTCTCCGACCAGGCGCCGCGGGCGCACGCGCCGGAACTCGCGAGCGACGATTTTCTCGAAGAGCTCGAGGGCAAATTCGTTGTTGCCGCAGCACTCGCCCGCGTTGCGGGCTTTGACGGCATTGATTTGAAAATGACGCACGGCTATTTGCTCTCGGAGCTCGTCGGCGCACGCGAGCGTCCGGGCCGCTACGGCGGGCCGCTTGAAAATCGGGCGCGCTTCGCATTGAACGTTCTTGGAAAGATTCGTCAGCGGCTCGGCTGCGGCTTTCTACTCGCCTGCCGGCTGGGGGTCTACGACGGCGTACCGTATGGCGTTGCGGCTCGCGATTCGTCGGGCAGTCCGCGCGATCTCCCGCTGCCCTACGGATGGGGGTTCGGATTGAACGCCGATAACCCGATGGAAATGGACCTCACCGAGCCGATTCGCCTTATCGGCTGGCTCGAATCCGCGGGCGTCCGAATCATTAACGTCTCGATGGGAAATCCCTACGTCAATCCTCACATCGGCCGGCCGTTTGAGAAACCGAACGAAGGCGCCTATGAGACGCCCGAGCACCCTTTGCTCGGCGTAGCGCGCCATTTCACCGCTGCCGCCCGGATTCAGGGCGCGTTTCCGAAGCTCGCGGTGGTGGGGACGGGTTATAGCTGGCTCCAGCATTTTATCTTTCACGTGGCCGCCGCGAATTTGAAAATCGGAGACATTCGCCTGGTGGGCGTCGGGCGCGGGGCGCTTGCTTATCCCAGCCTCTTTCGCGACGCGCTGGAACGCGGCTCGCTCGAGCCTCTCCATACCTGCAAGACGCTTTCTTATTGCACCTATCTGATGCGCTCGAAGGATCATCCTTTGGGCCAGTTTCCGACCGGGTGCCCGCCCTTCGACAAGGAAGGCTACGGCGAGATCGTGAAGCAGGCGCGCCACGCCGCGCGCGCCTCGGCTGAGAAGCGCGCAGGCCACGGGAAAGGCGGAGCGTGAGCGAATCCCATTTCATGTTGACCCGGTAGGCCCAATTTCAAATTCTTCTACAGAACCCCAGGGGGTTCGCCTTCGCCTTTCCCGAAGCGCTGGAAAACCCGGTGTATAATCTTTTCGGGCGGAGGCCAAGAAGGGAAATCCCGCAGAAAGAGGGCGCCAAGCACGCTGTTGCCGGCGCTTCCGCAGGAGGATGCCATGCGTCTCTCGCATTTGGTTTGTGCAGGGGTTCTATTTGCGCTCCTGAGCACGCTTCTCGTCGCCGCCGAAATCTCGGGTAAATGGACCGGCAAGGCGGAGGAAGGGCCGGAGTGGGTTTTCAACTTCAAGGCCCAGGACAACAAATTGACCGGCACAATGGTGGGCGCCGACGGAAAGGAACGTCCTATTGAGGACGGCAAATCGGATGTGGACACGCTTTCCTTTTCGGTGAACTCCGAATGGCAGGGGGCGGCGATCAAGCTGGTGATGAAGGGAAAGGTCTCGGGCGACCGGATCAACCTGCGAGTTGACACAGACGATGGCGCATGGGGGACTGACGTCATCCTCAAGCGCGCGTCAAAATAACCGTCGTGGGCGAGTCGCGCGCCCGCGTCTCAAAAAGGAGATAACAGTCATGGCCGTGAAACCCATTCCCGATGGATTCCACACTGTAACTCCGTACTTGGTTGTACCTGGGCTCGCCCAGGTGATTGATTTTTTGAAGCAAACATTCGACGCCCAGGAGGTCATGCGCATGCCGCGGCCCGACGGCGCTGTCGCACACGCCGAACTTAAAATCGGAGATTCGATCGTGATGATGGGCGAGCCCATGGGGCCGCAGCAGCCGCCCATGCCCTCGATGCTCTACCTCTACGTGAAGGACGTGGACGCTGCCTACCAGCGCGCGGTCAAAGCCGGCGGCACGTCTATGCAGGGGCCCGCCAACCAATTTTACGGCGACCGCAACGCGATGGTGAAAGACTCGAGCGGAAACATCTGGGGGATCGCTACGCACGTTGAAGACATCGCCCCCGAGGAGATGGCGAAGCGCGCACAGGCCGCGATGAAACAACGGCAAGGGAGCTAGTGCGTTGGCCGGCGCCGAACCTCAAACGCCACTCCTGGTTCGCAATTTTTCCGATACGGCGCTTTGGGCCGCCATGCATCGCGCTTGGGAGATGGAGCGGCCGGACGCCTTGTTTCGCGATCCCTTCGCGCGGAAACTCGCGGGCGAGCGCGGGGAAAAAATCGCCACGAGGTTTTCACCCGGCCGTAAGGATGCCTGGTCGTGAGTCACGCGCACATATATCGCGGACCGCGACATCCTGGATCAGGTCGCGCAGGGCGTGGACACGGTCGTCAACCTCGCGGCTGGCCTCGACACGCGGCCTTACCGCATGGCCCTTCCCGCCGCGCTTCACTGGGTCGAAGTGGACCTGGCCGGAATCCTCGACTACAAAGAAGGAATCCTTTCGGACGAAAAACCGGTTTGCCGGCTCGACCGCGTGCTGCTGGATTGGGGCGACGCCGGCGCCCGGCGGGAGCTTTTTGCCCGGCTCGGCGGGGAAGCGAAGAGGGTGCTCATACTGAGCGAGGGTTTGCTCATTTACCTTACGCCCGAGGACGTTCGTTCGCTTGCTCGCGACCTCGCCGCGGTCGCGAGCTTCACCCACTGGGTATGCGACATCACTTCGCCCGGCGTCAAGCGCATGCTCGAAAAGCACGAGGGTGGTGAGCTCAACCGGGCCGGGGCGCCGTTCAAGTTTGCCCCCAAAGAAGGGCCGGGATTCTTCGCGACCTGCGGCCGGAAGCCGGTCGCCGTCCGTTCGCTGCTCAAGACGGCGGCACAATTGAACCGGCTTACATTTCTGTTCCGGCTGGTAGCGCTGCTTCCGGAATCGTCCGGCCGCCAAGGCTCGCGTCCGTGGTCGGGCGTGTGCTTGATGGAGAAAGTCTGAGGGCCCCCGTAGCCGCGACAGTGCTTTTTCTGTTGTGGGCTCTTCTCGGGTGGCGAACCCGCGTCGGCAAAAGCGCCGCCGTGGCTACTTCCAGGGGGGTTTTTCGGGCAGGAGTTTTTCGAATTCGGCGACGAGCTCGCCCTCGTAGTCACCGTTGAAAGCGTGGTTGAAGAAGCGCTCGATTCCCTCGCGGAAAAACCTTTCCCACGACGCATCTTCGCGGCCGGGGTTGATGGGGAAAAAAAGCGCCCCATTGGCGCGCGCGGCGGCGAGGTCGCCCGGGGCGTCGCCGATCATCAGCACGCGATCCTTCTGGTATTTTCGACCTGCCGTCAACTTCAAGTGGTCTTTTTTAGAGCCCATTTCCTGGCCGGCGATGACGGCGGCGAAGCGAGCGATATCGTGCTCGCGCCACTCCCGTTCGAGGGCCTCTCCCGGAGTCTGCGAGACGCAGATGATGTCGGCGCGTGCGGCGAGCTTCTCCGCTGATTCGCGAAAGAAGGGGAAAGGCGGCACGCCTTCCACAAGGTCTTCAATGGCGCGATTCACGGCTTTGCTCCATTCCAGGGTGAGTTTTAAAATCGGGTCGCCGGTGCGCGTGGCTAGGGTTTCGAGCGCAGGATTGCCCAACGGCTGTCCGGAAGCGATCCAGGCTTCGAGGGTCGGGATTTCGGGAATTTTCACCCCGCGGCGCATCGCCTCGGGCCAGTCGCACAGCAGCTCGAAGGTTTTCGTCAGCGCCGGAAAGCGGTTGACGCCGCGCCATTTTGAGTACAGGTTCACAAACTCTGCCGCCGCCCGCGCGTACTTCGAAATCGCCTGGAGGTTCCAGTACTTGATGATGTTCGGGATGAAGCACTCTTTGTGCTTGATTTCCATGGTATCGAAAACACAACCGTCGGAGTCTATGCCGACGAAAAACTCGTGGCGGGGCTTGAAGGCGAGAAGTTTTTCGGGCGAGGAATCGCTCATAGTTCAGGAGGCCGGCCATTGCCGGCGGGCATCTCGTCACCCGTTCGGGGTCGGACCCGTTCCGAACTCAGCATCTTAGCGCAATTCGAGCGGTTTCGCAGGCCTGCCTCCGGAGGCGGACCGACGGGTGAGGAAACCGAATTCCGCGCCCAGTCTGCCCGCGCGCCCATAGAGGTTCAATTTGAGTTTCTGTAGCGGCGGTCTATGACCGCCGGTGCTGATTCCGCTGCATCTTCGGCGCTCATAGAGCGCCGCTACAGCAAACTGACCCACTACCCGCGCGCCCATAGTCTTGACGCCGCGGCCTGCCCGGCTGAGAAAATGGGGTTGACCTTGCTTTTCCAAACCAGGGGGGTTTATACTTCTTTTTGGCGATTGCACATAGTGGGCGAAAGCCCACTTTTTTGTTAGGGCGTGTCCAAAGCGGTGGGCTTGAGGCCGCAGACGAACTGAGTGTGGGCGGTCGAAGGTTGGCCATGGCAGTGGACCTCGATAAAGTTCGCGAGATCGCCGAGCGGGTGGCGGTCTCAGAAGGACTCTTCCTCGTGGATGTCGAGCTCAAGGGCGGCCGTTCGAACCAGTTGCTCAGGGTTTACATTGACAAGGCTGGCGGCGTGTCGCACCACGACTGCGAACTGGTCAGCGAGCGGATGAGCGCGATCCTGGACGTTGCGGACCTGTTCGCCACAAGCTACACGCTCGAAGTCTCCTCGCCGGGACTCGACCGCAAGCTGACCAAGCCCGGCGAGTATGAGCACTTCGCAGGCCGGCGGGCCCGCCTGGTTTTGCGCGAGCCCGTGGGAAACGACAGGGTTCTTGAAGGCCGCTTGGCCGGCTTCGAAGGCGGCCAGGTTCGACTCGACATGGGTGAGGCCGGCGTCAAGGAATTCGATCTTTCGAACATTTCCAAGGCGCAATTGGTTGTGGAGACCACCAAGTGATAGGAGCCCAATTGCGGGATGGCCCAGAGAGTCTTACCAAGATGCGCCGAGGCCCGGGGCGCGAGAGCGCGTTTCGAAAATCCGAAAGGGCAATTAAAGTCGTCAAAGAAATGATTTGTAGCAGAACGCTTATCTCGACAGCGCCATTTCTCGACGCAGCCGGTGGCCGGAGGATATGACGACCAGCTTGCTTTACCAAACGATTGACCAGCTCAGCCGCGAGAAGGGCATCGATCCCCAGATCGTTATTGCGGCGGTGGAAGACGCCATTCTCGCCGCCTCGCGGAAGTACTACAAAACCGCGGAAGACCTCCAATCACACTTCAACAAGGAGACGGGCACGGTGGAGGTTTTTGCGGTCAAGACGGTGGTCGAAGTGCTCGCCGACCCGGACCGCGAAATGACCCTGGAAGAGGCGCAAAAGAACAATCCGGACGCGACGGTGGGGAGCGAGATCCGGATCCCAAAGGCCACGGACGTGCTGGGACGCATCGCCGCCCAGACGGCGAAACAAGTGATTTTCCAGAAAGTGCGCGAGGCCGAGCGCGAAACGGTCTATGCCGAATACAGCCAACGCATCGGGGAGATTGTGAACTGCACGGTGAAACGGACGGAGGGCCCCGACGTCATCGTGGACCTGGGGCGTGCCGAAGCGCGCATGCCCCGCAAGGAGCAGTCGCGGCTGGAAAGCTACCAGATCGGCGACCGCATCCGGGCGGCGATTACGGCCGTGGACCGCGCGGCGCGAGGACCTCTGGTGATTGTTTCGCGCGCGGACCCGTTACTGGTGCAGAAGCTATTCGAAATGGAAGTGCCGGAAATTTACGACGGCACAGTGGTCATCCGGGCCATCGCGCGCGAGGCGGGCGAACGCACCAAGGTGGCGGTCTTTTCAAAGGACCCGGATGTGGACTGCGTGGGCGCTTGCGTGGGGATGAAGGGCATGCGCGTTCAGTCCATCATCCGCGAGCTGCGCGGCGAAAAGATCGACATCATCGAATTCAACGACGACATCTCCACCTTTGCGGCGAACGCGCTGAGCCCCGCCAAGATCAACCATGTGACGATACTCGAACCCGAACAGAAGCACCTGGAAGTCATCGTGGACGACACGCAGTTGTCGCTTGCCATCGGCAAGAAGGGGCAAAACGTGCGCCTGGCGGCGCGGCTTCTCGGCTGGCGAATTGACATCAAGAGCGAGGAAGAGAAGCGGCAGGAAATCGAGTCGCAAATGGCGGCCATGGCGCTGCGCGGCGCACCGGTGACGGAACTACGGAGGCTGGGCGAAAAAACACTCCAGAAACTCAAGGACCACGGCATCGAGACCGTCGAACAGCTCGCGCAGATGACCCCCGACGACTTGATGCAGATCCAGGGTGTCGGCGAGAAGACGGTGGAGCGCATCCGCCGCGTGGTGACGGACTATTTCGAGCGCGACAGCGAATCGGAGTCGGTCATGGCCGAGGAAGCTCAGGTGGAGGGCGAGTCTCCTGCCCCCGCGGCGCCCGAAGAAAATTCGGATAGCGCCACGGCGGCCGAGACGGACGTCTCCGTCGAGGCCGGCACACCTGCCGAAACTGGCCCAGCCGCCGGGCCGGCGGAAGAACCAGGCGCACCGGAAGCCCCCGAGCAGGGAACCAGCGAAGGCGCGGCGGGGGAAGAGAAGCCAGAATAGACCGGGTCTCCTGGCCCGCGGGATTAGTCGGGCCGGCAGCAACCGAGGTGGGATGGGGAAGACTCGAATCAACGATTTGGCCCGAGAGCTCGAAGTCAAGAGCAAGGCGGTCCTCGACTATCTGCACGAAATTGGAGTGGAGAATGTTAAATCCCACTCCAGCGCCGTTGAGGAAGACGTAGCAGGGAAAGTGCGGGCGCATTTCCAAGCTCCCAGCCCAAGTGAAGCGGCGCCCGCGGAATTTCGCCCGCCCGAGCCTCCATCCGCAACTCGGGCGGATCCCACTCGCGTTGTCTCACAGGGCGTGGCGCAGGAATCGGCTAAGGTCAGCGAGGCGAAGCCCGAACCTCGCGCCCTGACGCGGACGATTGCGGAGATCAAGGCGGAAGCGCGCAGGGCGGTGACGCCGGTTCGGCCGGCCGCCACGGAGAAGCCCGCCGCGCACCTCTCTTCCCATCCGCCCGAAGGCGCGGCTGGCCGGCCGTCGCAAGCCGGCGCCGCGGGCCTTCCGCGGAGGGCTGGGGTTCCGGTGCCTTTGAGGCCAGCGGGTGTCCGTCCGGTCGTTTCCGTGCCGCCAAAGGCGGGCGAGGCAATCGCCGCGGGACACGTCGGGGCGCCCGAGGCGCTGGCGGGCGCAAGGTCTGCAGAAGCTCCTGCGGGTGCCGCGGCCAAGTCGGCGCGCACAGCACGGACTTCAAAATCGCTTTTGTCCAGCCAACCTATTTACCCAGTGAAGGGCATCCCGCACGGCCCGGCGGCGCGGCCCTACGTTCAGAGGCGGCCGGGCGAGCCGCGGCCGATGCACCCGACGGCGTCCAGACCCATGCCGCTTGGCGCCGCGGGAGGAGCGGCTCCGGCGGTTCGACCGCCGCTGGCTCGTCCGGCGATGCCTCCGCGCATGCCCGGGCCGCGTTTCGCTCCGCCCAGGCCGGTTATCCCGGAAGAAGTCCCGATCACGCGCAAGATCACCATCAGCGAAGGGATCACGATCAAGGAACTCTCTGAGAAGCTTGACGCGCGCGCCAAGGACGTCATCAAGCGCCTGCTCGACCGGGGACTTTTCGCCACCATCAACCAGACGCTCGACGGCCAGATCGCCACCGAAGTCGCGCGTGCGTTCGGCGCCGAGACCGAGGTCGTGAGCTACGAAGAAGAAGTCCTGCACGAAGTCGAGGAGGCGGACAAACCCGAAGACCTGGTGCCGCGCCCGCCCGTCGTCACGGTGATGGGCCACGTTGACCACGGCAAGACGTCCTTGCTCGACGCCATCCGCGAGACCAACGTCACGGCCGGTGAAGCAGGCGGCATCACGCAACACATCGGCGCCTACCAAGTAGAGGCGCAGAACCGCAGGATCGTTTTCCTCGACACGCCCGGCCACGAGGCTTTCACGTTGATGCGCGCGCGCGGCGCCAAGGTGACGGACATCGTCGTCCTGGTCGTCGCCGCCGACGACGGCGTAATGCCTCAGACGCTCGAGGCCATCAATCACGCTCGAGCCGCCAAGGTGCCGATCGTGGTGGGTATCAATAAGGTTGACAAGCCGGAAGCGACGCCCGACCGCGTGCGCAAACAACTGAGCGAGCACGGCCTGCTGGCGGAAGCTTGGGGTGGCGATACGGTGATGGTGGAAGTTTCGGCCAAGCAGAAAACCAATCTCGAGTTGCTGCTTGAAATGGTCCTGCTGGTGGCCGACCTCCAAGTATTGAAGGCCAATCCCAAACGCCTGGCGACGGGCACTGTGCTGGAAGGCAAACTCGACCGCGGCCGCGGGCCTGTGGCGACGATTTTGGACCAGAATGGAACGCTGCGCGTGGGGGATTCCTTCATCGTGGGCGCCATTTACGGAAAAGTACGCGCCATGTTCGACTTTCGCGGCCGGCCGATTCTGGAGGCGCCGCCTTCAACGCCAGCCGAAGTCCTGGGCCTGGAAGACGTGCCGCAAGCCGGCGACCGGCTCCAGGTGATCGAAGACACGCTGAAGGCGCGGCAAATCTCGCTCCACCGGCTCGCCAAGCTGCGCGAGGCGGCGCTCGCCAAGTCCGCGCGCCTCACTCTCGAACAACTCCACGAACAGCTCGCGGCCGGCGACGTCAAGGAGCTCTCGCTCATCATCAAGGCGGACGTGCAGGGCTCGGTCGAGGTGCTGAACGACACGCTTTCGAAACTCAGCACCGAAAGAGTGAAAGTGAAGATCATTCACGCCGGAGTGGGCGCCATCACGGAAACCGACGTGCTGCTGGCGTCGGCCTCGAACGCAGTCATCGTGGGGTTCAACGTCCGCCCGGAGCGCAAAGCTTCGGAACTGGCGCAGCTTGAGAAGGTGGACATCCGGCTGCACACCATCATTTACAATGTCACCGATGAAATCAAGAAGGCCATGACGGGCCTGCTCGCCGTCACCTACAAGGAGACCACGCTCGGCCACGCCGAAGTGCGAGAGACCTTCCGCATCCCAAAGGTGGGAACCGTGGCGGGCTCCTACGTGCAGGATGGGAAGCTCTCGCGCGAAGCCAAGCTCCGCCTCCTGCGCGACAACGTGGTTGTGTACGAGGGCAAGGTCCGCTCGCTTCGCCGCTTCAAAGAGGACGTGACGGAAGTGAGGTCGGGAATGGAGTGCGGCGTGGCGCTCGAGAATTTTAACGACGTCAAAATCGGAGACGTCCTCGAGGCGTTTGTCGTCGAGAAAGTGAACGAGCCCGTGCTCGTCTAGTCCGAGCGGGCCCGAGCAGGTCTCGGGGGGGGCGGGACTTCCGGCCGCCAGGCGAGCCCAGGCGCGCGAGAGCCCCGCAAAAGCCATGCCGGTGGGCGTGCTGACCCTGGAAATTCAACTGCCCTACGCCCATTCCCTCAAGGAAAAGCGAGCGGCCGTTCAGAAACTGCGCGGGCGTCTGCGCGCACGCTTCAACGTCGCCGTCGCCGAACTCGACCACCAGGACGTCTGGCAGCAAGCAACGCTTGGCGTGGTTTCCGTTTCGAACAGCCAAACGATTTTGGAGCGCGTGTTCCACGACGTGCTGGCGGAGGCGGAAAAAACTTTGGGCGACGACGTCGCTCACCATTCCATCGAATTCTTTTAGAGGTGTCCTATGCACGCGCCGGGGCACCGCCATGCGCGGCTGGCCGATCAGATACGCGACGAGGCGGCGGAACTGGTGGCGGCGGAGCTGAAGGACCCCCGTATCGGATTGGCTACGGTGACCGGAGTGGAGCTCAGCCCCGATTACCGCCACGTGCGAGTGCTGGTGACCGTGCTGGGCGAGGCGGTTGAACAAAAACGGACCGTCGAAGGACTGGAATCGGCGGCGGGGTTTGTGGCCCACGAGCTGGCGCGCCGCCTGCGCCTCCGCCGCGTGCCCGAGGTCGTCTTCACGCTCGACCGGGACGCACAACAGGCCGAGCGGGTCGAAATACTGCTGCGCGAGATGAAGGAAAAGTCGTAACAGGCTGCTGATAAACGCTGTAATGCTGCCATTCTGAGCCCTTCGCGGGCTGTCATTCTGAGCGAAGCGAAGAATCCCTTCACTCCGCGCTCAGGGTAAACTTCGCGAAGACTGCCTGCATGTCCTTTCTGGCCCAAAGGCTGGGATGCTTCGCGAAGTTTACTCTGATCCCGCGTACGCGGGAGGATGGGCTCAGCATGACAGTCGGCGCGGTTCGGCGCTGACCGAGCAGCTCTCGAGGAGCCCCGATCTTGGGTGAGATGGATCCGGAGATTTCAGGCGTTCTGGTAATGGACAAGCCCGCCGGCCGCACCTCGCACGACGTGGTAGCGGCGGTGCGCCGCCTGGTGGGCATTCGGCAAGTGGGCCACTTCGGGACGCTCGATCCCTTCGCGACGGGGGTGCTGCCGCTTTCGATTGGCAAAGCGACGCGCTTCGCGCAGTTTTATCTGAAGTCGCGCAAAGCCTACGAGGGGACTATCCACTTCAGTTTCTCGACCGACACCTACGACGCTACAGGCCAGCCCACCTCCGAACCCGTGGAAGCCACAGTGGACCCAGAGCGCTTGGAAGCGGTGATGCGCGAGTTTACGGGCCGGATTCTCCAGACCCCGCCAGCGTATTCGGCGAAACGCGTCGGCGGCACTCGCGCCTACAAGCTCGCGCGCCGCCATGAGCCTGTGGAGCTTAAGCCCGTGGAGGTAGAAATTTATGCGCTCGAGTTGCTGGGTGTCGAGAACGGTCGCGCGCGGTTTGCGGTGGAGTGCTCCGGGGGAACCTACGTCCGCTCGCTCGCGCACGACCTTGGCCGGCGTCTCGGCTGGCCCGCACACCTGGAGGGCTTGCGGCGCACGGCGGTGGCGGAGTTCGGGGAAGGGAAAGCCCTAGCGATCGAAAGACTCGAGGCAACGAGCGCCGATGACAAGTGGCGCGAGTTCTTGATTCCACTCGAATCCCTGTTGCCCGGCTGCGCGGAATTGGTGGTGGGCGGGCGCGAGGAGGCGAGCGTGCGCCACGGGCATCATTTTGAGCTCGCGTCGTCGCTCCGCGCCTCCCGCGGCGGGCATCCCGGCCGTGCGCCGGCTGCCATCCTTCTGAAGATCTTGAATCCCCAACGCCGGCTCATCGCAGTGGCTCGGCATGTTACGGGAGCGGTTTACCACCCAGACTTGGTGCTGGTTTAGCGCCGCCCGGTAATTGTCCTCTCGTAATCTTTCGGGAATAGTAGCCACGGTCAATCGTCCCGCGTTCGCGGGACTGGCCGTGGGCTTTTGCGTCTGTGAGAGCCCACAGTCAGGAAGTCGCTGACTGTGGCTACCCGTTCAGGTTGCGGTAGCCACGGTTGGCGCTCTTCCAACCGTGGGCTTTCCTCGCGTTTACGAACCCACGGTTAATTCAAAGACCGGTTTAACCGTGGCTGGCAGCTTGCCCGCGACAGCGGAACATTCAATTGACACCGCCGGCCGTTGACGCGTAATATCTTGCCATGCCATATATGGACGTAAAACCATCTGATCTCGAATGGAATAAGGGCAGTGCCGAGCTACTGATCCTGTCGCTCGTGGAGGCTCGGCCTCGGCACGGTTATGAAATCTCGAAAC
>QHZN01000127.1 GCA_003225365.1 Acidobacteriota bacterium
CTCAGGCTTTGGAAGTTACACTGGAACGATTTGGCGTCGTTTTGCACAACTTTAACTTCCTGGCCTGGCGATAACTGTTTGAGCGTGTCCCAGTTGGCCTGACCAGCCCCGGGCGGCGCACTGATGAGCATGGGCGTCGCCGCCAGCTCCATTAGGAGAGCCAGTACCCCAAAGTACAAGGAACCTCTGAGCCACATCGTCGTAAATCTCCTCAATCAGAAATTAGCCCCGCAAATGTTGGCTGGTCCTCCATGTGGAGCCAAGCGTTCATTCGCTCTTCGCCGAAAAATCCGTTTTGAATTTTCGGCCGACCGAAAGCGTACACCCAACCGCTTGCCAAAACAATTGTCCGGTCCGCTTTTAGTTCTTGAGTGCGCAGTTAGCGCCGACCTCTGGCCTTGAGCAGGAATTTGCAATATCAACTTCCCGCCCGACCGATAACACAGACCTGACTATCTGGCGAGCGCAACCTAGTTCACGCGCACGACGAACGTATCGGTCGCCAAGTTTCCGCTGCGCAACTCCTGCGCCAGTTGATTGGCCGTCTCGAGGCTCGAGACGCGGCCGACCCGCACGCGGTAAAACACTCCATCGCCCCGGTCGTACCTTTCTATGTTGACCGGGCCGTGGCGCGGTGCAATCAGATCCTTCAACCGCTGGGCATTGTTGGGGTCCTCAAAAGCGCCTACCTGGACGGCATAGATGCCTGGCGGCGCCGGGGCGCTTTCCTGAGTCTCGGGGCCCAGAATTTGCAACTGTACGCGCGCGAGTCCGGGCATGCCAATCGCCTGCGCAGCGGAGTATGAAAGGTCAATAATTCGCCCGGCGACGAACGGCCCGCGGTCGTTGATGCGCACGTCCACGGTCCGTCCGTTTTCGAGGTTGTGGACCCGGACGCGAGCGCCGAAGGGCAGCGTCCGATGCGCGGCCGTGAAGTCATACATGTTGTAGATCTCGCCGCTCGTCGTCGCCCGGCCATGGTAGGGATGGCCGTACCAGGACGCCAGCCCTACTTCACCTTGTTCGATACGAACGGCAGGGCTCGGGCCGATGGTCGGAGGCGTGGGCGAAGGGTAGCGCCGCGCCGCCGCCCCGTGGTGGCGATGGAGGCAGCCAGTCGAAAAAAGCACCACCACGAGCGCCGCGGACGCGGCCGCCTCGCGTCTGTTCGATTGCAGTCTCAAAATGCCAGCCCTTAGCCGGACTTTCCCGCCGTTTGCCGGTCCAGTTCCATCGCAAGGCGGCGCAGCCGGCTAGCGGCTTGACGCATCGCTTTCGCCAATTTCTTCTTCGCGGCGGGCGTCACTTGTTTGTCCACGTAGGCCGAAAGTTTTGCGATCTCACGGTCGAGGGCGCGTCCGGCGTTTTCGAATTTCATACGAACCTCATTCGCATTAATTCTATTCAATGAAACCTCATCCGACAAACGAAATCGGAACCGGTCTGCTCGGCCCCCAATTCCCGATAGGGCTTCACCTTGGACGTAAAAGACTAAAGGGAGCGAAGTTTGGAAACCTCGCCCCGGAGGCTATAATCAAAAGGGATGGCGGTCGCGGTGTTTTGCTGCTTTGAGCCCCGGGGCGTTCGCCGGCGTTTCCGCTTCGAGAGGATATGAACCTTTCACCGCGACTGCGCTTTAAGTTGGAGAGGTTCAAGGCCGCGTTACGCTCGACGCTAGCGGCAAAGGAAACCAATTACGACACCTCGCATCGGATGTGCCCAAACTGCCGCGGCCTGGTGAGCCGCGACGCTTCGGTCTGCCCACTCTGCGAGACGCCTCTCAGGTCGCCGAGAGCGCGCGGCGGTTATTACGCCTGGGGGCGAAAGTCGGCTGGATGATTTTCGCCGGCCACCAGTGGTGGCGGCTGGTCACGGCGATGTTCCTGCACGCCGGTCTGTTACACATCGGCATGAATCTCTGGTGCCTCTTCGATCTCGGCCCGGAAGTCGAGTCGCTTTTCTCAACGCCGAAGTTCGTCGTGTTGTATCTGGCGACCGGGGTCTTCGGATTTCTCGTGAGCCTGTTTTGGAGGCCCTACGGCAGCTCGGTCGGCGCCTCCGGCGCGATCGTTGGACTGATCGGAATCCTCATCGGCGCGAGCTACCATCACGGAACGCTCGGTCAGGACTACAGGCGGCGATTGTGGTTCTGGGTCGCCTACATCCTGCTCTTCATCTTTCTTCCGATTCCGGTGGACAACGCCGCGCACATCGGCGGGCTGGTTTCGGGACTGGCCCTCGGTTATTTCATTCCTGAGGGCGAGCCGGATACTCGTGCCAGCGAAACGCTTTGGAACACGCTCGCGCTCGTTTCGGTGCTGATTATCGCGGCGTCGTTCGCGATGATGGCCCTGCAGCTCAACGCCAAATATTAGGATTCTTAGCGACGGCGCATCGCCGGTAAAGTGAGTTGCGCCGGGAAGGCGCGAGGGTATTGAAAGCCATGGCGGCGGACGGAAAACCTGAGAAATCCCGGTCTCTCCGCGAGTTGCTCCCGCACGTCTGGGTCTTCGTGCGCCCACGCAGGAAGCTTTTGGCGCTGGGGTTTGTCCTGATGGCGATCAATCGCCTCGCCGGCCTGGTGCTGCCGAGCTCTTTGAAATTTCTGTTTGACGACATCATCCTGAAGAGGCGAGTCCAACTGCTGGGACCTTTGGTGCTGGCCGTGCTCGGCGCAACGGTGGTGCAAGGCATCACCGACTTCTCGCTCACCCAACTGCTTTCGAAGGAAGCTCAGCGGCTCATCACAGAGCTTCGCCGCCAGGTGCAGGAGCATGTCGGACGCCTCGCCGTTTCATATTACGACTCCACAAAGACGGGCGCGCTGGTTTCCCGCATCATGAGCGACGTCGAGGGCTTGCGGAACCTGATTGGGACCGGCCTGGTTCAATTCGCGGGCGGAATTCTGACGGCCTTGTTTGCCCTGATAATTCTGCTTCACATCAGCGTCTCGCTGACGGTGCTGGCGCTGGTGATTCTCGCCACGCTCGGTGTTGCGCTTAATCGAGCTTTTGGAGTGATTCGGCCGATTTTCCGCCAGCGAAGCAAAATCAACGCCGAGGTGACGGGCCGCCTCACCGAGTCGCTCGCGGGCGTGCGCGTCGTAAAGGGCTACCACGCCGAAAAGAGCGAAGCGAAGGTCTTCGCGCAGGGCGCCGAGCGGCTTCTTCAAAACGTTTTGAAAACTCTAACGGCAACCTCGGTGATGAGCCTCGCTTCCATTGTGCTCCTGGGCGGGGTGAGCTCGCTGATCATGTACTTCGGTGCGCGGAAGATCCTGGCCGGCAGCATGTCCCCCGGCTCCTTCGTCCAATACACGGCTTTCCTCGCACTTCTGATCGCCCCCGTTTTTCAAATGGTCGGCGTTGGGACACAATTGACGGAGGCGATGGCGGGCCTGGAGCGCACGCGCGAGCTGATGGAAATGATGCCCGAAGATGAAGACGCACGTCGCACCGTGGCACTCGGACGCCTCAACGGGGAAGTGGTATTTGAGGACGTGAACTTCGCTTATAACGCGGGCCGGGACGTGCTTCACGAAATCGCTTTCAGCGCTCGGCCCGGGACGGTGACCGCTTTGGTCGGCCCTTCCGGCGCCGGCAAGTCTACCGTCATCGGCTTGATTTCGGCGTTTTACCTGCCCTCGTTCGGAAGGGTTCTCGTGGACGGCGTGGACCTGGCGACCGTGAGGCTGGACTCTTACCGCACGCAGCTCGGCGTGGTGCTTCAGGATACGTTTCTGTTCGACGGCACGATTCGCGAAAATGTCGCTTTTTCGCGGCCCCACTCGCTCGAAGACCGGATTCTCGCCGCCTGCCGCATCGCGCGCGTGGACGAGTTCGCAGAAACCTTAGAAAAGAAATACGAGACCGTGATCGGAGAGCGCGGCGTGAAACTTTCGGGTGGGCAGAAGCAGCGCGTCTCGATCGCGCGCGCCATTCTGGCCGACCCGCGCATCCTGATCCTCGACGAAGCCACCTCGAGCCTTGACTCGGAATCCGAGGCGCTGATTCAGGAAGGTCTGGCCTACTTGATGCAAGGGCGCACGACCTTCGTCATCGCCCACCGCCTCTCGACGATTCGCCGCGCCGACCAGATTCTGGTCATGGAAGCCGGCCGCATCGTCGAGCGCGGGACGCACGATTCGCTCCTCCCTCTGCGCGGTCGCTACTTCGACCTTTACACGAAACAGTACGGCCTGGAGACGAATCTGTTTTTGGCGCCCGGCGAGAGCGTCAGCGTTGAAGAAGAACCGAGTGCCGAATCTGTCCCTGCCGCGGAATCGGGCAACCCCCTTTCCGACGCCGTCCGCCTCCTGCGCACCAAAGGAACTTGATCAGAGCCGTCTTAAAGTCTTCGAGAGTGGTAGCGCAGAGTTGTCGTCTAACTCTGCGGCACTCGGATGCAAGGGGTAGGAGCCACAGCCCGTCGGCTGACGGGGTGCGCTACCTTGCTCCAGGAGTAGGGGTTTAAAAACCTCCCCTACGATCACGGCGCCACACGCCGACCCTCGGCACGCTGAACCAGCCTATGCCGCAGCGTGACGTGCATGCTTCTCAAGCTTTGGGTCGGGGCTGGTGGAGGCGAAGGGGGAGATGGCGCGCATAGCGGGTAAAATCGTGGTCCATCGTGAAGACCGGCCAGTTGCGGCGCAGGGCGACTGCGCAAATTAGGAAATCAACAGCGGAGCCGCTCACGCCCGCGGCTCGGCAATCATTGCTTGCAAGGGCCGCCGCTTCGTAGTCCTCAACGCCCAACCGGGGATCCTCAAAGGCTCGAAGGTCCTGATGCGCGCCGCATTCGTGACGCAGTGAAACGCTAGCAAGCACCGACCTAACTCTGTAGGCCTGCGGGCTACTTCCCTCTCAACCGAAGTGCAAGCGACGTGTGGCGGGTGACCGTGCTACCGGCTTTCCCTGCCTCTCAGAATCGCCGCCATCACACGCGGGTTGCGACGCCCGTGTAATACGGCAATCACCCATAAAGGGCTTTCATCCGGCGCGTAGGCAATCTAGTAATCGCGCACCAGCGTGAAGCGCAAAGGGCGGGATGTCAGATCGGGGCGTCTATGGCCTTGATGCGGAAATCGCGCCAGCCCCTGAAGCGCTTCGAAAATCTCGGTGATGACCCGGTCGGCAGCGCTTGGGCTCTCTTTGGCAATAAACTCTCGGATGTCATCGAGGTCCTGGAAGGCTTCCGGGTGTAACGCATAACCGCTCATGCGCGGTCGGTGCGGCGGGCCTGGTTTTCCTGTCGCAACCGGTCAAACGCTTCTTCACCGTCAACCAGCTTCACCTTGCCACTTTTGATGTCGTCGTAGCGGCTGTCGAGCATCCCGCGCACCATCCCCAGCTCCTCCAGATAACCGACCATAGCATCCTCTACCAGCTCGTTTCGGGCGCGACCGGTTTCCGTTGCCAGCTTGTCCAGCCTCGCTTGCAGCTCGGGTGTGAAATGTACTTCCATGAATTTCAGGGTAAGGCGGGTGATGGCGGAAGTCAAGGTTCGTCCCGCCGGTCCAGGAAACCTCTTCGATTCTCCCCCGAGAGGGGTAAAATAAGCGGTTTCCTGTTGGAGGCGCCGGTTGGGTTCGCGGCGAGGATTCTTGAAGAGCCTGCCTGTGGCAGCCTGCCTGACGGCAGACAGGGCAGGCCTGATGGCGGCGAGTTGGTCAGCGAGGCGAGGTTTGGCTCGAGACTCCGAAAGCCGGCCGGCGTTCGGCAAGCAAGTCCGATGGCGCGCGCATCCGGTGGCGAAGATTCCGCACGGATATCAGTTGGCGGTGGCGGACGCTGAAGGGCGCGGCCGGTTGGACATCTTCGCGC
>QHZN01000267.1 GCA_003225365.1 Acidobacteriota bacterium
GTATTTCTCTCCTTATGGGCTTGTCAGCGAGACGGGCTTCGTCGGCAGGCTCAAGCAAGCGTCAGAGACGTACAATCAACCAGAAAAGATACAGCCGGCATATCACGACGACATCCAACCGAGCGGGCAGGATGCCCGCGCTACGTCAAGAAAGATGCAGCCGGGGAATCATGGCGGCTTCCAACTCGAAGAAAAGTTATGAGAACGTTCGTATAGAGATGACTCCCATCCGTAGGCGGGACTTGCCGTTGCGTCAGCCCTTGCACACTCGCGCCCATCGTTGGCGAGCCTGCATCAGGCAGTCTGCGTAATTGACCGGCACTCCCTTGGGCCGGGAATTCGACCCGCGCCTATCGGACCACCACAAGCATGCGCACGCGGCGTTCCAGAAGGAGAATTACTTTGCAGTCCCTTCAGCGATCAGATTGACGAGGAATTAGATGGGCTTACGGCCTTTTGATTCACAGGATTACAGTACTCTGATGGGCACCCTTAGCTGACTCTGGGGAAACGATGCGGGCACTCGGGGAAAAGCGCTTAGGGTGCAATTGTTTGCAAAAACGAACCCCTTTTCCGGTCAGGCGGAGGGGCAACCCACGGTCATGCCCGTCCTGGCCAACCGGAAGAGTCGGGAGGTGACACTTCCCTTGCCTCAAGTGACCTCCCTCGACGCCGACGAACCCACTGTCGAGGCCGCGGGTGAGGGTACCCGCCAGGGTAACAGTAGTCATTGTGTAAGCGTGTGCAAGCGGTTTTAACAAGAACGGGAGTAAGGAGCCAAAAGGCAGTCAGGGGTTGGGGACGTTCGGAATTGCCCATTCATGACTGGCGATTTTCGTGCTGGCGGCTCAGAGCCAGACTACAAGCACTCGACTTGCCGTGGTTGGCCTCGACCATGACCACGTCTGGGGCCTGCTCGAAGATATCGCCAAAGAACCGGAGGTGGAGCTGGTCGCCATCGCAGACCCGCACTCGGAACTGGTGGAGCGCGCGCGGAAGCGCGTGCCCGCCAGCGTCAACTTCTTCAGCGATTACGTCAGGATGCTCGACGAATCGAAACCCGAGGCGGTGATCGTCGCCACGGAAAACGGCAAGCACCTGGAAATTCTCGGTGAGTGCGCGAAGCGCCGCATTCACTTCTCAACCGAAAAGCCCATGGCCGCGACCGCCGCCGACGCGCGCGAAATGGCGCGCCTGGCCCGCGAGGCGGGCATCAAGCTGATGGTCAATTACTGGAATGCCTGGACGCCGGCCACTCACGAGCTATTCCACCGCGTCTATGCCGGAGAGCTGGGCCCCGTTCAGAAGATCGTGGTCCAGTACGGGCATCAAGGGCCCAAAGAGATCGGTGTCTCGAAGTATTTTGCCGACTGGCTCTACGACCCGGTGAAAAACGGCGGAGGCGCGCTGGTGGACTTCGGCTGTTACGGCGCCGAATGGGCGCTGTGGCTGAAGGGCCGGCCGAAGAGCGTTTATGCCTATGCGCTCAAGCTCAAGACCGAGCAACATAACGCCGTGGACGACGACGCGACCATCCTGCTCGAATACGCCGACGGAACGGTCATCATCCAGGCCTCGTGGGACTGGCCTTATGGAAAGGGCGGCGTCGAAGTCTACGGCCCCAAAGGCAGCCTCCTTGCAACCGACGACGGACTCCTCTTCCGCGCCGCCGGCACACGAGCTGACGCGGCGCACTCCGAGGGCGAGCCGATCGCGTTGAAGCCCGTCGAGCACGAGACTTCGAGCCCCATCGCCTATTTCGTCTGGTGCATTCGAAACGACAAGCCGATCGAGAACCCTGTCGCGCCGGAGTTGAACGTCAGCGTCAACGAAATCCTCGACGCCGCGAAGGAGTCCATCAAGACACATCGGGCGGTCGAGCTGGCGCCTTAGCCTTTTACAGCAGCGCGCAAAAACTGTCTTCGCGAAAATGGGGCAGCTCGTATTGCGTCGGGGCTCACTGAATCCACCAGAGCCAAAGGGAGCCGACCAGGAGTGTGGCGAGCGTGATCGGCACTCCCACTTTCAAATAATCCCTGAAACCGACGGGCGCGACGTGCCGCGCGCGCTCGACGACAATGATATTCGCAACCGACCCGGTGATGGTGAGATTGCCCGCGAGCGTCGAGGCCATCGCGAGGATCAGCCAGCCCGTGTGAGGGTTGGAAAATCCGGGCACAAGCGATTTCAGAAGCATGACGGCGGGGACGTTGCTGACAATGTTCGAAAGCATTGCCGTCACCAGCGTAAACAGTGCCGGGTGCTGGAGGTTCCAGGAGTGGGCAAACCAGAGCAGGCGGCCCGTCAAGCCGGCCTTGTCGGCGCCACCCACGATCAGAAAAAGTCCGATGAAAAAAACCAGCAGGCCCCAGTCCACCTCGTCATAGACCTCGCGCGGTTCGCGCGTGCGCGTGATCAGCATCATGGCTGCGCCGAAGGCCGCCATGAGCGCGGGTGGCGCGCCGATAATGAACCCGACGAGCACGCCCACGATGACAATCCCCGGCTTGATCAGCCGCGAGCGGTCCACGCGCACGGCGGGGGGCGGCACTTCCGACTCCTGCACCTGGTTCCGCGCGTCCCCGTGCAGGCGGGAAAGGATCAACCAATCTAAGAACAAGCCGGCCGCGGCCACGGGGCCAAGATGGAAAAAGAAATCCCGGTAGGCGATGCCGGAAAACGACCCGATGAGCATGTTCTGAGGGTTGCCGGTAATGGTCGAAACGCTCCCGATGTTCGAGGCGGTGGCGACGGCGAGCAGGTGGGGCAGAGGGCGAACCCCCATGCGTTTTGTCACGGTCAGCACAAAGGGGACCATTACCAGGCAGATGATGTCGTTGACGAAAAATGCGGACAGGATGCCGCTCGTGAAGATGACCGTTGGCAACAGATGGTGTGGCTTCAGACGCGTCACCACTAGTTCCGTGATCCAGTCGAAGAAGCCCGCCAGGTGCAGGTAGGCGACGATCAGCATCATCGAGAACAGCAGCACCAAAGTGCTGAAATCAATCGAGCGAAGGGCCTCCCAGGGTGAGAGTACCCGCGACACGACCATCAGCACCGCACCGATCACCGCCGCTCCCGGGCGGTCAATCTTCATCCCCGGGAATTTCCCGAAGGCGAAAACGATATAGCTGCCAAAGAAGATCGCGTACGCGGCGACAACCTGGAGGCCAGCGGTGAAGAACGGCGAGACGTGGGGCATAACAGTGAACGGTCGCGGGAGCGCCTAGTTCGCCTTCGACGCCGGGCCCGCCGCCTCCGGCACCATGCGCGCGAGACGCATCACAAAAACGGCGAGCGTCCCGAAGAACATCCCGACCATCAACGTGAACGCCACCCATAGCGTCAATTGAGGCACAAACCCGAGCCAGATATATTTCGGCACCAGGCTCATGGTGGGTGGGAGATCCGGCGGCGGAGCGTCATAGTGCGTGCCCCAGTTTCCCTGGAAGGCGAAGAACATAATCACGGCGACAGGGACGCGGGCCGCGTAGGCGTACGCCAGGAGAACTTTGAAGAGGGCCGGCCAGGCCGCCAACGTCACCAGCGCACCGAAGACGAAGGCCGTCCAGCCGTAGAGCAATCGGGGCTCAAACGCCAACCGCATTTGAAGCATTACGGGCAGGAGCGTCACCACAATCGCCACCGCCAGGCCCAGCACGGCGAGACCAATGGAACGGCCGATGGGCTTCGGCCTCTCTCCGGCTTCGAGAAGCCTTGCGGCGAAATAGGGGCCGAGAATAATCGGCAGCCAACTGATCCCGACGAGTGCCCCGCCCCCACCAACCGACGTATTAAAAAGTCTCGGCGACCAGTGTTCGAGTTCACCAACCAGGCGGAAAATCGTAATCGCGAGCGTGATGATGGAGGGAACTAGAATGAGCCGGCCAACGGATGGCCGCGACGGAAACGTTGGCTCTGCCATGATAATCCTCTGCGCCGTCTATCGGGGCAAGGGGCCCTTCTCTTAAGACTGATGCCGCGCCACCTGCTCCGGAGATCGCAGATGCCCGGCGATGGCGGCCGCCAGTGTACCGAAGAGCGACCCCACAATGATCGTGAACGAAACCCACCAAACGAGTTGCGGAAAGAATCCGAAGAGCATAAACGTTTCGAGCCTCGACTCGCCAGGAACCACGGCGCTGTAGTGGCTCACCCAGCTGGCTCTCGTGGCGACGGCCATCACCGCGGCCACCGGCAAGCGCGCGGCGTAAGCGTACGCGAGTTGTACCTTAAAAAAGACTTCCAGGCCGGCCATTGCAACGCCGCGCCCGAGGCGGCGCATGTCCACATGACCTCCAGGCCGGTCAAGGTCGTAAGGAATTTCTGGAATACCGCGAAGCCAGCGGTGAGCAGAAGGAAGCCCAGTCCCGCGAGCGCAAGGGCAGAGCCGCGCTGGGGCGGCTCGCCCGACGAGGTCATTCACGCCTCGAAATGAAATCTTTTGTTCCTCAATTGGCCTCACGCCATTTGCGGAGCGACCTTTTTCCGCCCAGCCAGGGCGCCGAAGATCGAGCCGAAAAGCGAGCCTAGGACCACGGTGTAAACAACCCAGAAGACCATTTGGGGGAGGACCCCGATGTGGAGATACAATCCCCAGAAGTCCGTCGGGCCGGTGTAGTTGGGCGGGAGTGCGTCGTAGTGGGTTCCCCAGTGGCCTTGCATCGCGAAAAACATCACTAGAACCACCGGGATCCTCGCCGCGTAGGCGTACGCGAGTAGCGCCTTGGCGAGCGCCGACCAGCCGGGAAATTCCAGCGCCACGGCCAGCGCTATCATCAAGTATCCCATGAGCATTTTGGGCGTGCTCTGGGGAGGCGAGAAGGCCACAAATCCTCCCGCCACCGTGAGCGCCAAGGCGGCGGCCGCCAACCCGATGGCCTTGCCTTTGCTTGACGGCCCTTGGCCGGCTCCGACGAGCTTGACAGCGAAATAGGGGCCGAAGACGAAAGGCAGCCATGCGATTCCAATGAGGGCTGCCCCACCACCTGCCGAAGGGTTGAAGAGCAGTTTGGTCCAATGCTCCAATTCGCCCACCACCCGCAGGATTGTCACGGCCAAAGTGATGAGGGCCGGAACCAGAATCAGACTCCCGGTACCCAACCGTGTCCCCGAATTTGTTTCTGCCACATTAACCTCCGTTCGGTGCGCCCGCTCCCGTGGCCGCAAGAGGAAGCCCGTGGAGAGGCCGGCCTGAACCCACAGTTTTCGGAACCAAACACGTCCCTCACCCAGGCTGACGGCACGCTCGGAGGATTGTAGGTTTAGTCCGCAGCAGGCGCAAGTGGTCGGGTATTGCGGGCGCGCACCGGCGCAGAGCGGGCGGAATTCAAGGGGGCCCCCACCGGGCACGAAGCCTCTTGATTTTTCCTAGCGGCGAGGGTTGACCTCTGCTAGACTCTTCGGAGAAATTGGGGCGTGGTGTCGAAGGCGAGGCGCATTCACGACACGCATTGAATCTGCCACCTCCAAACTTTCCGGGGGAACGCCCAGGGTGCTGGGCCCGCTGACGCTCGGATCAGACGGACGGAAGTGAAAAACCCACTCGCGATGGTCTGACGATTACGGCGCGCCCTCGGCCTGGAGCGTAAGGGAGTGACGATGAATGTCTTGATGGTTTATCCGGAGTTTCCCGACACTTTTTGGAGCTTCAAGCACAGCCTTCCCTTCCAGGGGAAGCGCTCCGCGTATCCGCCGCTGGGCCTGTTGACGGTTTCGGCGCTCTTGCCCCGGCAATGGCAGAAACGCGTGGTGGACATGAACGTCCGGCCGTTGAAAGATTCAGACTTCGATTGGGCCGACGTGGTGTTTTTCAGCGGCATGATGGTGCAGGGGCCCTCGATGAAACGCGCCATCCATCGTGCGAAGCAGCGCGGGCGAAAGACCGTGGTGGGAGGGCCCATCACCAGCGCCCACGATCCCGCCATTTCCGAGGCGGACTATGTCGTCGAAGGCGAAGCGGAAGAGATCGTCCCGGCGCTGGCCCGCGACCTCGAGCGGGGTGAAGCCAAGCCCTTCTACAAAGCGCCTGAGCTTCCCGACCTGACGAAGGTCCCGCTGCCCGATTTGGAGCTGGCCGAACTCAAGCCCTATAGCGCCATGGCCGTCCAGTACTCGCGCGGGTGTCCCTTCACCTGCGAATTCTGCGACATCATCGAAATTTATGGCCGCCGGCCGCGCACCAAGTCGCCCGAGCAGATTCTCGCCGAATTCGAGCGGTTATATGAGCTCGGTTGGCGAGGGTCGCTTTTTTTGGTGGATGACAATTTCATCGGCAACAAGAAAAACGTCAAGTTGCTCATGCCCCACCTCGTCAAATGGATGCGCGACCACCGATATCCCTTTTCGCTTTACACGGAGGCCTCGCTCAATCTCGCCGAGGACGGCGAATTGCTCGGCCTGATGCGTGAGGCTCGCTTCACGCGCGTCTTTCTCGGTATTGAAACGCCCGTCGAAGAGAGCCTGAAAGAGACCACCAAATACCAAAACCTGCGCGGGGATTTGCTCGAAAGCGTCAAGCTCATCCAATCCTACGGCATTGAAGTGATGGGGGGGTTCATTGTGGGCTTCGACAACGACCCTCCCGACGTTTTCGAGCGCCAAATCCGCTTCATCCGCGAGGCGGCCATCCCCCTTTCCATGGTCGGCCTTCTCACAGCGCTGCCCAACACCCAATTGTGGCGGCGGCTAAAGGCGGAAGGGCGGCTGCTGAAGCAGAGCGTCGGTAACAACACCCTGCCTGACTTGAACTTCATTCCCAAAATGGACACGCACGAGCTCCTGGCTGGCTACGAGAGGATTCTAAAAACCATTTACAACCCACGCGAGTACTTCCTCCGCAGCCTGGCGTCGCTTGCCCACCTCGGGGCGTCCGCACGCCTGCCGGTAGTCTTCTCGGACGTGCTGGCGGTGATGCGTTCGCTCTGGTGGCAAGGGTTGCGGAGCAGCTACCGGAAAGAGTACTGGAAATTCCTCGTCCGCGCGCTTCAATCACACCGTGAACACCTCGACAAGGCATTCCGGCTCGCCATTCTGGGGCATCACTTCTTTGCATTGACCGCGAAGACGATTTCGAAGGCCGAGTCCCTTATCGAGGGAGCCTGCGACCCCTGGGCGGATGTTTCGTGCAGCGGGCCTTGACCAGCCAGCACCTCAAGCAGCCTCTTCACGTCAAGACCCACCTCCCCTTTCCTCGGCTTCAGCCGGCCGCTATCAGAATTGCCGGTTGCCTCTTCGTAGTCTTAGACCTCCAACAAGGTTCGATGGGGCCCGGACAGTCTCATAGGGTTGATTCAGGCTCGATGAGTATCAGACAAACGAAGCTGCGAGGGCGGCAGATTATGAACGGGCGCAATACCCGCGCGCCACAACCCGACGAAGCAGGGGACTGACGCACCGCGCCGGCTAAGTGCGGGCGACCCTTTGGATCGAGCGAGCCTTTCCGGTCTCCGGGTCGGCTTCAATCAGCGCCGCCGAGAGCCGCACGCCGCCCTTGGCGACTTCGAAGCGGGCGGGGAGCTGGTCGAGAAATTTCTTGATAATAGATTCCTTCTCGATTCCAATCACCGAATCGTAGGGGCCGGTCATGCCGAGGTCGGTGATATAGGCCGTTCCGCCCGGCAGCACCGCCTCATCGGCCGTGGGGACGTGCGTGTGCGTGCCCACGACCGCGGTTACGCGGCCGTCGAGATACCACCCCATGGCGAGTTTTTCCGACGTCGCTTCGGCGTGCATGTCCGTGATGCGAATCCGAACCCGGTCGGGGATTTCGGCCAGGAGCGAGTCCGCAGTTCGGAACGGACAATCAATCGCGGGCATGAACACCCGGCCTTGCAGGTTCAGGACGGCGTACTCCACCCCCGAGCGGGTCTTGCCCAAATACATCCCGTGACCGGGCGCTCCGGCCGGATAATTCGCCGGCCGCAGCAGGCGGCCGTCCGCATGCTCCTTTAGATAAGGAAGGATTTCTTTCTTGTCCCAAATATGATTTCCCGAGGTGAGCACGGCGATGCCCGTGTCGAGCAGCTCCTCGACCAGCGGGGGCGTTATCCCGAAGCCCGCGGCGGCGTTCTCACCGTTGGCCAGCACCAGGTCCGGTGAAAACTCCTCGAGCAGCGCGGGCAATGCCTCTTTCACAATTCGCCGGCCCGGCTGCCCGAAGATGTCGCCAATGAAAAGAATTTTCATTAAGGACCCACCGTCCCTTCCCGCAATATACCTTGCCTTGCATACGTCGTCGAGTTCGCAGACGTAGGGGCGTGCGGCGCGCGCCTGTAGCGCGGCCGTCTCCGATGGCTGGAGTCCGATGTCCCGATGGAG
>QHZN01000008.1 GCA_003225365.1 Acidobacteriota bacterium
TGGCCCCGTGATCTTGAAGCTCACCTCGTTCGAGGCCGTTGGGGCGGCGCGGCCTTTGGCATCCACCAGCTCAACGGCAATCACCGAAACGTCTTCACCGTCGGCTGCAACCCGTTGCCGGTCCGGATGCAACACGAGCCTGGCTGGCGGTCCTGTTGTCTCGCGCTTATCGGTCAAGACCACCTGGCCATTCTTGGAGCCCCGCGCCTCTAGCCACCCAGGCGCGTACCTCACTTTCCACTCCGCGTGCGATGCGCGCTTCACCTGCTTCATTCCCAAGCTCTCGCCGTTCAGGAAAAGTTCGACGCTATCGAGATTCGTGTGGCACCACACGGCGATCTCTTGGCCTTCCTTGCCGCTCCAGTTCCAGTGCGGAAATAGATGCAGCACCGGCTTCGATCCCCACCACGCCTGGTAATAAAAGAAATTATCTTTGGGGAAGCCGCAGGTATCCATAATGCCGAAGTGTGAGCTGATGCAGGGCCAGCCATAAGGGGTCGGTTCGCCGCGATAGTCGAATCCGGTCCAGGCGAAGCCGCCGGACAGGAACGGGCGCGCATCGTAGACACTCCACCAGTGTTCAGCGGTAAAAGCCCAGGAGGGATAATTAAGGTCGTAGGCGCTGACGTAGCCCCTCTCCTTGTCGTTCACGTAAATGCCGCGTGTCGAGACCGTGCTCCCGGTCTCGGTTCCGACGGTCGGCTGCCTGGGAAACTTGCGGTGGAATTGGTCGATGCGCTCGGCCAGGTGTTGCTCACCGCCGCCGGCGTAATTGAACCCTTGCACATCCACGATGCGAGAAAGGCCCTCGCCCCAATTGCCGTTCATGGCCTCGGTAATCGGGCGAGTGGGATCAAGCGCGCGAATCAGCCGCTTCATGCTCCGGGCGATGCGCGCGCCACGCGGAGTGCCTTGTTCGGGCTCCTCGTTGCCGATGGACCAAATCACCACGCTCGGATGGTTACGGTCGCGGCGGATCAGGCGTTCGAGCTGGCTCAAGCCCTCGGGATTCGACGACATCATGCGGGTCTCGTCCATCACCAGCATGCCCAAACGGTCGCAGGCGTCAAGCAGCTCGGGCGTGGGCGGATTGTGGGAAGTGCGGTAGGCATTCGAGCCTATCTCCTTGAGGCGCTCGATGCGGTAGGATTGCAGCCGGTCAGGGAGCGCCGAGCCCACGCCGGCATGGTCCTGGTGATTGCACGTGCCTTGGATTTTCACCGGCTTGCCGTTCAGGAAAAATCCTTGGTCAGGGTCGAAACGGACGGCGCGGATGCCGAACTTCGTTTCGAAGCGGTCGGTCGCCGTGCCTTCGCTATCCACGGTGCTCAGCAGGCGATAAAGATTCGGCTCTTCAATCGACCACAACAAGGGATGGCCGAGCCGCGCCTCGGATTCGAAGGTCGCGCTTCCCCAGGCGGGAATCCGCGCGGGCTTTGCTTCCACCGCGGCCACTTCCTTCCCCGCGGCATCCACCAGTCGCGAGGTCACCTTGCAGGTTCTGGCCTCCGAGCTTTCATTTTCAACTTGAGTGCTGATGGAAACCGTCGCCGCCGCGCCCTGGATCTCTGATCGCACAAAGGTTCCCCAGTGCGCGACGTGCAGCAAATGGGTCGTCGTCAACCAGACGTGGCGATAAATCCCCGCGCCCTCGTAAAACCACCCTTCGGAGAGCGTTGCGTCCAAGCGCACGGTCAGTACGTTCTTCTCACCGTAGTTCGCGAAATCCGTCAGGTCAAACCGGAAAGGGGCGTAGCCGCTGAAGTTTTCGCCCAGGTAGTGGCCGTTGAAGATCACCATGGCGCGGCGAAAGGCGCCGTCAAACTCAACCGCGATGCGCGAGCCCGCGTCCGACGCCGGAATGTCGAACACGCGCCGGTACCACCCGATGCTCGTCTCCGGATAAGCCCGGCCCAGTGGCTTGGCCCCATGATCCGGCCGAAACGTGTTTTCGAAGGGAAGCTCAACCGCCCAATCGTGGGGCAGGTCAACCGGTTTCCAACCGCTGTCGTCGAACTTCAAACCTGCGACCGGCAGAAAACTTCCTGAGTCGGCGAACGTCCATTTCTCCTTCTCCAAACCAAAATCGAAATCCTTCGACGGATCATTCGCATGGCCCAAGTGAAAGCGCCAGCCGAAATCGAGTAGCAGGCGCTGGCGTGGGGCGAGCGCATCGGAGGGGTCTCGCGCCTGATCCCGCAGCAAGGGAGCGGGCGCGCCGGCGCTTGCGCCGTTTGCCGCTGCGCTCGCCGCCGGCGAAGCGAGCGACGGGAGATTTTTGTCTGCCGCGACCGCTCCCGCGGAAGCGGCCAAACCTGCTTTCAAAAGATCGCGACGCGTAACTCGGGGCATGTGGTTCTCCAATGGCGCCGAGTATATCGCGACGGCAATCCAGAGTGCCGGAAATGGGGGTATGATTGCGGCCCTCATGCACCCTTCTGGAAATCCTGTCATGAGGTTTGCCGAGAGTCCGCAACGAGGGCTGGCAATATGGTCTGACGCCCGATCCATTTCGGCTGCTCGGGATTTCGCTCGGGCTGCTTGAACCAACGCCAGCGCGATGTGATCGAGCAGGCGACGCGGCCCGGGACGTGCCCGGCTGCAAGATGAGATCCATCAGTTGCTGGTCTGCACGGCCACCGAAAACCAGGATTGGGGCTCCTGGAGTGATGTGTCGCAAGTGTCTGCAGTAGGGCGCACTGCTGCACTTGACCGATCATGACTAAGCCCCAGCGTCCGGCCAGTTTCAAATGGCGGCGTTCGCGCACCCCATTAAACTCTTTAAGCATTTGCCAGAAGTCCCGCGGACATGCTATGGTATTTGCCGAAGAAAACGGGGAATCACTGTGAGAAACGAGGAGAGAGGCGGATGCCTTTAAGCCCGGAATCCAAGGCGGGGGTAATGGACCGCTATCGGATTCACCCAAAGGACACGGGCTCACCAGAAGTCCAAGTTGCTTTGCTCAGCGAACAGATTACATCCCTGAACGAACATTTCCGCGCGCACCGGAAAGACCACGCATCGAGGCGCGGCTTGTTGATCATGGTGGGCAAACGCAAGCGGCTGCTCGAGTATTTGAAGCGCCGGAACCCGAATCGGTACCAGCAATTGATCGAGCGCCTGGGCATTCGCAAGTAGTGGAATTGAGTTCCGAAAAGTCAAAGGGAAGGGCCTCAAGACCGGAGCTAGGGCAGACGACGCCCGCAGCAGGAACAGAGGGCGGTCTGTCCGTTCCAGGGCATCGGTTCAGGCTCGATCCCTGGGCGGTCTTCTGTCACCTCCTCTCGGGCCACACTTCCCGGATTCCATCATGACTCAATTTTTCTGGAGCGCCGCGCGCCGGCGAGCCGCCGCCGATTCGGGCATGGCGTCCAGGCTTGGGAGTTACCTCAGCGACTCCAATTGCGAAGGAGAATACTTATGGATCGAGTGAGCATTCCGCTCGGCGGAAATGATTTGAGCATCGAAGTGGGTAAGGTCGCCAGGCAGGCGAACGGTTCCGCGATGGTACGTTACGGCGACACCGTAGTGCTGGCGACGGCGTGTTCGGACAAGCCGCGCGAGGGTATTGATTTCTTTCCACTGACGGTGGATTACCGCGAGTACACTTACGCGGCGGGGAAAATTCCCGGCGGGTTTTTCAAGCGCGAAGGGCGTCCCACAGAAAAGGAAATCCTCACCAGCCGGCTGATTGACCGCCCCGTGCGCCCCATGTTCTCCGAGGGCTATCGCGACGAAACGCAGGTTATTGCCATGGTGCTTTCGGCCGACTCGGACAACAACCCCGACGCCATCGGCTTGGTGGCCGGGCCCGCCGCGCTTTACCTTTCCGACATTCCGTTCCCGACGCCGGTCGCCGGCGTCCGCGTGGGTTTGGTGGATGGGAAGCTGGTGACGAACCCGACGTATGCAGAGACCAAGGCGAGCTTGCTGAACATCGTGGTGGCAGGGAGCGAAGAAGCGATTGTAATGGTGGAAGCCTCGGCGCGCGAGGTCTCTGAGGCCGCGGTCGTCGAGGCCATCCAGTACGCACACGGCGAGATCCGCAGGATCCTGGCCGCGGAAAAAGAGCTGTTCCAAAGACTCGGAATCCGCAAGCGCGAATTCCAGGCGCCGGCGCGGGACGAGGCGCTGTTTGAAGAGATCCAGCAGAAGGCCGGGGCCTCGCTGCACGAGGCTATGGACACCTCGAAGTACGTCAAGCTCGAAAGCCACCGCAAGATTGCAGAGATCCGCAAGGCACTGGTCGAGGGCTACCACGAAGACGATGAAGTCAAGAGGCGCGAGGCCGCCCACCTTTTCGACGCCCTCGAGGAGAAACTGTTCCGCGACGACATCATCCACAAGCATCAGCGGCCCGACCGGCGCGCCTTCGACCAGGTGCGTCCCATCAGCGTGGAGGTCGGCCTGCTGCCCCGCACGCACGGCTCGGCGCTGTTCACGCGCGGCGAGACGCAGGCTCTGGTGACGGCCACGCTCGGCACCGGCGAGGACCAGCAGCGGCTGGATGTGCTGGAAGGCGAAGCCTTCAAGCGCTTCATGCTTCACTATAATTTCCCGCCCTTCAGCGTCGGCGAAGTCGCTTTCCTGCGCGGCCCGGGCCGGCGCGAAATCGGCCACGGCGCGCTCGCCGAACGCGCACTGCTCAGTCTGATTCCCGAAGAGGACAAGTTTCCCTACACTATCCGTGTGGTCTCGGACATCCTGGAATCGAACGGCTCGTCTTCCATGGCCACAGTCTGCGGCGGTTGCCTGGCGCTGATGGACGCGGGCGCGCCCATCAAAGCCCCCGTGGCCGGAATCGCCATGGGGCTGGTCAAGGAAGGCGACCAGTTCGCCATCTTGACCGACATCGCCGGCCCGGAAGACCACTATGGCGACATGGATTTCAAAGTGGCCGGGACGCGCGAAGGGATCACGGCCCTGCAAATGGACATCAAGACCACCGGCATCACCGCCGAAATCATGGCGCAGGCGCTCGAGCAGGCAAAGGCGGGCCGGCTGCACGTGCTCGACAAGATGCTGGCAGCCCTCAAGGAAGCGCGGCCGAATATCTCCGCTTTTGCGCCGCGTATTTACACCTTGCACATCAACCGGCAGAAGATCGGCGAGCTCATCGGTCCGGGCGGAAAGGTTATCCGGGGAATCGTCGAGCAAACCGGCGCCAAGATTGATGTCGAGGACGACGGGCGCGTGAATGTCGCCGCCATCGACGAGGCGGCCGCCAACAAAGCTCTGCAAATGATCAAAGACTTGATGGCCGAAGCCGAAATCGGCAAGACTTACCTCGGCAAGGTCGTCCGCCTCGCGGACTTCGGCGCCTTCGTCGAGATTTTTCCAGGCACAGACGGCCTGTTGCACATCAGCGAAATTGCGGAGCACCGCATCCGCGAGGTCCGCGATGAGCTGAAGGAAGGCGATCAGCTTCTGGTCACGGTGATTTCGATAGACGGCAACAAGATTCGCCTGAGCCGCAAAGCCGTGCTGCGCGATCAGCGCCAGAAGATTGCCTCCCCGCCGCAATAACGGTGACCGCAGGGGGTCTTCTCCCGCTCTGCGGGATCAGAATGGCGGCGCCACCGGCGCGGCAATGCCGCTAGGAGCCCTTACTCCCGCTGGACAAAACGTCCAAATTCCCATTTTCATTTCGGTGGCCGCAAAGGGAGGCCGGTCGGGAGAAGCCTCGACCAGAACATGTGGCAGCATAGATATCGAGTGGGGCCCGGTGTTTATCCTAATGGAGAATGTGGGTAGGTTCCACGGGATGCTGCGGCCGTTCCCACGTGTCTGCAAGCGGCGGGGTGTTGAATTGGATCCACACTTTAGCTCTTCCGGCACCGACCAGGTAAGCGTTATAATGTAAGGACGAGAATGTAGCTACTTGGAATGCGCATTGAATGGGATGAGGTCAAGAACCGACATAATCTCAGGAAGCACAGAGTCAGCTTTGAGACTGCAAAGCTGGTCTTCGATGACCTCTATGCCCAAAGCATCCAGGATCGCGTTGTCTATGGTGAGGAACGATGGAAAACCGTCGGAATGATCAAAGGTTTGATAGTTGTGGTGGCTCACACTTACCGGCAAGAAGGCGAAGTGGAGGTGATCCGCATCATCTCCGCCCGAAAAGCCACTGCAGTGGAAAGGAGGGCCTATGAAGGTCACGAGGCGTCAGGCTAAGGAAATTGAAGCCCTTAAGCGATTGAGAGATGAGCAGATTGACCTTACCGACATTCCATTGGTAAGAGATTGGGATAGTTCAGTGATCGGCAAGTTCTACCGCCCCCGCAAAAAGTTGCTCACCATTCGCATTGACGCCGATGTGCTAGCTTGGCTTAGAGGACAGGGAAAGGGCTACCAGACGCGGATTAACGCGTTGCTGCGTGATGCCATGGGGGGCCAAAGTTCCGCTCCGAATCGAGTCCCATTGATCGAGTCCAGAAGGCGGAGCCGACGCAGGCAAATTGCTGCTCGAAAGCTCAGACGAAATAGCCGCAGGGTCCCTTGGGCCGCCGCGGCGGCCTCGGAATGAGTGTGGAGACAGCCCAGCCCTTCAGTTCTGCGAATCTCAGATTGTGTGTATCCGCACGCAGAACTCAAGGCCCGCGGGTGGCGCATACATCGCTGCTCCTGCGACGTCTGCGACAACACCCGTTCGCCTCGTCGCCTCCGTCCGAGTTCAATACCCCCGCTTCTTGTCCACGACGTTCAACAGTGGAAGTCCATTGACGTAGCGCCGGACGTTTTCCGCAAACAACGCGTAGCTCCGGTCGCTCGAGCCCTGAGACCGCGCCGAGCTGTGCGAGGTGATAATCACGTTGCCCGCGGTCCAGAGCGCTTCGTCGGGCGGCAGCGGCTCTTTATAAGCGACGTCGAGCGCCGCGCCCGCTATCCAGCCTTCCTTGAGCGCCCGCACCAGCGCCGGCGTATCCACCAGCTTCCCGCGCGAGACGTTGATGAAATAGGCGGAGGGCTTCATGGCGCGAAAAATAGATTCGTTGAACATGCCCTCGGAGAGGCGCGTGTGCGGCGCCGCCGAAACCAGCACGTCCACCTTCGGGACCATTTGCGGCAGCCAGTCGAGTGAATGTAGCTCCGCGACAAACGCCGGCTTCGGCAGCGGCTTCGGGTCCACTCCCAGAATCGTCATGTGGAAGCCGTAGTGGGCGCGGTAAGCGGTATCCGTGCCGATGCCGCCCATGCCCACCAGACCCATCGTCGTACCGCTGATCTCCCGCAGCCCTTCGACCGGCCGCCAAGCGCCTTCGCGTGTCTGCAGTGCATACTTGTTGAGGCCTCGAGTCAGCGTGAGCAGCAGTCCGATGACGGATTCCGAAATCGCCGGCGAGTACATGCGCTGCATGTTGGTCAGCACCACGGGGCTCTCCACCAGTTCCGGCCAAAGGATTCCTTCCACGCCCGCGGCCGTGTATTGAATCCACTTGAGCTCGCGCGCGGCGGCGAACTCTTCGCGGGAAAGGCCGCCAAAGATGGCGTCGGCGTCGGCCAGCTCGCGCCGAAATTCGTCATCCCCATTCGAGGATTTCACCTCCACGGCGCTCGAAAGCCCGCGAACGTACTCTTCGGTCGGCTTCGGCATTCCGTCCCTGGTGAGGATTTTCAGGCGCGTCACTGGGGCGGCCTTGCCGGGCTCTACCCAAGGGTAGGATTCCATCGTCACCGGTCCGCCCGGGCCGGGCGCGGGGATTCCGCCGTGGGCGGTGAGCGGATACGGCAGGGTGGCGAGCGCCGCGCCGGTCGAGCTGGCCGCGACGTTGCGGAGGAATTTCCTTCTCGAGGCATCTTTCAAGGACATGATTTAAACCTCCTTCCGGGAATGCCGGGGAGTCTATCACCAGACCTGTCCGCGCGCTATCCGAACCGCGGCTTGACGGCTCCACAAAGGCACTTCGACCTTCCACTGTGATCGGGGCGGAGAATCTGCTCGCCGAGAGCTTGAAGTCGTTCACGGGTAGGCGAGCTGCGGTTTTTTATAAACTAGGCTTTGACAAACGGGTTGCGGGTTGCTAGAGTGCGAACACGCTGAGGAGAGGGTTGATTCGCAGGTGCGCCGTCGCGGGAACTCCCGTGCCGTGACGGTCGTTCGCTCCTCGCCGACTGAGGTTTCGCATGCAGGGAACGATTAAAAGGGTGATTCGCGACCGTGGCTTCGGCTTTATTCGGGCCGCTGACGGACAGGAGATATTTTTTCACCGCAGCGCCTTGCAGAACTTGAATTTCGAGTCTCTGCGCGAAGGCGACAACGTCGAGTTTGAACTGGAACGCGGTGAGAAGGGGCCCCGAGCCTCGAACGTCCGCGCGGCTCAATCCTAAATTCTGCGGCTACCGTAGCTTTCACTGTGATCGTCCGTCGGCTTCCGGCTTGAGCGCACTCGTATCCCAGAGTCTCCGAGCAGCGGTGAGACTCGTGTCCGAGTATTCCAAGACTTCTCCATTGAAATCCAAACCCCGCCAGGCTCCCGAAGGAGCCGCGCTCCCAGGACTCTGGCAGGGGTGGCAGGACTCGAACCTGCGACCCTCGGATTAGAAATCCGATGCTCTATCCAACTGAGCTACACCCCCGCACTGGCCGCGCAAACCAGTTTAACAGAAAGCGGCGGAAAGGCCCTCCGAAACCGCGAAGGTTTTCGCATCCCGCTCCTGGCGGCTGGCGCTAAGATAGGGCTGGCCCGGGAAGGGAGCAGAGGCGGTGGCGGTCTCGCCCGAACAATACGCCTCGATCAACCTGCCGCACGCTCAGACGGTGCTCGGCCGAATCGAGCGCAGCCTGGTGGCGTTGAGCGGTGGTAATCCGGTTCCTCCCTCGCTCGCTGAATCTTTGGATTGCCTCGACCGCCTGCTCCGGCCTTACTTCGATGACCCACCGGAGGAGGAAGCCGTTTCGGTGGCGGATTCGGCGGCCCGGGAGGCGCGCCGCCTGGTCGAGAGGATTGTCAGAGTGGGCCTCAGCGGAGATCGTCTTGGCCAGTGCGTGCGAAATTTCTTCGAGTGCCTGGGGCGTGCCCTTGATGGCGCCGAATTATCGCTTGTCTGTGGCGAGCGCCCCGACTCCCCTCTGCGAACTTAAGGGCGCGCGCGAAGTTGCCGTTATCCTTCCCCTGTTGCTTAGTGGTCGGGTTGGGCTATGATGGCCGGCAGGGGTATAGCATCCCAGGCAGGAGTTGAAGATGCCAGTCGGTTCGATACCTCGTCCCAAAGATATTCTGAATGCCTTTTTGATTTTTAGCGCAGTATTTGCGGGCCTCATGATTCTTGCGGTCACGCGGACCGGCGAGGGTTCGGGATTATCGCCGGTCTCGCGTGAAATCGTGCTCGGCGAAGCGCGCGCGGGATCGCTCCACGGCCTGACGGTTTCCGTCAAGAATCCGACCCAGCTTCAAGGGCAGAGTTCCGTCCACGTGGTCATTTCCGATGCCATTGGCGAGGTGGCGGAAAAATGGCTACACACGGCGGACCTCGATTTTTATTTGACACTCGCGCCACGGGCCAGCGGGGCCGTCAAAGCAAAACTCGAGACTTCGAACAGCGCGACGCTGCCCGAGATAACGACGGCGTTCCACCGAATCCCAGACCGAAGCTCGGGCGGCGCGGCCGAGCCCGCCGTCATTTCCGCTTATCCGAACGGTGCTTGGGAGACGGCGCAGCCGATCGAGTTCGGCCAAACCATCTTCGGGAGCGACGACGAGCGCCCTTACGCGCCCGCACCGGCCGAAGACGCGTATGCGGCGATGGTCAAAGGCTTCCAATGGTTCAAGTTCACTTTTCACGGCAAGGAGCCGCGCCTCGCGTTCTTTGTTCTAGGCATCACCGACCGCGACGTTCCTCTCGATGTTGAGGTTTTTCGGCCCGCTCTGCGAGACGAGGGGGACGGGCAAAGCGGCGTGGTCCCTTACAACGACGGCCAATTCGTTTACCAGATCGAGGCCACGCAGAATTATCCCGGGCTTTACAAGTTCCGCACGCGCATTCTGAAGCCGGGCGGGACGTACTACTTGCGCGTCGCCGCCGACCATCCCGCATATCAGTTGCGCATGTACGATTATCCCCTCCCGCCTTATCGTGATCCGCGGCAGGCGGTGAGGACGGGCATGGATTTCATCGTCAACATGGGCGATACGTGGCTCTCAAACACGCCGCGCCGCGGGGCGGTGGCGCTGCGGACGACAATGGTGCATGCGGAGACTCACCTGTGCATCGCTTGCCACCCCACGCAATTCTCGACGCGCGCTTACCTCACGGCGATTGCGAACGGCTACCCGCCCGTTCAGCGGCCGTCGCTCGAATTCCTGACCGACCGCATCTACAACAACGCCCGACCGCTCTACGGCGTCCCGGGCGCGAATTGGGTGCGGGTGATTTATTCGGCGCGGACCGTGGCCAGCCGCCTGCCTCTGATCGAAAACCTATTTGAAGCGAACGTCTCACACGATCCGCCGCGGCCGAACTTCGCCCTCGCCTACGGAAACTTCCTTAAAGTCCACTACAAAGACCGAACGGAGATGCCGGGCGAGGAAACCGACGGCTGCGAGCCGATGATCAGCCCCTATGAGATTGCGACGCAGAGCTGGCAACTGTTCGACCAGCTCTACCACCAGACCCGGGATCCATCGTGGCTCGCGGAGCGCGACGAAGTCGAGCGCCTCGCGCCCGGCTACGAGCCGAAGAACGTCATTGACCTCAACTGGGCTATCAATTTCTTTGCTGCCGTGGGGCGGGAAAAATATTCGATGCGGTTAGATGCGCTCACTCAGAAGCTCTACCAGTACCAGCTTGTGGACGGCGAGTGGCCATATCACTTCGATACCAGCGAGAAGCCCGCCGACTTCATCACCTATCACGCCATCTACGCGCTCGCCTGCGCGGGACGGCGGCCGGAAACTGACCCGCACCTATCGCGCGCGGTCCAATATTGCTTGAGCCATCAGCGCCCGGAAGGAAGCTGGGAGGGCGACCCTGTCTATCAGGGCTTCAACACGCCCTTCCGCGCCACGGAATTTGCCGTGATGGGACTTTCGCAACTTTACCCCGGACCGGACACCAAACCCGCCGCCGAGAGGGGCTGGGATGACGCGTTCGCGCCACCCCCGGCGGGTCTTGCGACTGACAACTTGCCGCGTCTCCTCTGGCAGCTCGACCAGCTCTGGGACCTCGCGCCCGAGCCTGTGCGGCGACAAACCCGCAGCATTCTCGCCACCAGCAATCAGCCGCTCGCGCGTGAAGCCGCGGCACGGGCGCTCGGGCATATGGCCGATCCAGGAGCACTTTCCGCGCTCGTTCATGCGCTCGGCGACCCGAGCAAGATGGTCCAATCGAGCGCAGCGTGGGCGCTGCGGCAGGTGCTGGTCCGCAGGAGTGAAGCCCGTGCAAGCGGCCGGCGAGAGCTCGCGGCGGCGCTTCGCTCTCCCGACGCACGCACGCGCTGGGGTGCAACCCGCCTGTTCAATCAGCACTTCAAATATTTGACTGACGATCGTGATCTCCTCACTGCCTTCGAAGCTGATCTCGCCGACCCCGTTCCCGCCGTGCGCTTCCAGGCCGCCAAGGGCCTTTGGCAGTGGTATTACTGGCAAGTTGACCGGGGCGAGGAGCGCACGGGGATTCTGGAGGCCTTGGCGACGCGATTGAACACCGAAGCCGACCCCATGGTCCGCCGCGGGCTTCAGGAAAGTGTCTATAACGTGCTCGACGAAAACACTGGGTATCTGGGCGCATGGGTGCGGGCCGCTTCGATCAAGGCGGATTCCGAGCGGATTATTGACGGCTACGAAGCTGCCGTGCACGACCTCGCCGAGACGCTGGCGCGCTTGCTTCGGACGGCCACCCCCGTTGGTCGCCAGGGCATTTTGGAAGCCTTGTGGGACTTCCACGTCCGCCACTACGCGCTTCCCCCGCTCAAGGCGAGCACCGTGGCCATCGCCTTGCCTGCGGTCCAGGTGAAGTACGTTTCTGGCGTCCCCGACCTCCACTTGCCGGGCTACGAATATCCGCCCTACCGCGAGGCGGTGAATTTCCGCTACGACATCCACAACGGCTTCTATCAGACGCGTGTTGGGAACGACAGCGACCTGATTCATTTCTTCAAGACCTCCGGACCCGAACTCGAAGAGGCGCTCATGGCCTGCCTTACCGGCGCTGACAGCGACACGAAGATCAACGTGCTCAAGGCGGGGAGCACGCTTTCGAGCGCGGGTGACGAAAAGTTCGCCCTTGCGGTGTTGCGGCTGGCCCTCGACCCGGATGAAGGCGTGCGCGAAACCGTGCGCTATGTTTACGAGAACGGCCAGCGCGGAATCCTGAACATCAATTCTCCTGGCGGGCCCGACTCGCAACTGGTCTCGACTGTGGTTGAGATTCTCAACGCGGGTACTCCCGAGGCTCAGGCGGTGCTTCTCCCCATGCTCGCCGCAATACCCGCGGACTCGAAGTGGACGAGCGAGCCGGCCGCAACCTCGGCGCTCAAGGGCCTGCTCGAAAGACGGCCGCGGCCCGCGAATTACGGACTCGTGCTCGAAGCAGCCTCCTCTTTTCCCGCGCTCCTCGCCGAGGCGGGCCTGCGCGATATGGTTCTTGCCGGGTTGAAGGACTCGGACCCGGCTGTCCAGCGCGCCTCGATTCAAATCGTCCTCGAGCGCTTCCTGCCCTCGACAGAAACTCAGCCAACGGTCAAGGCCGCCTTTGCGGATCTCAATGGTTCTGCGCGGGCGATTCTGATTGAAGAAGTGAACGATCCGAAATTCGCGCGGCGGCACCTGGGCACCTCCGGCGGGGCTATTTCGCAGGACCAGAACTATTTCCTTGGCGAGGAGTACGTTTATAAGCCGCCCGACTTTCTGGCTTCGCCCATCGTCGTTGACACGGTCGTCGCGAGCCTCAGCGACGCGGACGCCAATGTGCGCGCGGCAGCGCTCGATCTGCTGACCAAAGTCAAGGGCGTTGAGAAGCGGCCCGATTTTGTGGTTCAGATGAAGCGCCTGGAGACCGATCCGAACCCGCGCTTGCAAATTGTCGCGGCAGGAATTCTCGGAGGCAAAAATCTGAAGGAGGCGCTCCAGGAAATTGCGCCCAAGGCGGCGGTGGACTACGACTACTTCGTCACCAAGATCGAACCGATTCTCTCGACGCCCGGGGCGGACGGCAAGGCTTGCGTGATGTGCCACGCCTCACACGTCATCTTCCGCCTGCGCCCGCCCAATGAAAAAGGCGAGTTCTCGGAGGATGACAGCCGGGAAAATTTTAACAATGCG
>QHZN01000009.1 GCA_003225365.1 Acidobacteriota bacterium
CCCTTGCCCGAATCTGTTTCTCGACGGCCTTCTCCTCAGCCCAGCCCTGGCTAAGGAGATAGGTAAGGTTGCTCTGCACCTCTTGTTGCGTCAGGTTATGCTGCGCTTTGAGTTCTCTCTTAACGTCGCTGATCTTGACCGCCGACCCTTTCTTTCCCATGCTGCTTGTGGCGTTCTTGTTCCTCTCGTAGAAATATTGCAGTACGATCCGCAGAATCGAATCGTTCGTTAGGGCCGTCGGCGCTGGTCGATTGGCCATATCGCTGGTTGCACATTAAGGCGCCCCGCCGCTGAAGGTCGCCGTGGCGAGCTAGGTCAGAGCAGCTTGCGAAATTCGTCGATGGTGAGGCCCGCGTCCCGGACGATCCCTGCAATGGTGATGGCATTCACGGGATTGTGGGGTGGGATTGTAGTCTTGTGAGTTCCGTCGGTCATGACGATATGCTTGCCTTGCCGCAAAATTCCGAAGCCAGCCTTTTCGAGTGCTCAAACTGCCGCGAGATGATTGACTTCGGGCAGCTTCGGCACAGTTAGACGGTAACCTCAATTTGCCGAACCTCGGCACCGTCGGGCTGCTCCACTTCGGCGTCCAAATACTCGCGAATGGCGTCTGCGATGTTTGCCAGGGCTTCTTCCCGGCTCGCCCCTTGCGACCAGCAACCCAGCAAGCTGGGCGCAGAAACAGCGAAACCTTCATCAGACGGGTAGAGCACCACTTTGATCTTCATTCGACACTCCTGGCGCCAGTATACCCCGAACCTGCCCGCACCGTCGTGCGACCCAGAGAGCCTTCCACCCGATTCCCCTCGGTGGCTTTTCCGGCTTTTTGAAGATTTCGAGACGCCGCAAGTCCGAAAAACGGGACTTGCGCTACCAGCCATCCACGCGTTAAAAGTGAGCAAGGTGCGAAAATGGCTGCGCGCCTGAGAGGATTCGAAGATGGCGGAATTCGAGGCAACGAGATTGAAACTCAAGGACGGCCACACCTGGAGCTCGAAACCCGGCTACAAAATTTTTGTTCTCGACAGTGGCGCCTTGCGATTTGATATTCCTCAGGACTGGGTGGTGGAGCCGGGGGAGACATCGGTAAGATTTTACGATCGCCGGCCGCCGGACGATAATTGCCGGCTGGAAGTATCTCTCCTCGCTCATTCACAGTTCGACTGGAAGGGGCTGCCGCTCGACCAATTGCTTCGCGACTTGGTGGGCGGGCCGGGCGAACAAATTCGGGATGTGCGTCATGCTTCTCGTCCCGGGGTGAACATCGCATGGGCGGAGAAGGTTTTCATAGATCCCCAGGAAAATAGACCGGCGCACTCCAGAATTGCGGTGGTTCGCGGCATCAACGCCCATGCCCTCCTCACCCTGGATTTCTGGGCCGCGGATGCCGAGCGCGTGGTTCCTGTGTGGGACGAGGTGGTGCGCTCGCTTGACATGGGGCTTAAGGTCCGGGACCCCGCCCTGGGCGAGCAGCGGATGTAGATGACAGTCCCACGCCGGTGCACAGCTCGGTCAAAGAAGGCCTTGGAAGCGAGGGGTGTCGCCGCCACGGGCTTTGGCCACCGCTCGCTCGGTCACGCGGTGAAGCTTGCCGTCCGTCGAGCCAATTCGTCGCCTCCATCCAGACAAAAGCCGCGGACCTCAAAAACGGAGGACAGCGCTACCTATTCTCGGGAGATTCGTACGGTGCGTCAGGGTCAATGGCCCGGCGAATGAGGTTCACAACCTCCCGCATCCGGCCGGAGGAAAGCTGTCGTCGAGTGAAATTTAGGAGCCGGCTCTTCGGTAATGTCGAAATGAAGTGGGCTTTCAGATAAGGTTCGTCCGGCAATCCCGTCTCGCCGGCAGGAAGCGGCAGCACAGTTGGCCCTTCCGCGCCTCTGCTGCTAAATGGTACGACCAGCACGCTATTGACTCGGTCTGATTCATTACGCGCATTCAGCGAAACAACCAAAACCCAGTGTCGTCCCGGCGGATCGCCGATATTAGCGGTCCAAATTTCCCCTCGCCGCGGGCGGGGCGACGCAGGTCCTTGGCTAGCCGTCAATGTCTACCTCGTCCAGTGCAAGCCCTAAGTGCTCAGCCAAGCCGTTCTCCTCAGCCATTGTGGTAGCTGCGAGATTATCAAAGTATGCTGCCGTATCACGGGCCAAGCCGAGACGGTTGTCAAGCCTGCGCTCCCTTCCCAGGGCGCGGTCCGCAGCTTCGGCGATACTGCTCGCCTGACCACTCTTAACTTTCTCCAGGAGATAGCGGTAGCTCTCGTCCGAAACGGTTGTGGACAATTTCCGACGGCGCGTTTTCACGGGCATCGCGGCTCCTTCCGACACCCCCAGGCTACCTTCCCTGGATCACCTTGTCAAGGGGATAATATGTAAGACACTTTGGGGGATAATTCATCATCCTAAGGGCAAAGCCCCACGACGTGTCGGGGCGCTACATGCTTCACCCAGCCCCGCCGTGCGTGGGGGGAACCAACGCGAAGGGGCGAAACCCCTCAGATTAATCGCTGTTTCAATAAAGCAGGGAGCGCTCTCGAACCTTACGAAACTTTTCGAGCGCGGCTTCCCAATGAAGCGCCAGGCTCCGTGGATCCATACCCGTTCGGACCCCCTCGAGGACCTGGCGCGAACCAACCAGCGCGAGGGTTTTATCGAGCTCGAAATCCTTCGGAAACAGTTTGTAGAGAGCCGCGGCGAGTTCGGCGCCCAGTTCCGGGGAACCCAGCGCCTCCCGGTCGAGGAGCAGAATGTTCACACCGTGGCAAACCTCCCCTTCAAACTTATTGCTCCGAGGAGTGAAATCCAGCGGGACAAAGCGCACACCCTGGATCCCGCGCGCGTTCAAGTGTTCGGCAAGTTTTTGGCCGTCTATCCAAGGCGCGCCCACAACCTCAAATGGCGTATCTGTTCCTCGGCCGACGCTGACATTGGCACCTTCAATCATCCCCACTCCCGGATAAAGCGTGGCTTCGGTCAGATTCCTCAAATTGGGCGAAGGGTTCACCCATTTCAACCCCGTCTCGTCGAACCATTCGCTACGGCGCCAGTTGCGCATTTTGACGACGCGAAGTTTCAGGCCGAGACGCTCCTCGCGGTTGAACATCTCGGCCAGCTCTCCAACCGTCATGCCGTGCCTGACGGGCAAAGGGAAATAAGCGACGAAGGAGACGAGGTCCGCGTCGAGCATCGGGCCTTCGACGCTCTCTCCGGTAATCGGATTGGGGCGGTCGAGAACAAAAAACTGCATGCCCTTTTTCGCCGCCGCTTCCATCGCGTAGCCGAGCGTCGTGATGAAGGTGTAGAAGCGGACTCCCGCGTCCTGGATGTCGAAGACCAACGCGTCGAGCCCCTGAAGCATGGCATCGGTAGGCCGCAGCGTTTCTCCGTACAAACTGTGAACCGGCAGGCTGGTCTCCGGATCAGTGGTCGAGGGAACGTGCTCATCCGCCTTTCCGAAAAGACCGTGCTCGGGGCTGAAGAGGGCGGCGAGGCGCACGCTGGGCGCCTTACGCAACAGGTCAATCGTCCGCTGGCCCTTGGAATCAAGTCCGGAATGATTGGTGATGAGCCCAATCCTCAGCCCGGCAAGCGCCTGGAAATTTTCCGCTTCCAACACGTCAATGCCCGTCTCAGTTTTCCCGGTGCGCTCATCCGGGGCGCGGAAACTGCGGTCAAGCTCCGATTCCCCCGTCAGGCGGCAACGCTCGGCGAGGGGGCTTTTTTCAGGACGCACGCCCACAGCAGCGGCTGCAACCGTGGCAATTTTCGACCGCAACGCAATAACGTTCCCTTTCCCGGCGGGATGCACGGCATTCGTCAGGATGATGACGTAGGTATCCGAGAACGGGTCTATCCAAAGCGAGGTCCCCGTGAACCCGCTGTGGCCGAACGAGCCGACCGGAAAGAGCTCACCGCGGTTGGATGAAAATGGGGAGTCAATGTCCCACCCCAGGCCGCGCACGGCGGACTTTCCGGGCGGTGAAGCCGGCGAGGTCATCTTCTCAACCGAGAGCGGGCTCAGGAGGCGAACCCCGTGATAAGTCCCGCTAGCCAAGATCATCTGCGCGAAAATCGAAAGGTCGTCGGCAGTCGAAAACAACCCGGCGTGCCCGGCCACGCCACCCATGTTGTTGGCCGTGGGGTCATGGACTTCCCCCCACAGCAATTTTCCGGTGGTCCCCTCCTGAAACTGTGTAGGAGCGATACGCGGGCGAAGCGACGCAGGTGGTTTGAACACTGTATCTTTCATCCCTAGCGGGCTGAAGATATGCTCGACCGCATAGACATCCAAGGGCTCGCCGGAAACCCGCCGAACGATTTCGCCCAGCGTCTCATAATTGATATCGCTGTATAGGAATCGCGTCCCGGGCGGCGCGATGGGCTTTTGCTCCACGATCAATCGCATGGCGGTCTCGTATCCCGACCACGGCGGCTCCAGCGGCAAATCTGGCCCGAGGCCCGAGTAGTGCGTCATCAGCTCCCGGATCGTGATCGCCTCTTTCCCATTGGCTTTGAAATCAGGCCAGTATTCTCCGACCTTGTCTTCCAGCCGAATCCGGCCCTGCTCGACCAACTGCATGACGGCAGTGGTTGTGGCAATGACTTTGGTCAGAGAAGCCAGGTCGAAAATGGTGTTCACTTCCATCGGCAGCTTTTCGGGGACCAACGCCCGGTGGCCGAAGGCTCTCCGGTAAATCACCTCGCCCTTGTGACCTACCAAGACCACGGCGCCGGGACATTTCCCCTCGCGAATGGCCTCTTCGACCAGCGGCGCAATCGCCTGGAAGCCGCTTTGCCGCGCCGGGTCCCCAGGCGTGCGCGCTTGGAATGCTCGGCCGGTGGCGGCACATAGGCTTGGCGCCGCAAGTGTAATAGCCGCGAGAACAGCGAGACGTCTCATGAGTCTTTCAATAATCCGCGAGAACCCGGCTAGCCGGCCCCAACAAAGATGCTTCGGCGGGCCGAGCTTTTGCTATATACTGACGCGCCTTGACTGTCAATCCCGCGGAGGGCGGGATTGACGCCAAGGAATCAGCAGGACGCCCCATGAAAATTACGCTGGGTGATTGGCTTGTCGTCGGGGCATATTTCCTCGTCAATCTCCTCATCGGTCTGTATTTTCGCAAGAAGGCCAGCGCCTCAACCAACGACTTCTTCGTTTCCGGGCGCCAAGTCTCCTGGTGGCTCGCCGGAACCTCAATGGTGGCGACGACGTTCGCCGCCGACACGCCCCTTTGGGTCACGGGGCAAGTGGCGAAAAACGGCATCGCCGCGAACTGGTTTTGGTGGAGCTTTCTTTTCAGCGGCATGATGACGGTTTTCTTTTACGCTCGCCTATGGCGCCGTTCCGAAATCATTACCGACGTGGAGCTTGTGGAATTGCGCTATGCGGGAAAGCCCGCCGCCTTCTTGCGAGGCTTTCGCGCCCTCTATTTCGGCATCATGATGAATTGCATCATCCTAGGCTGGGTCAACCTGGCAATGGAGAAGATTCTCGGCACGGCGCTCAACCTCCCCAAGTTCTGGACAGTGGTGATTTGCATGGCCATTACGGCCCTGTACACCTCCATTTCTGGTCTGTGGGGAGTGCTGTGGACGGATGTCATCCAGTTCATTCTCAAGATGACGATGGTGATTATCCTCGCCTACTACGGCGTCCAGGCCGTGGGCGGGATGGACAGTTTGAAGCAAAAATTGATGGTGCTCGACCAGGCGCGGCGCGCCGCGCATGGAGGCTCAGGCTCCATCTTGTCTTTCATCCCCGACCTCCACTCACCCTGGATGCCCCTGTCTACGTTTCTGATTTACATCGGCGTCTACTGGTGGGCCGTCTGGTATCCGGGAGCGGAGCCGGGCGGAGGCGGCTACGTCGCGCAGCGCATTTTCTGCGCCAAGAACGAGAAGCACTCGCTCGGCGCAACCCTGTGGTTCAATATTGCGCATTACGCTTTGCGCCCCTGGCCTTGGATTCTGACCGCGCTTGCGGCCGTTGTCCTCTATCCGGAACTCTCAAAGCCTGGCGCCGATGCGGAGATCGGCTACATCAAAGTTTGGGTGGATTACCTGCCGGGCGCGCTGCGCGGATTAATGCTCGCCGGATTTGCGGCCGCTTACATGTCCACCATCGCGACTCAGCTCAACTGGGGAAGTTCCTACGTCGTCAACGATTTCTACCGGCGATTCCTTCGGCGGGGGAAAGCCGAGAAACACTACGTTTCAGTCTCCAAATGGATGACGCTTGCTTTGATGGTTTTGGGCGCCGCGGTCTCCTACATCATGCATACGGTTTCCGGCGGTTGGAGTCTGCTCGTCAACATCGGCGCGGGGACAGGAGCCGTTTATCTCCTGCGATGGTTCTGGTGGCGGATCAACGCCTGGTCAGAGATAGCAGCGATGCTCGTCGCGGCGGCGACCTCGATTTCTCTTCGGACTTTCGTTCACCTCTCCGGCTCCGATTCGGAAGTCTTCTCTAAGACCATCCTGATCACCGTGGGGCTGACGTCCGTGTCTTGGTTCGCGGCGACGTTTCTGACGCAGCCTGAGCCGGAACAGAAACTGTTGGAATTCTATCGCCGCGTTCGTCCGGCAGCGGCGGGCTGGAAGCGCATCGCCGCCATGGCTCCTGAGATCGCTCCCGTCCACGACGGTTGGTATAATCTTCAGGACTGGCTGCTCGGATGCCTGATGGTTTACATGGCGCTGTTTGGAATCGGCAAGCTGCTCCTGGGTCCTGCCTATCTCGGAGTCATATTCCTCCTGGTTTCCGCCGCCGCAGGCTATACCATTTATTGGGACCTCTCACGGCGAGGCTGGCAAACTTTGTCGGGCGAAGAGCAGAGCCGATCGGAAGGGTAAAGGGTAAAGGATAAAGGGTGAAGGGTAAAAGATCCCGTGAAATGCCGTAATACAAGTTCGTTTTGTAATTCGTTTGGGCACGCCTCCGGGCGTGCCACTCTCGGGGCCGCTCGAAGGGCGGCTTTAGCCGCTGAGGACCGCCCATTTAGGGCCTTAAAGGCCCCAAAAAATCGTAGCAACCTTCACACGGCAGCGCTGAAGCCCTGCCCTGACGGCCCGACTTAGCTAACGAATTTCCGTTACATAACAATAGCGGTCTTTGCTTTATCCTTTACACTTTAACCTTTTTTTCGAACCATGCGCATAACCGAACGGGCCCATCCCGCCTCGGCAAAACTTGAGACTCGCCCCGCGAGCAAGATACTTGAGATCATCAACCGAGAAGATCAGCACGTCGCTCGAGCCGTGAAAAAGGTCCTTCCGCAGATTGCGCGCGCCGTCGACGCCGCATCTCGCGCCATCCGAGAAGGCGGACGCTTGATTTACCTTGGAGCGGGAACCAGTGGGCGCCTGGGTGTCCTCGACGCAGCGGAGTGTATCCCGACGTTCGGGACAACCAGCGTCGTCGGGGTGTTGGCAGGGGGCCGCCGCGCGCTGGCCCGTCCTGTTGAAGCGGTAGAAGACAAACCCGCACTCGCCGTTGGGGACTTGAAGCGCTTGCGGCTCACCCGGCGGGACGCGCTGGTGGGGATTTCCGCGGGTGGGACCACGCCTTATACGCTCGGCGGACTTCGTTATGCGAGACGATTGGGGGCGAAGACCGTCGCTTTGACCTCGAACCCTCGTGCTCCCATCATCCGAGCCGCCGATGTGGCAATAGTGCCCGTCGTAGGCCCGGAGGTTGTCGCAGGCTCGACACGAATGAAAGCGGGGACGGCAGCCAAGCTGGTGCTCAATATGCTCTCTACCGCCACCATGATTCGGCTCGGACGCACATACTCCCATTGGATGATCAACCTTCGAATGACCAACCGGAAGCTCCGCCATCGAGGCCTTGAGATTCTGTGGCGCGCCGGAGGGATCCGGAAGGCCACGGCAGCGGCCAAACTCCGGCAGGCAGGCGAGCAGCTTCCGGTGGCCCTCCTCATGTTGTGGAAGAACATTCCGCGGCAGGAGGCCGCCCGCCTGCTCCGGGGCGGCAAGAATATTGCCGAGGTCCTGAGAGAAGCTCAGGCCGGATTCTTGGCGGGCAAATCCCGGGCTCGTCGCGCCCGCTCGCGCGACGGGCGCCGGAAAGCAGTCGCGCGATGATTGCGACGAAAGTCATTCTCGCCGGGAAGGTTTACACGCCGAAAGAGGAGATCTCCGACGCGGCGATTCTCCTCGAAGGGCACCGGATCGCGAGCGTCGGCCCGCGGAGTCAGGTTAAAGTGCCGGCAGGCGCGACCGTCATTGACAATAGCGACCGCATCGTGGTCCCCGGCTTCATTGACCTCCACATCCACGGCGCGGCAGGCCACGACTTCATGGAAGGAACGGCGGAAGCGGTTTCGACCGTCGCCGCATATCTAGCCCGCCACGGGACGACGGCGTTTTTGGCCACGACGGTAACCGCCAGAATGGACCGGACGCTTCGCGCCGTGGGAGGACTTGCAAGAGCCATTACGGCCGCGCAGGGCGCCCCAGGCGGCTCGGGCCAGGCCGCGGGGGCTCAGCCCCTGGGCATTCATTTCGAGGGCCCCTTTCTGAATGTCAAGACTCGAGGCGCACACCCCGCCGCAGAGATTCGCACGCCGTCAGTCGAAGTGTTCTCGCGCTTGCTCGATCGAGCTATGGGGACAGCGCGGGTCTTGACTTTGGCCCCCGAACTCGATGGCGCGTTGACGTTGCTCGAGTTTGCAAGAAGCCGCGGAGTGCGCGTCGCCCTCGGCCATTCCAATGCCACGTTTGAAGAAACCGAGCGGGCCGTTGCGGCCGGGGCGACGCACGCCGTGCATTGCTTCAACGCGATGCGGCCGTTCACACATCACGACCCCGGCATCGTGGGCGCGGTCCTCACCGACGACCGGTTCAGCGCGGAATTGATCGCCGACGGCGTTCACGTCACCCCGCCCGCCGCAATGATTCTGGCGCGGGCCAAAGGGCTGGAGCGGATCCTGCTGGTCACCGATTGTGTCAGTGGCGCCGGTATGCCGGACGGAACCTACCGCGTCGGGTCTTCGACCATTCGCGTAGCGGGAGGCGTGTGCCGAACCAAGGAGGGCAGACTTGCCGGCAGCACGTTGACGCTCCACGCAGCCATTCGAAACCTGGCTCGATTCACCGGAGCGAGCTTCCCGGAATGCCTTGTCTGTGCGACACTCAACCCGGCGCGAATTCTGGGCCTGGAAAAGCGCAAGGGCGTGATTGCCCCAGGAGCTGATGCCGACCTTGTCGCGCTCGACATCAACGGCGGCGTGACCCAAACTTATGTCCAGGGCCAAGCAGTGCTTTAAGTCCTCCGTGGAAAGAGGGCAGCGATGGACAAATTCCTGATCAAAGGCGGCAAGCGACTCGAAGGGAAAGTGACCATCAGTGGCGCCAAGAACGCCGCCTTGCCCGCCATGGCGGCCGCGCTTCTGACCCGAGAGCCCGTCGTCCTCACGAACGTGCCGCGCGTCCGAGACATCGGCACGATGCGAACACTCCTCGAGGAGTTGGGGGTCGATTCTTCACTACAGCATAAAGACGGCGGATATCGTCTCGAAATCCTGGCGCGCAAGCTCGACCACCCCCTGGCTCCTTACGAGCTCGTCAAACAAATGCGCGCCTCCGTCCTGGTGCTGGGGCCGTTGCTCGCGCGGTCCGGGAACGCGCGCGTCTCGCTGCCCGGAGGCTGCGCGATCGGCGCCCGGCCCATCAACCTGCACTTGAAAGGCTTGGAACGTCTGGGCGCAAAAGTGCAAATCGAGCACGGCTACGTGGAAGCCCGAACGGAGGGATTGAAGGGCGATTCTTTTACTTTCGACATCATTTCCGTGACAGGCACAGAAAATATGATGATGGCAGCCGCGCTTGCGGAGGGCGAGACCCGGCTCCAGAATGCGGCGCAGGAACCGGAAGTGGAAGACCTCGCCCAGTTGCTCATCGCCATGGGCGCGCGCATCGAGGGCGCGGGGACAGGCGAAATCCGAATTCAGGGCGTATCGCGCCTCGGCGGCGCAACCCACGCGATCATCCCCGACCGAATCGAAGCAGGAACCTTTTTGGCCGCCGCGGCCATCACGGGAGGGGACCTTACGGTGGAGAACGCCGAACCGGCCCATCTGGGCGCCGTCCGGGCAAAGGTCGAAGAAGTGGGAGTCCGGGTCGAGATTCTCTCGACGGCTTCGGGGAAGGAAACCGGGCGGGCCCTACGAGTTTTCGCTCCCGATTTGCTCCGCGCAGCCGACCTCGCCACTCGGGAATACCCCGGATTCCCAACCGACATGCAAGCGCAATACATGGCCGTGGCGACTCAGGCCGAGGGGACTTCGGTCATCACCGAAACCATTTTCGAAAACCGATTCCTTCATGCCCTCGAGCTGATGCGAATGGGAGCGGACATTAAGCTGGACGGCCGCCGAGCGGTGGTCCGAGGCAAGGCCCGGCTGAGCGGCGCAAAGGTCTTGGCTTCCGACTTGCGTGCCAGCGCTTCGCTTGTTCTCGCCGGCCTCGCCGCCGACGGTGAAACCCTGATTGACCGCGTCTACCACATTGACCGCGGGTATGACCGAATTGAGGAAAAGCTGAACCGCGTTGGAGCGGACATCCGCCGCATTTCAGAGTCGTGAGCCGGCCTCGCTGCGACTATGTGTAGAATCAATTGCGGCATTTTAAGAACTTGCGCATACACTCGTGTTGTCCACCGCGCAGAGCCTTGCCATGTCCGAGTTGTCCGAATTGCGCTTGACGGACGCCTGCCTGGTTGGCTATCTTTCCAGGCGAATTTGAAAATGAAGTTTGACGAAGGGCGTGGACCCGGAGCATTCGCCGCCCGACCTTCCTCCCGAGCAGAGGAGGAACGGCCGGCCGGAAACGGAACCTCCGGGAGTCTCGCCTTCGTTCAAAAAGGGGGAAACGATGGCACGTGTGGCGCGAGAAGTTGTACAGAAGGCTGGAGTGGACGTTGACAAGCTACTTGACTTGCTCGTTCGAAATGCTTCCGCAGAATTGACCACCTTTTATTACTACACGATCCTTCGAGTCAACTTGATCGGGCTGGACGGGGAAGGGCTCAAGGAAATCGTTGAAGATGCGCGGATCGAAGACCGAAATCACTTCGAGGCGCTCGTCCCCCGCATATACGAACTGGGAGGCAAGTTGCCGGAGCACATGAACGCCTTCCATGACCTGTCGGCGTGTCCGCCGGCGCTGTTGCCGAAAGACCCACGCAACATGAATGCGATGCTCGACGTGCTGGTAAAGGCTGAGCGCTGCGCCATCGGTGGCTATACAAATGTCTGCAACCTGACTGCTGGCAAAGACCATCGGACGTACGATCTTTCACTCGCGATCTTACATGAAGAAATCGAGCACGAAGCCTGGTTCTCAGAGTTTTTGGGCGAAGGGCCTTCGGGGCACTTCCGACGGCAGGGGACCGGATTCGAGCGCAACTCGCCTTACGTGCGCAAGTTCCTACACGACTAGCGCCGTACCGACTTTTTGGGACTTTCCCGAGTCAGCCCGATGGCGACGCCCATGCCGCGCTTCTCAAGCGTGAATAGCCGGGAGGCCCCTTGCCGCTGCTCTTTCCAGGCGGCGGATAGCGGCAGCCACTCCGCCTTCCGCGTCGAAAATTGCCGAGCCCGCCACGAGCACATTGGCTCCGGCGCGCACGACCTCGGGCGCCGTCTGCTCGTGAATTCCGCCATCCACCTCCACTTCCGAGTCGAGACCGCGTTCTTCGAGCGTTCGCCTGACCTGACGGATTTTTGCGAGCGCTTCCGGAATAAACTGCTGGCCGCCGAAGCCTGGATTGACAGTCATGATTAGAATCAACTCGACATTGCCAACCACTTCTGAGATCGCTCCTGCGGGCGTGGAAGGATTGAGCGCCACGCCGGCTTTTTTCTTTAGGTCGTGAATCATCTGAACGGCACGATGGAGATGCGGCGTGGCTTCTTCGTGGACGATGAGCGTATCGGCCCCGGCGCGCGCAAACAGTTCGATGAAGTCCTCGGGCGGCTCGACCATGAGGTGGACCTCGAGGGTCAGCCTGGTCAGGGGCCTCAATGCGCGCACTGCCAAAGGGCCGAAAGTGATGTTGGGGACGAACCGGCCGTCCATCACGTCAATTTGAATGCGATCCACGCCGGCCGCCTCAACCGCTTTGACCTGTTCGCCCAGACGGGCGAAATCCGCGGAGAGGATGGAAGGCGCAATTTTAATCAACGGACACCCTCATGTTCACAACCCTCTTTCGAGATTCTGCGACCATCAATGCGGCGCCCGGTCGAGCAGCCGGGCGGCCGTCTCATCCACGAGCCATGTCACACTGCCTCTCGCGGGCACGACCAGGCTCGCGGGAAGGCCCGCATCGGCGACGGAGCCTTTCAATACGGCCCGCAGAGTCTCCGCCTTGTCGCCGCCCGCGACCAGGAAAATGATTTCGGCGGCGGCATTCAACACCGGCAGAGTGAGAGTCAGCCGTTCGGCCTTCAGGCGTTCGCTGAAGTTCGGGCAAACCCAGCGGGTACGCTCGTTCAGTCCCGGCGAAT
>QHZN01000075.1 GCA_003225365.1 Acidobacteriota bacterium
GTTCCGGAATGAGCAAGAGCCTATTTCGTCCGCCAGGACCCCTGAATTAAACAACAAGCAGTTGAGTCGCAATAAGGGCCGTTGTGAATACCGATCCCGTCTATCATCCATCTGGCGAATGGATCGAGCTGACCCGCGACCAGGCTCTGAATGTTTTCCATCGGGCCTGCGGGAAGGCAAAAGCTTCCCCAGATTCCTTAGATTCCGGCTCGACCTCCGCTTTCGTCCTTCGACAGAATGACATCGTCGGGGGGTTTTCGCCGGCCCGTTAGATTCCCGCCTGCCGTTCGACAGGCTCACGGCGGTGAGCGGAGTCGAACCGCGCGGGAATGACTGAGGGCGGGAATCCACAGCGGGAATGACATGGCTCGGGAATGGCGGTGCGTTTCATCCCTAATCCGGGCATAATGGGCGCGGGCAAAGCAGGCTCGCCGAGTGAAGACGGTTCTCCAGAAACCCAGCCTCGAATCACTTCTTCTCGGGCTCGACCAAATCTACTTGCTCAACGGCTGCCGGGCTGGCCATCGCCACCAGGCGATCGAGGTCGAACTCCTTATAGAGGTCCAGGCAGAAAAGCTCCGGGGCGGAGCGAAATAGGACCGGAGCGTCCAAGAGATACGATAGCGATTTCATGCCGTGCCGGGTAACGACCTCCGAAAAAAGCGTCGGTTCGAGCGCCGCTGCGGTCAGAGCTACGACTTGGCTGCGAATGCCATAGGTCTCAAGGCGCACCTTCGAGGTGCCGGCGGTTTCAGCAAGCCAGCGCGCGGTGGCGAGCAATTGCGCGGCTTCCATCCCCAGTGGCCGCTCGCCGAGCGATGCGACGAGGAGTTCGTAATCCGTCGAGTCGGGCGTCTGAGGCAACATCTCCCCATTGAAGATCAAATCCAGGGCCAGGACCTGATCGTCGCGGTTGACACGGTCGGAGACCACTTCCTCGGCCTGCTTTTTCCCTCGATCGTCAAGGACGATAGTCGCGGGCGAATTCACCGCCCCCGTGGCCTTGAACCAAACGCCCGCCGCGCTGAGTCCGTCGGAGAAATCAAACCGGTAGTCGAGCGACGCGAGCCCCTTGTTCATGGTGTTCCAAAGCCTCCAGGCGTTTTTGACGAAAAGCGGCTTGTAGCGAACCACTTCTTTCAGGCGAAGGCGTTCTTTGATGGCCCAGCCCTTTCGCTCTGAAGGCGACGCCGGCTCGGGCGGCCGCCCGCCGCGGCGGGCCGCCAGCCGCTTCGCCAGGCCCAGGATGGTTAAATTCTCTTTCGGCAATCCAACCGCCAGCTCGTCAGGAGATTTCAACTCCATGCCGCTTGGAATTTCCAAACTCGAAACGTTCATCCCAAAGGCTCGGGCGAAGAACTGGTAGGCGGTCTGCCGGTTATCGATTTCATAGTTGTGCGTGCCGGGGTCCAGGTTCTCGTGCCAGGCAAAAGCATCTTCCGCCCCGAGCCATTGGAAGAAGGGTTTCATCTGGTCGTAGATGTAGGGCTTGACGAGCGCGGCTCGGAAGCAGCAAGTGTCCTCGGCGTTGTGAATCAAGAGCGTGGGCCGAGGAGCGCGCATCGCGACCAGGTGCGTGTAGTCCTGGCCCTCGAGAAAATCCGAGGGCGTCTCCTCGACTTCGTCCGTATCCACGGGATGAAGGATATTCGATTCGAGCGACGCAAAGCCGGCGTCTTCCGCCGCTGCAAAGACGCGTTCATCAAGCGCTCCGAGCACGATGGTCTGCCACCCGCCGCCGGAAAGGCCCGTGACGCCTAGGCGATTCGGATCCACGTTGGGGAGGCGGGCGAGATAATCCAGCCCTCTTCGCATCGCCAGGTAAAACAAGCCCAGAGCGTTCGCGCCCGCGAGGTCCAGATGCGCTCCGAAGTCGTGATGGTCCTCGGGCAAATAGAGTTCGCCGAAGCCCACCCACTCGAGGTTCAGGGCCACGATGCCGCGCTTGGCGAAATTGATGCAGCGCTTCTGCTTGTATTGGGCGGCTTTGCCGACCGGGTCGTGTCCGTTGACGTTCAGAATCGCCGGAAGCTTCGCCGCCACCGCCGGCTGTCCACTTGCCCCGACGGGCTCGTAGAGAATCGCCGTGGTCCAAAAATCAGGGAGGATTTCAATTTGCAGCTTCTTGAGGCGATAGTTTTGCCCCGTCTCGATGACCTCGCCCTCTCGGAAATTCGGTAACGCCTTCACCCACTCCGGCGGCCAGCCGTGAAACGCCACGTCCTCGAGGAGATGCCGCCGCAGATCTTGAGATTTCTTGACCCAACCCGCTCGCCCCGGGAGCTTCGGGATGCGCGCCATCATATACCTCTGCAATTGGTCAGCGGTTACAGCGGTGGGTTGAATGGGGCGCTCCAGAATCGGCCGCACCGACCGCGGCGCGGTCTGGCCCCACGCACCAACAATGCTCACCAGAACGGCGAAAGCAATGGACACGGGTCGGGCCCGGCGCCAGCGGAAGCATCTGTTCTGAGATCCACCTGTTTTCATAAAGCCCTCGCGAAGGTTTTAAGTTGGCCGACGGCCGATGTTAACCCATTCAGCGAGCCCAATCTATTTTTTCTGTGGCAATGGAGTCGGCCGAGGGCCCGGGAAGCCCAAACTTGAGGACATATTTAGTACTTTCGTACTGCCGATAGAAAATAATTTTATAGCGGCAACCAAAATTATTTCCTTGCATCCAACGGGCTGTAGTGGAAGAATGTCCACTACGGGCTTAGAGGGCCCGCACTGTGGCTTTTATCCGCAAACGCGGCCAGGCTTACTACCTGGTACACAACGTCCGGGAAAAAGGGCAGGTCCGCCAGGTACATCTGGCCTCGCTCGGCGCGCGCCCGCGCATCTCCGACGAGGTGATCGCGGGGGTCCGCTCCAAGCACCCTTTCCTGGACGTGGATTGGAACAGCCTGCGGGAGAAAGCCTCCCGCAATTTAGTGGAGCCTGTTGCCAGCAATGCCTCCTACCTGAAAGGTTTGCTTGCCTCGATCCGAGACTTTCACATGGACATCGCGGATCTGCCGATGCCGGCCCTAGACATGACCCACGATCGGGAGGTTCTGCCCCAGGTGGTGTCGAGTCTGAAGTTGCTTCGCTCGACGCTCGACGTCAAGTTGGGCCAACTCCGGAAGGGAAAGCCGACAGGTTTCCGAACCTGAGGAGGAGAGGACAACGATGGGCGGACGCGTGACGATTCTCGACCCAAGTCAGCACAGCCCGGAAGTCAGGGACTTCGAGGGTTCGCTGCTCGAGCGGCTGGTGGGGCAAGACCGCGCCGTGCGCCGGCTGGCGCGCGTTTACCAGGTTCATCTTGCGGGGCTCTCAAGGCCCGGCCGGCCTTTGGTCAACCTACTGTTTCTCGGGCCCACGGGTTCCGGAAAGACTCGCCTGGTCGAAGCCGCGGCGGAAGTGCTTTTTGGCGACATGAGCGCGGTCGTTAAGATTGATTGCGCGGAGTTCCAGCACAGCCACGAAATCGCCAAACTCATCGGTTCCCCGCCCGGCTACCTGGGTCACCGGGAGACCCAGCCGCTCCTCACGCAGGAAAAGCTCGACGAGCATCACACGGATAAACTAAAGCTCTCGCTCGTGCTTTTCGATGAGATCGAGAAGGCCTCCGACGCCTTGTGGCAGCTCCTGCTCGGCATTTTGGACAAGGCCACGCTGACCTTGGGAGACAACCGGCGTGTGGACTTTTCGCGAGCTATGATTTTTCTCACGTCGAACCTCGGCTCGGAGGAAATGGCGAGGCTCATGACGGGTCAGTTAGGGTTCTCGCCTCGACCTGATACGGGGGAGGAGAACCTGGACACTAGAATCTATAAAACGGGGTTCCGGGCCGCGAAAAAGAAGTTTTCCCGCGAGTTCATGAATCGCCTGGACAAAGTGATCGTCTTCCGCGCTTTGACACGGGCCCACCTTGAGCAAATACTCGACATCGAACTGCGGCGGGTGCAGGAGCGCATCGTCTCTTCTTTGACCGGAGGCAATCAATTCGTCTTCGAATGCACGCAACCGGCGCGCGATTTCCTTTTGCGTGAGGGAACTGATGCCGAATCTGGTGCGCGGCACCTTGCACGGGCTATCGACCGTCACTTAGTTTTCCCGCTTTCCAACCTAGTTGCCACGCGGCAGATCCAATTGGGCGACCTTGTTACGGTCGACTGCGAACCAACGGCCTCCAAGTTGGTATTTCTGAGGCAAGAGAAAGGAGCGTTGGTTGCTGGCCAGCAGAATGACGTTGGAGGGGCGACGGCCCTGGTAATGGCGTCCGACCGCAGCGCCAACACATCTCGATCCTTGGCGCGGCGCGCGCGGAGTTAATCAACCGTCCTAATCTCGAGCATATTGGACGCTGGCTCTGAATCGACGCATCTGAGTTTTCGATCAACAACCGTGGTGTCGCTTCTCGTTCGAATGGCTGAGGACGTGGTTGCCTGTCAGGCGCTACGGCTGTAAACTGGCCATGGGGTAGAACTGTTGTGCCCGGCGGGCTGGATCTCATTGCCTCAATTGCTGCGGCCTTGGTAGCATGCGGTGTGCTGGGTGCCTTAGTCGGAGCCTTTTTCCAGCGAAGGAATGACCGCGACCACCTCGCGGCCGAGTGGAGGAAACGGCTCCGCGAGCAGATTCTTGGTCCCCGCTTGGACGCCGCTCAAAGGATTTACGGCACGCTGATTTCATCTGGGGTGCCCGCGGACGATGACATTGGCAAGCTACGTCCAAATGAAGCCGACATTTTGCTCACCGACCTTGCCCCGTCGGTCGTCGGGGTGATTGAGTCGATGGGAACTAGTTTCCGACAGTACAAGGCGTTTCGGGGCTCTGTGAGCGTTCGCGCCCAGTTGGTATTCGGTGACGAAAAACGATTCGATAGGTGGTTCGACAGAGAGGAATTCCGCGAGATGAGTTACTACAGCCAGGAACTCGCTGTGGCATGGAGTCACTCTGAAGAAGGACGGAATTCTAGAGTTATCGAGAGCGCGGGCTTGACCGATCCTACAAAAGGAGAATTCAAGATCCTGGAGCGAGACTTGCTGGCAGCACTGGAGATAAGGCACGACTTAATGACCTCCTTACAAAAGTTGATGGCCGGTATTAAAGAAGCTTTGCTCCACGTTGGCTAGACATCCGACCATTGTCGCGCTCGCGATTTCCTGCTGCGCGAAGGGACGGACATGAAATACGGCGCGCGCCACCTGAAACGCGCCATCGAGCGCCACGTAGTCTTCCCGCTCTCGAACCTCATTGCGACACGGCAGATTCAGCTCGGCGACCTCATCACCGTGGACTTCGACCGCGACAGTAAGAAATTGATCTTCATGAAGCAAGAGGACGGGGCGCTGGTGGGCGGCATGGAGCCAGCCCTCAACGCTGAAACGGCGCTCACGCCCGCCTCTAGCGAGCGCGCCGCCACCAGCCGCGCCTTGGCCCGCCGCGCCGTGCGGCAATGACCCCGAATCCCCTTTCCATCATGCTATACTCGCAGTGTGATGCGCCGATCTATGAGCGGCGGCGGCGGTCATCCTTCGACCTACGCTCACAGCTCGACTTCGCTCTCGCCGCGGCGAGTCCCTGAGCGGAGTCGAAGGGAGGACGGTGAGCGGCAGTCGAACGGTAGGCGGCCGCTACACCCGAATATTCTCGGAGGCGGAACTCATGGCGGTCGAGAATTATCCCGAAGTCTGGCATAACGGGAAGTTCATTCCCTGGGAGCAGGCGACGGTGCACGTGGCTTCGCACGTGGTCAGCTACGGCTCCTGCCTCTTTGAGGGCATCCGCTGCTACGAAACTCCTGGCGGGCCGGCGATCTTCCGCCTGAAAGAGCACGTGGATCGCCTGGTGAATTCGACCAAGATTTACCGCATGGAGCTCGCCTACTCGCGAGAGGAGCTCGCGCAAGCGATGGTCGAGCTGGTGCGCGTCAACAAGATTCAGAGCTGCTACCTTCGGCCCATAGTTTTTCGCGGTTTGGGCGAGGTCGGCGTTAACCCGCTCAAGAATCCCGTCGAGATTTATTTGCTGGCATGGAAATGGGGCCGCTACCTGGGCGCCGATTCCTTGAAAGACGGCGTGGAGGTTTGCGTCTCTTCCTGGCAACGCATGGCGCCGAACACCTTGCCCGCGATGGCGAAGGCCTCGGCGAATTACATGAACTCGCAGCTCATCAAGATGGAGGCGCAGCTCAACGGCTTCGCGGAAGGCATCGCGCTCGACGCTTCCGGCCATATTAGCGAAGGGAGCGGCGAAAACATTTTCGTGGTGCGCGGTGAGACGCTCTACACGCCGCCGCTCGCGGCCTCAGTCCTCCCCGGCATCACGCGCGACTCGGTGGCGACCCTGGCGCGCGAGCTCGGCTTCCAAGTGGCCGAGCAAAACCTTCCCCGCGAAATCCTCTACATCGCCGACGAGGTCTTTTTCTGCGGCACAGCGGCGGAAATCACCCCCATCCGTTCCGTGGACCGCATCCCGGTCGGCAAAGGCAAGCCCGGCCCGGTCACAATGCGGCTCCAGGAACGATTCATCTCCATCACCAACGGCAAGTCCGAAGATAAATACGGCTGGCTAACCCCCTGCGCTCAACCCGTCGCCGCAACCCGATAAGTCTGTCTGGGACGCTTGTGCGGCGTTTAGCGATTGCGGGACCAAAACGACCGTCGAGGTGTTTCTGCCTTCTGCCTTCATCTTTGACACGCCCCTCCCCGCCGTGTTAACTTGGGCTCAATTTTCGGGCGAGAGAGGATGAGGGATGAATATCGACGACCTGCTCCGGGTGGCGTGCGAGTCGAAGGCTTCCGACCTGCACTGCAAGGTGGGCAACTACCCGTACATCCGCGTGGACGGGGAGCTCTCTTCGCTGACGCAGTTTCCGCGCATCTCGAGCGAAGACATGCTGAACATGGCCTTCAGCATGATGACCAACCGCCAGAAGCAGAAGTTCAAGGAGGAGACTGAGCTCGACATGGCGTACGGCGTAGCGGGCCTCGGCCGCTTCCGCGTGAACGTCTTCCAGCAGCGCGGCAACGTGGGAATGGTACTGCGCGTCATCCCCACCAAGATTCGGACGCTCGACGAGCTGTTCATGCCCAAAGTCCTTGACAAGATCTGCGAGGAGCGGCGCGGCATAGCGCTGGTGACGGGGACCACGGGCAGCGGCAAGTCCACCACGCTCGCCGCCATGATTGACCGCGTCAACTCCTCGCGCACCGACCACATTATTACCATCGAAGATCCCATCGAGTTCCTGCACCGCGACAAGAAGGGCTTTGTCAACCAGCGCGAAGTCGGCGTGGACACCACGAGCTTCGGCGCCGCCCTTCGCGCTTCGCTGCGCGAGGACCCGGACCTCATCCTGGTGGGCGAAATGCGCGACCTCGAAACCATCCAAACCGCTTTGCTGGCGGCCGAAACCGGCCACATGGTCTTCTCGACCCTGCACACTGTCGACGCCACGGAGACGATTCAGCGCATCATCGCCGTCTTTCCGCCGCCGGAACAGAAACAGATCCGGCTGCAAATGGCCTCGACGCTCAAGGCCATCATTTCGCAGCGCCTGGTGCGGAAATCCGACGGCATCGGCCGCGTGCCCGCGGTGGAGGTGCTGATCGCCACCGAGTACATCCGCGACTGCATCATCAACCCCGACAAGACGCGCATGATCCACGACGCCATCGCCGCGGGCGTCTCGCAGTACGGCATGCAGACCTTCGACCAGTCCGTCTACGACCTCTACAGCCAGGGCTTGATTACGCTCGAAGAGGCGCTGATCCGCTGCTCGAACCCCGACGAGTTCAAGCTGCGCATCGCCGGCATCCGCTCGACCACCGACGCGGCCCGCGAGGAAATGGAAAAAGCGAGCCAGGTGGATCGGTTTGCGAAAAGGTAAAGGGGAGCCTTACTCCGCGGCCCTCGCCATGCTCGCCCGCCGGCCTTACTCCGTGGCCGAGCTGCGGCGGGCGCTGGAGAAAAAGTTTCCGGACTCGGAGGCGGCGCGCGAAGCCGTCGCCCGCCTGCGTGCCCAAGGATATCTCGACGACCGCAAAGTCGCCGAACAGATTGCCAGTTCGCTTGCCCGCAACCGGCGCTTCGGCCGCCATCGCATCCGCCGCGAGCTCAAAGCCCGCCTGCTCGATTACCGCTTCATCGAGCCCGCCCTCGAGCGCGCCTTCGAAGAAACCGACGAACGCTCGCTTCTCAACGATGTTTTGACGCGCAAGCTGCGCACCTTGAAATTGCCCCTCACCCGTCAGAAACTCGCCTCACTGTGCCAAACCTTGCTGCGCCGCGGATTCTCCTCCGGTGATATCATCAAAGCCGTCCAAGCGAGGCCCGGATTCAAGCCCGAGGCGGACGGAGTGGACTTGGCCACGCTCGAAGAGGCGGACGAGAGTCAAAGTTCAAAGTTATGAGTGATGAGTTACGCTCAAACGCGAGTGCGCCGTCGATCCAAACAAAAACTGTGAACCGGACGCAGCCCCTGAGAATTCGGGAGAGATCATTTGGTTACGCGCTGCGCGCCATTAAGCTTTATCGATACTTGCTGAAACAGCGTGACGGAGTTGGATGGATTCTGGGCAAGCAATACCTCCGCGCCGCATGCTCTATCGGCGCGAATGTCGAGGAGGCTCAAGCTGGTGAAAGCCGTGCCGACTTCATCCACAAGCTCGGTATCGCGCAAAAAGAAGCGCGCGAGTGCCGCTATTGGCTCCGCCTGCTTGCCGAATCAGAAACAGTGCCGAGTGGCAGGCTCGGACCCTTGATTCAGGCAACCGAAGAGATAATTCGCATACTGTCTTCTATCATTTTGACCACCAAACGAAGACGAGCAGGCGACGGCGCCGAAAACGCGGCCTCTGGAGCTGATCGTTCAAAACTCAGAACTCAGAACTCATAACTTCCCCATGCGCGCAAACGACATTCGCAACCGATTCTTAAAGTTTTTTGAGGCCCGCGGACATCGCGTCGTGCCCTCGTCGTCGCTCGTCCCCGCGAACGACCCCACGCTTCTCTTCACCAACGCCGGCATGAACCAGTTCAAGGACGTTTTCCTCGGCCACGAAAAGCCCCCGAGCCCTCGCGCCGCTTCCTGCCAGAAATGCGTCCGCGCGGGCGGAAAGCACAACGATCTGGAACAGGTCGGCCGCACCCGCCGCCACCATACTTTTTTCGAAATGCTCGGCAACTTCAGCTTCGGCGACTACTTCAAGGCCGAAGCCATTCCCTGGGCCTGGGAACTCGTGACCCAGGACTTCGAGCTCCCGACCGAGCGACTCTATGCCACCGTCTTTCGCGAAGACGACGAGGCCGAGCAAATCTGGGCGAAGATCGTGCCTCGCGACCGCATCTTCCGCTTCGACGAAAAAGATAACTTCTGGGCGATGGGCGAAACCGGCCCCTGCGGACCGTGCTCGGAAATCCACTATGACATGGGTCCCGAGGCCAGCGACCTCGGTCACAAGGATTGCAAATTTCCGTGCCCCCAGGATTGCGGGCGGTACGTGGAGATTTGGAATCTGGTCTTCATGCAGTTCAACCGGGCCCGGAGGAGTCAGGAGTCAGGAGTCAGGAGTCAGGAGTCGGGGACTCCCGACTCAGGACTCAGGACTAGCGACTTTGTGTTGACGCCGCTTCCCCGCCCCTCGATTGATACCGGCGCAGGCCTTGAGCGCCTGGCCGCGGTGCTCCAGGGCAAAGTCTCAAATTTCGACACCGACCTGTTCAAGCCGTTGATTGACGAAGCCGCGGAGCTTGCCAATACTGAGTACGGCGCAAATCACGAAACGGATATCTCGCTCCGCATCATCGCGGACCACGCGCGCGCCGCGACGTTCCTGATTACCGACGGCGTCCTGCCCACGAACGAAGGCCGTGGCTACGTGTTGCGATTGATCCTTCGCCGCGCGCTCTACCACGGCCAAACGCTTGGCCTGAACGAGCCCTTCCTCTTCAAAATGTCCGGCCACGTCGTGGACCTGATGAAGGAAGCGTATCCCGGACTGCCGGAGACTGCGCCTCACGCAGCGAAGGCGATCAAGATTGAAGAGGAACGCTACGCCCAGACTACGCGGGTCGGACTGGACCGCCTGAAGAAGGCGGGAGTCGTACTGACCTTAGACAATGCCACTGGTCTTGAGACCGAATTCGAGGACTGGCAATCAGCGTATTCCAATCACAACGGAGACTGCGAAGCGGCCGTGCGCGCCATAGCGAGTCGTCATGCGGCACGAAAGGCCGGTCCAACGGCACCTCCGCCGTTCGCCGGATGGGTCCCAGGCGAGGACCTCTTCTTGCTGCACGACACGTATGGACTTCGGCCGGACTTTGTAGCGGACATAGTGCGAAACTACGGACTCACCTTAGATCTCACAGGCTACGAGGCCATGATGCTGACCCAGCGGGAGCGCGCCCGTGCTGGCTGGAGTGACAAGGCGACGGACATTCTGCTGGCTGGCGATGCCTATAAAGGCTTCGCCGGAAGACACAAGACAACATTCGTTGGTTACCAGTCAACCGGGGTCGAAGGCTGCCGAGTCCTGGGCGTCATATTGGTTGAGACCACATACCCAGCCCCGCGTGAAGGGCGCGTGGACGTCGTCCTTGACAGGACGCCGTTCTATGCCGAGAGCGGCGGTCAGGTGGGCGACACAGGGTGGCTGCGAATGGAGGGCCGAGACGTCGCCAGAGTTCTAGACACTTTTAGCCCCATCACCGGGCTTATCGTGCACAAGGTTCAATGGCTCACGGATTACGTTTTGACGCCCGAAGACCGCGTGACCGCGGTCGTCGACGCCGAGCGGCGTGACGCCATTCGCCGCAATCACACAGGCACGCACTTGCTTCACGCGGCGCTTCGGACGGTGCTGGGGACGCACGTCAAGCAAGCCGGGTCGCTCGTTGCGCCCGACCGCCTGCGCTTCGACTTCTCGCACTACGCCGCGCTCTCCGAACAAGACCGGCTCGATATCGAAGACCTCGTGAACGAGCACGTCTTGAAGAACGAAGAGGTGGTTACGAACGTGATGGAGCTCGACAAGGCTGTCGAGTCGGGCGCGATGGCGCTCTTCGGCGAAAAATACGGCGACCAAGTCCGCGTGGTCTCGATTGCCGATGGAAGTTTTTCGAAGGAGCTTTGCGGCGGGACGCACGTTCGCCGGACGGGCGACATTGGCCTTTTCAAAATCATCAGCGAATCGAGCGTCAGCGCGGGCACGCGGCGCGTCGAGGCTCTGACGGGCACGGGCGTGCTCGGATACTTGAGAAAGGCGAGCGGGACGCTCGCGCTATTGTCGGAGAGGCTCCGCGCCAAGCCCGAAGAATTAATCGAGGCCGCAGAAAAGCTCGCCGAAACGGAGAAGAAGCTCCGCAAGCAGCTCGAATCGCAACAGGCCAAGCGCGCGGCAGCCGAGGCCGGGGACTTATTGGAAAAAACGCAAATCGTAAAGGGCGTAAAGGTGCTCGCCGCGCGCGTGGACCTCACCGATCGCGCCGCGATGCGCCAGATGGTGGACACCCTCCGCCCGCGTCTCGCCTCGGGAGTGATTTTTCTTGGGACCGTCGCCGACGGCCCTTCGACTTCCGCTCAGGGCGGTGAGCAAAAGTCGAACCGCAAAGTGGCGCTGATTGCCGCCGTGACCAAAGACCTCACGAGCCGGCTGGACGCCGTGAAAATTGTTAAGCAGGCCGCAGCGCTGGTTGGCGGCGCGGGCGGCGGGCGCAAAGACTTGGCCGAAGCCGGCGGCACCCTGCCCGAAAAGCTCGACGAATCCCTCGCGGCTGTCCTGTCCATCATCGAAAAAATGTTGTGAAACCGAATTAGAGCGGAGTGCGGCGCCGAAAAGCAGATTCCTCGCTGGCGCTCGGAATGACGGCCACTGGGAGGAGCTGTAAAGAATCAAATGGGGCGGAAGACCCGGACAAAAAGTAGCGAAAGTTCTTTAGAATCAACAGGTGCGGTCTCCTGGTGGGCTGGATAATCTCGAATGGATTGGCTCGAATGCTGCTAATCGCCATGGTTCGCGCAGTCGATTTCTCTGCCCGAACCTTCTTGGCTCGGCCAGGCCGCGGAATTATGCTTCGGGCGAGAGAATGGTGTTATAATCTAGCCAGCTAGCGGGGACGCGCCAGGACGCACTGCGCGTGCGCTTGAGTGGCCGGGCAGCGAGCGGGGATTTTGGCAAACCCGCTTTGAATGACTAATACATTCGGAAACCAATGAGCGCTCTGTCCAAGATTTATCGGCTGGCGACATCCTGCGCAGTCATAGGGGTTTGTGCGTTAAGCCCTGCCGCGGCGCGCGCCGACCAGATTATTGCAATCAAGGACGCGCGCGGCCACAAGGTTTACGTCAACACCGGAGACCCACCTCCCGGTTTCAAGCGCGATCGAGCCTCACGCTCCGAGGTCTCCATGGACCCTTCGGCCGAGATCCAGTCGCTTGTCGAGGACACCAGCCAGCGTCATCGAGTGGACCCACAGCTCATTCACGCCATCATTCAAGTGGAGTCGGCCTACAACCCGAACGCCGTGTCGTCGAAGGGGGCGATGGGCCTGATGCAATTGATTCCCGCCACCGCCGATCGCTTCGGAGTGAGCAACCCGTTCAACGCCAAACAGAACATCGAAGGCGGCGTCACTTACTTGAAATACTTGCTCAACCATTTCGGTGGCGACCTGGACCTGTCGCTCGCCGCCTACAACTCGGGTGAGCACCGCGTCGAGCGATCGAACGGTGTGCCGAGAATCTCGGAAACTCAGAAGTACGTCAAGAAGGTTGAGGACTTGTACCAGCCCGCCGCGGTGGGCGGGCCCAAGTCGCCGCGCACGATGGCGGCGAAGGGCGCCAAGACGCCACCCAAGGCGGCCATTTACCGTACTGTGGACTCGCGCGGAGTGGTCCATTTTACGAATGGGGACGAGTTGTAGTCGGAACGCCGTCCCGCATCAGCGGGACGGATGAAGTCGAGCCCTCGGCAGGGCCAGGCCGGGGGCTGTGAACGCGACCGAAAAGGCTCTCCGCTTGGGGGGACGGGGGGCGAACGGCGAACGTTGAAGAATCATTGGAACCAGCGCGCCCTCATTCTCGCAAGCCTCCTCGCATTCCCGTCCATCGTTGTCTCCTCCCCGGCAGCCTCGAAGCGCGCACGCGCCTTGTATGATCGCGCCGCGAAAGAGCGGGAACAGCTCGCCGCCACGCCCGAAAGCGAGCGCACACGGGCCGGCTACGAAAAAGTCATACTGGATTTCCGCACGGTATACCGCCTGGACCCCACCTTAGGAAGAACCCCGCTCGCGCTTCGCAACGTTGCGGAGCTTTATCGCGAGATGGGGCGCCGCTTCGCCGACTCGGGATATTTTCAAACCTCCATCGGGGCCTACGAGTTTATGATGGACCATTACCCCGCGAGCCCGCTCGCGGCGGACGCCCTGCTCACTATCGGGGACGTGTACTTTGCGGACCTCCACAACACCGCGAGAGCGCGAAAGGCTTACGAAACCTTCCTTAAAAAACACCCCAGGTCCGAAAAAGCGGTTTACGCTCGCGATCAATTGAAGATGGTCGAAGCCACCGCCGCATCAGACGCGCAGATGCGCGGATTGAAGGAATCAGCGGAGACCTCGAGCCCTGTGCCCACGCCCGGCGCCCGGCTGACGACCGAAGAGACAAGGCCAGGCCAGCCGGCCCGTGTGATTTCAGTCCGCCGCTGGGTGGGGCCGAATTACACGCGCATTGTGATCAACATTGACGGCGAAGTCCAATTCGACGCGCGCCGGCTGGTTTCGCCGGACCGCCTGGTCTTCGACTTGGCGAACGCGCGGCCGGACGTGTCACTGGTGGGCAACCCCCTGTCCGTCGAGGACGGCTTCCTCAAGCAAGTTCGCGTGGCGCTCTACCGGCCGAACGTCACGCGCGTAGTGCTGGATGTCGAGCGCATCCAAGACTTTTCCGTCTTTTCCCTTCCCAACCCCTTCCGGCTGGTCATTGACGTCCACGGCCCGCCGCGCGAGGCGCCGCGGACCGAAAGAGCGGCGGGCGCTCCGGCCACGCCCGCAGCCACAAAGGGCACCAAGCCCCAGACCGGCAAGCTCGCCGCGACGGCGAAGACTCTGCAGACCGCGCCACTGACCATTCGTCCGGAGCCGGTCCGTCCTTCCACTCCGACCGAGTCCGGCTCGCGCACGCTGACGCGGGCCCTCGGTCTGAAGATCGGTCGTATCGTCATTGATCCGGGTCACGGCGGGCACGACACCGGCACTCTGGGCCCAACGGGGGTGATGGAAAAAGACGTTGTCCTCGACGTCGCCCTGCGCCTGGCCAGACTTATCGAGCGGGAGACGGGTAACGAAGTTATTTTGACTCGCAAAGACGATACCTTCATCCCGCTGGAAGAACGCACCGCCATCGCCAACCAGAAGGGCGCGGACCTGTTCATCTCCATTCACGCCAACGCCAGCAGCGACAACAGCGCGCGGGGCCTTGAAACCTATTACCTGAATTTCACTTCCGACCCGGGAGCACTGGAAGTGGCGGCGCGCGAAAACGCCACATCGCAGGAATCCGTTCACGAGCTCCAGGACCTGGTGAAAAAGATCGTGCTGACGGAAAAAATCCAGGAGTCGCACGATTTCGCATCCAAGGTTGAAACTGAAATGCACGCCGGCCTGGCGCGGAACGGCGTGCGGGTGCGCGACCGCGGCGTGAAGAAAGCGCCGTTCGTCGTCCTCATCGGCGCCAACATGCCTTCTGTCCTTTCCGAGATTTCCTTCTTGACGAATCCCTCCGACGAGCGCCTGCTCAAGAAAGCCGAATATCGGCAGAAGATAGCCGAAGCGCTTTTGCGCGGAATCTTCCTGTACGCAAACAACCTGGGCGGCGTCAAAGTGGCGGAGCAATCGCGCACCCAAGGCAAGGCCGCGCCGCTCGACCCCGTCTCCCCTTCCCCCGACAGGCTTACTGGGGCAATCCCTCGAGATTTCTGATATCCTCGGAATATGCGCAGCCGGTTCCTACTTATCGCAGGTCTGGGCATTACGGCTTGGCTTTTCGCGGCTGCCCCCGCGAGCCCGGCGAAAAACGCGGTCGTCGAGCTTCTATCGCCGGGCTGGCAGGCGGGGAAAATGGAGCGGCTGCCGGTCGACGCCGTGCGCCGCTGGGGAGGCGACCCGGCCATAGAGCGCGAATACGGCGTCCGTTTTCTCGAGTATCAGATTTTTTCGCAGGCTGATGAAATTGCCGAGGTAGTGGCCGAACGCGCCACCGACGCCACCGCCGCCTACGGGCTTTTCAGTTACTATCGTTCGGGGGACATGAAGCCCGAAGCCGGGATGCATTACGCCGCCAGTGGGCCAGAGGGTGGGGTATTATTTCGCGGCCAGCTTTTTATTCGCGCCGTCCTGCCGCGGTCTCCGGCCGCTACGATTCCTCCCAGCAGATTACGAGCATTGCTCGCGGCACTGGGAGCGGAGTCTCCGCTGACGGAAGACATGAATGCACTGCCGACACCCTTGCCTCCGGCCGATTTGGTGCCGGGCTCCGAAAAATACCTGGTCGGGGAAGAAGGTGTTCGCCGGATTCTCCCTTCGATCCCTCCCGACCTCTTCGGCTTTAATTTGGGAGCGGAGGTACAAACGGGTGACTACGCGGCGGGGCAATCGCACTCGAGGGTTGTGGTGATCTCTTATCCCACGCCCCAGATTGCTCACTCCCAATACGTCCAGATGCAAAAACGGCTTGACCTCAATCAGCTCGGCTCGACCATGGAGGTCTTGGGAAAACAAGAAGGGTCATTCGTGGTTCTGGTTCTCTACTCCGGCTCCCCTGCCGCTGCGTCACGTTGGATGGACTTATTTAACCGGCGCATCGGATTGAGCTGGGACCGGCCCTACCCGGGTGATAAGTCGCCGCTGTTTCAAATGCTGAACTTCATCGTGCTGAATCTCATCTTTGTCTTTTATCTGTGCGGTTGGTCGGTTTTTGGGGGCATCATTTTTTTCCTGTCCAAGCAGGCGGCGCGCAAATGGTTCCCGCAAACCGACTTCGGCCAACCCGACGACGCGAGGTTCATCACCCTCAAGCTGAGCTGAGACTAAGCCTCAATTCATCAGACATTTGGCCCCCAGAAGGAAATCTTTTGAACCATTCCGAGGGCTCCGCCAGAATTCTCGAAACCCCCGGTTCCTCAGCTAACACACTGTAAACAAACGGCTTATTTAATTCCAAGGAGCTTTAGAATTTTCTTGACAGCCCTAACTCGATTTTCTATGCTCCATGCGGGTTTAGGACGGTAGAGCGCGTCTGCTGTTCTATTCTCCTCTCGAATGCTCACCCGCAGGTGCGGCAGAAATTTTGCCCTTTGCGGGTGAGCATTTTCGTCTGTAGACTAGAGGTTGGGGTACACCGCGCGTCCCAGGCGCTCGGTGAGGTAAGGGCCGGCGTAGCTCAGTCGGTAGAGCAACGGTTTCGTAAACCGTAGGTCGGGGGTTCGATTCCCTTCGCCGGCTCCATTTTCCCACTTTGTCTCCCAGCCTCTTGACGCTCGCTCGAAGACGGTGATACATCGTAGTCGAGTGTGGGGTAGCGGTCTGCTTTCAAGTTAACCTGTCCCCGCAAGGCAGGCCACAGGTGAATCGGCGAGCAAACTCGCTTGGCAGTTACCCGGAAACGAAGGCGCGCTTCTCCCTAGTCTGTGCGCGCAGAAAGAGGCCAAAATGCTAACGAAAGATTCCAGTTGGCACGATGACAAGAGGGCCAATCTCGGCTGTTGGCTTGTCTTTGCATCCGCGCTCATATTCTCCCTTCCCCTGTCCGGCCAGGAAGGCTTGTCCACGATTCGGGGCACGGTAACAGACGCTTCAAGTGCGGTCGTGCCGCAAGCCCAGGTGAGCGTGGAAGAAGTGGGAACCGGCATTAAAGCAAGAACGGTCAATACCGACGGCCAGGGCAATTATGAGATTCCAGCGCTCAAGGAGGGCTCCTATACGTTGCAAGTGCAAATGCCTGGGTTCGCGACTTATGTCGAGAGCGACATCCACTTGGCCAGCAATCAGACCAAGCGCGTGGATGTTGTCCTCCAGGTGGGTGCCACCAACACCCTGGTGAAGGTAAGCGGGGCGGCCACGGCCATTGACACCGAAGGCGGGAAGATTGGCGCAGAGTTCAGCGGAGCCCAATACCAGCTCGCGCCCCTGCCCGCCAATTCCTATTCTTCTCCGCTCCCGGTATTGGCTACCATGCCCCAAATTCAGACTGAAGGTGGAAATGAATTCGGTGTGACCATGGCCGGCCAGGGCGCGGCCGAAATCCATATGGGCATGGACGGCGTTAAAGAGGAGAACCTCAACACCCAAACGGTGAACATGGAAGACGTAGAGGAGGTCAAAGTCAATGCGGTGAACAACAGCGCCGAGTACGCCCGCGTCGGCTACTACAATACCATCACCAAGCGTGGGACCAATCAGTACCACGGGGAAGCTTCTTACTACCACCGCAACTCCGCCTTGGGGGCGGCGGGATTCTTCGAGACCACGAAACCGTTGGTGCTTTATCACACGTTCAACTTGAGCGGGTCCGGCCCCATCAGAAAGGACCGCACATTCTTTTACGGCTTGTGGAACGCCGAACGTGTTCCTGAACATAGCTTCTTCTCTGAATCGGTGCCGACCAGTAACATGCGCAGCGGCGACTTCTCTGATTTGCTCAACCTGCCTCAACCCATTCAGATTCACAATCCCTACACACTCCAGGCGTTTCAGGGGAACGTGATCAACATCCCGCTCAGCCCGGTAGCCCTCCAAGTCCAACAACTCTACTTTCCCGAACCCAACCAGGGGGCACCCGGCGAAGTGGTCAACAACTTCGGCTGGATCTTCCCCTACCCTGGGGACCAATACCACGCCGATGTTCTTAGCGGGCGTATCGATCACAAACTCTCCGAAAAGAATAATATCTTCGGCCGGTATTCAGGCTACTGGCCGCGGTATGTTCTTAACAACGGGGACTTGCCCACTCTGAATTGGACAAGGCTCCGTCAGAGCCACTCGTGGGCCGTTGTTGACACCCACATCTTCACCCCTAGCTTGGTCAACACCTTTACGTTCGGGGGGAACCGGGACAGGCTCGTGGACGGCAGTAAGGTAAATGGCTACTTGCCACCCGATGGGGAGACGGTCGTCCAGGCCATTGGCCTCCAAGGTGTAAATCCCAATAATTACTCGGCGATGGGATTTCCGGACATGTTCTTTAACGACCTCACCAGCCTGGTCCAGCAAGCGGGCGGCGTCAAAGGTCGGGCTTCGGAGCTGTTTGAGAACTGGAGTTACGCCGATTCCGTGACCTGGGCCAAAGGCCGTCATGTCATGAAGTTTGGAGAAGAGCTCCGAGCGTACATGAATTACAACGCCTACATTCCGGATGGCTCTTTTGGCCAATTCTCTTTTAACGGCAGCTTTACGGGGTACGACTACGCTGACTTCCTGCTGGGACGTGAGCCCTCTCTATCCGAGTAACATCGCTGTGGTGGCGGGGCCGGTGATCCCGCACCCGTCCAATCAGAATTTTGTTCCCCGCATTGGCGCCGCCTATCTGATCACGGAGAAAACTGTCCTCCGAGGAGGGTACGGCATCTTTACTTCGCGTGGGCTGGGAACCTTTTCTCTGGTTCAGGGTCAAGGGCCGTTCGAGCTTGCCGAAAACTACACCAACACCATTCAAAGTGGGCAGGCGCTGTTTGCCTTTCCTGACCCGTTCCCGGCAAACCTCGGCCTTGTGGAGGTTGCCTCGCAATCTGTGGGCGGTTACCCGCTCGACACACGCGACGGCAAAATCCATCAATTCAACGCGACCGTCGAACACCAGCTTAGCGATATGGGCTTCAGGGTGTCGTACGTCGGCTCCCGCAGCCGCGGGCTGAATGGTTTTTATGAGATCAATAAGCCCCAGCCGAGCACGATTCCTTTCACTCCAGATCGGCGGCCCTATCCACAATTCGTATCGGTCCAAATGTTGCGGCGGGACCTCTCCGCGAACTATGATTCGCTCACCTTGGAAGGACGCCGGAGGGTGGGACAAGTAAGCTTTGACGGCTTCTGGACCTGGGCCAACAATTTGGACAATTATGAAATGCTTGCTAGCGGTTTCGGCACGGAGTACGGGCCTCAGAACGGCTCCTTTGGAGATGAGAACCCCTACGCCCCGCTTCTTTGGAATCATGACCGAGTAACCCCGCACCACCGTGTCGTAGTCAATGCCTCCTGGGAAATCCCCGTGGGACGCGGACGCCGTTATCTTGCGAGCGCCCCGCGCGTCGTGGACAAGGCCGTTGGCGGTTGGACGGCCTATTGGGTGGCGTTCATCCAGACCGGCCAATGGTTCTCCCCCTTCTTCTCCACCACGGACCCGTCCAACACGAATTCTTTCGGGGGCCTGCCGGACCGGATTGCCAATGGTAACTTGCCGAACGGTCAGCGCTCGGTCAGCCATTGGTTCGATACGAGCGCTTTTGCGGTCCCCGGCTGTCCCGCGAGCGACCCTACTTGTCTGGATCCGGCAGCACTTGTCAATGTGGGACGGTTTGGCAATTCCGGGATCAACATCCTGGAAGGGCCGGGGCTGCACACGGTAAACTTAACTATTCGGAAGCGCTTCCTTTTGACCGAACGCTGGCACTTCGACATCATGGCGCTGTGCGGGAACTTGTTCAATCATCCCAACTTCTCTATCCCCGACTCCTCGACCACGACCATCGATGCCTCCGGCGTCGGCCAGATTAGCGGCCAGCACGACCGCTTCTTTAGCGGGGAAAAGAGCGGGTCGAGAGTCATCGAGCTGCGGGGCCGTCTGGAGTTCTGAGATGGGAAGATAAGAACCACGGAACTCGAGCGACCTGAAGTCTGTGCTCGAGCTGAAGCGAAGCGGACGCTCGGGCCAAAAATGGCTGAGACGAATGCGAGACGGCGCGCCGGCATCGGGTGTCGAGCTCATTCGGGCTGGGCGGTGATGGTAGCCGTGAGTGGGACGAAGGATGCACCGCAGATCATTGACCGCCGGCGCGTTGAGCTCATTACGTCGGGATTACCGAAGCAGCCATACCACGCCGCCGAGAAACTCGGCCTAACCGACGCCCAGCGACTGATTCGGGAGTCCGCGAATGCGGCGAGGAATCTTGCCCGCCACGCGCTTCGCGCATTGGTAGATACCTTGGGGCACGAAGGCTATTCGGTTACCGGCGTGGGAATCGCCCTCAGTTCCGGCCGGACTTTGGGGGCACTCGCCGCGACCCTAGCGTCGCACGCGATGATCCATACGGCGGAAGGCGAGCTCTTCCGCAATGCTCTTATCGCCGCAAGCGAGCAATGCCAGTTGCCGGTGACGCGGGTGAGGGAGCGGGACCTATTCGCCCACGCCTCGAACCAGCTCGGCACGCCGGCTGATAAGCTTCGAGCGTGGCTCGCCGATTTGGGCCGCCCACTCGGTCCCCCTTGGCGGGTGGACGAAAAAATCTCTGCCCTGCTCGGATGGCTGGTCCTCGCCCAGCCTTGATGACCTTTCCACCCCGGTTTTACCCAAACCGCGCTTGAGCGCGCGTAGCCCTCCCGAAAACTACTGAGGACTGTATATTTGAGGTGCGCGATGGGCCGAAGCGCCGGCCTCTGGCCGGCACGAGGAAGGGCGCCGATACATCAGGGCGCTACGTCGGCCGTACTCACTGTATTCCGCAGTCCTCAATGGAAAGGCGTTGCGGGGATGTTTCATCATATATAATAACCCCATGCGTGGACGCATCGTCTTGATCGAAGATGAGAAGGATATCGTCGAGCTGGTTCGCTACAACCTTCGCAAGGAGGGATACGAGCTGGAGAGTTTCGGCCGGGGCCGCGAGGGGCTGGAACACTTGCGCCGGCACGGAGCGGACCTCGTGCTGCTCGACGTTTTGCTGCCGGACCTGGACGGCTTCGAGATTTGCCGCAAACTGCGAAGCGAGGAGCGGCTGCGCGCGACGCCGGTAATTTTTCTGACCGCCAAAGGGGAAGAGTTTGACCGAGTGTTGGGACTGGAGCTCGGCGCCGACGACTACGTAGTCAAGCCCTTCAGCCCTCGGGAACTCGCGGCTCGAATCAAAGCCGTTCTGCGCCGCAAGGAGCCTCCGACGGAAAAAGTCGAACGCATTCAACTGGCCGACTTTTCGATGGACACGGGCACGCTCGAGGTGACGGTGCGGGGCCAGAAGGCCGAGTTGAGCGCGCTCGAATTCAAGCTGCTCCACTTTCTGGCATCTCACCCGCAACACGTCTTCAGCCGCGAGCGGCTGCTGGATGCGGTCTGGGGGCGAGACCGGTTTGTCACGCCTCGCACCGTCGACGTCCACGTCCGGCGAGTCCGGGAGAAAATCGAGGTGCAACCCGATCGGCCGCGCTACCTCCAGACGGTTCGTGGCGCCGGATACCGGTTTGTACCGGAGCCGGGGCGCGAGGCGGACGCGCAGTAGCACGGAGCATAGGCATCTCCGATAACAGGAGTACGATGGCCTGATTCGGATCGGACCTAGTGTCGGGCCTGTCCATGCGCACGGTCTCGCAGGCGCGGGACCAAGGCGCCGAGGTCCATGACGTTGCGCAGTCCACTTTTCCGGAAGCTTTTCCTCGGCGCCGCAGCTGTCACTTGCGCGGCGATGGCCGGACTTGGTTTCTATCTGACCCGGTTCACAGCGAGCCGCGAAATCGAATCGGTTCGGCAGAAGCTCGAAGCCAGCGGGAGCATTCTCGCGGCGGAACTCGCGAACGTCGGACGGGAGCGGCTGGAAGCCTGGTCCCACGACGCCGGCCAACGGGCCGGAGCCCGCGTCACCCTCATTGACCCCTCCGGCAAAGTTCTGGCCGATTCCGAACACGACCCCGAGACCATGGAGAACCACGCCGGGCGGCCCGAGATCCGCGAAGCGCTTGCCCACACCACGGGCTCCTCGATCCGGCATAGCGCGACGCTCGATCGCGACCTTTGCTACTTCGCTTTCCGGACCAATTACGACGGGCAGCCGGGTTATGTGCTGCGCTTGGCTGTGCCGCTCGAAGACCTCGAAGTCGCCGAGCGAGCTGTTCGTATCCGAATTCTTTCCGCAATAATCCTCGCCGCGCTCCTGGCCCTAGGTTTTGCCTTCTATTTCTCCCGCACTTTGACGAGGCGAATCGAGCGCCTCGTGAATTTCGCCGATGGTCTGGTTGGGAACCCGTCACAGCCCGCCCTGGAGGTGCCGGCCGACGACGAACTAGGCTCACTCGCCAGAGCGCTCAATCGGACGGCAAGACAACTTCACGACCTTATGGAAAACGCGCGCCTGGAGTCCGCGCGGCGAGAGGCGATATTAGCCAGCATGATCGAGGGCGTGTTGGCAGTGGACGATGAGATGCGGGTCATTTTTTCAAACGATTCGCTGCTGCGCGCTGTCGGTCGGAAGGAGCCGCCTCCGGCGAATTTCCCCCTCGCGGAGTTGGTGCGCCACCCCGACTTGCGCGACCTGCTGGCCACCGTTCTTAGGACCGAGGAGCCTCGGCGCCTTCGCCTTCGCCTCTCGTCCTTCGAACCGGGCATTTACGAGGTCCAAGCCGCTCCCCTCGCCTCTCCCTCGCGTCGGGGCGCTTTGGCGATTCTCCACGACGTTACCGACCTCGAAAGGCTGGAAAGGATTCGCAAAGACTTCGTCGCCAACGTCTCCCACGAGCTGCGCACGCCCTTGACAGCGATCCGCGGCTACGCCGAAACGCTGCTCGAAGGCGCCATCGAAGACCCCGAGAACAACCGGAAATTCCTGGAGATCATTAAGGCCCACGCCATCCGGCTGAGCAACATCGCTTCCGACTTGCTGACGCTTTCCGAACTCGAATCGGGCCAGCCGGCCGGCGAGCCCGAAACATTCTCAGTTGGGGAGGCCATGGAAGCCGCGCTCCGGACCGTGGAGTCGGAAGCTCGATTGCGCGGCGTGAAGCTTCTGCGCGACGGAGAGGAAGACGCCATCGTTCTTGGTAACCGAGTCCGGCTCGAGCAGGCTTTCATCAACCTCCTCGACAACGGGATCAAATTCAACCGCGCGGGCGGCGAGGTGCGCGTGCGCTCGGCCCGCGCGTCAAATGGAAAAATTCGAATCACCGTGGCCGACACGGGCATCGGCATTCCCTCCGAGCACCTCGGGCGGATCTTCGAGCGGTTTTATCGCGTGGATCGGGCGCGCTCGCGGGAGATGGGCGGGACGGGCTTGGGCCTTTCCATTGTGAGGCACGTCGTCGAGCGCATGAACGGCACGGTCAGCACCGAGAGCCATCTCGGCAAGGGCTCGACATTTGCCATCCTGCTGCCTGTGAAGGAAGTCTGAGGCGCAGGTTCATGACCAGCCCGCTTACTCGATTTCGCCCGGTCCCGCAACTGCGGCACCGGCGCTTCGTTCGCGTAGCGCGGGCGTCTCCGATCTCCGTCCCGATGAACCCAATCGGGACATCGGAGCCCTCAACCCGGGCACGCCCGCATGCAGGCCAGTGGCCCGCGCTACAAGCCGGGCGTTGAGGCCCGCTACCCGTCTCTTCTTTCCTTCGCAATTTCACCTGACTTTCGCACGCCCTTAACGTCGCCTTAACACGCCATCTGCATACTTGATCTGAAAGAGTGAAAAGGAACGCGCTCCTTGACTCTGAAAAAGGCGGGACTGTTCGGCGGCGGTCTATCGGCCGGCGAGCGCGGTTGGCGAGAGGAGAACAATGAAACCAAGAAAAGTAAGAGGCCTGATCGTATCGCGGCGCGAAGGCAACTATACACTCCTCCGGCCGATGCTCGAAACCCTGCGGATCTAGCCCCATTACGCGAGCAGTTGTGCCGAGGCCGATAGGCTCCTCGCGGACGCTACACCGGTGCACCTGGTCTTGACCGACGCGGTGCTGGCGGATGGGAATTGGTTGGACGTCCTGGACCTGGCGGCGAAGGCCAAGGAGAAGATCAATGTCGTGGTCGTGTCGCCACGCGCCGATATCGGGCTCTACGTGGAGGTGATGAACCACGGCGCCTTCGATTTCATCACCGAATACTTCACGGTGTCGGAAGTTGTCTACGTCATCCGAAATGCAATGGATAACGCGCTCCAGGCTCGCACGAAGCCGACACTCGTCCCCTCGCCCTTGAGACCATTGCGAAGCGCCACTCCCGAGAGTCCCCTCGACGAGTCGCCATAGGCCCATTGAGTTCGAAGCTGTTCGATGGCGCCCGGGACGGTGGATGGCCGACCAAGGGGTTTCCAGCCGCGCCGTGGTTACAGCCCGCCGGGGCCTGACTCGTAACCGAAACTTCACACTACAGTTATATCTGCTTAACTTTGGCCATTTATCCTTTCCTTGATCCAGGTAATACCGGATCAAGGAGTAGATGTGAATCAGCAAACCGCGCCCCGGCGCGAATTTGCCTTAGACAGGAGAGACGGAATGTCAACAAACGGAAAGAAAAGGCCGGCAGTGAAGATGCTGCTGGCGGTTTTTACGATGGCGGCCTTGGCGCCTGCTATTTTGGTGGCGGAAGAAAAAGGCGTTACCGTAGACAAGACACGGCTGGAGAATGCCGCTGCTACATACCCTCAACCGGGCGCCTCAGAGACTCAAATCAAAGCGTTGCAGGAGAGAATCACCCAGCAGCAGACACAGATTGATCAGCTTCTTGGCATCGTTGGACAACTTAAACAGAGGCTCGACGGAGCGACCCCAAGTTCAAACCCCTCACCAGCTCTACTTCCGAGCGTCGGGACCGTGGCTAGTGTGACTCCGGTGATCCCCGCGACCGCACGCTCGCCTGAGGCGACGCCGGTCGTCGCTCTTTCCGGGTCCCCGGCCTCTGCGGCCGCCAGCCAGGAGCAGATTGAGACGTACACGAGGAAGGTGGATGCGTTGGGGAAGTCCCTCGACAGCGTTTCGAAAAACCTTGGTGGATTTAAGCTTAGCGGAGACCTGCGGTTCCGCTGGGATGGGGCCTTCCGCTCGGGGAATTCCGTTGCCGGCCCCCTACAAAACGCCCGCGAGCGTTACCGGATCCGGGTGAACCTGGATAAACCATTAAGCGACCAATTTGGGTTCCACCTGCAAGTGGGCACGGGGACTGCCAACAACCCCCTGACTTTCGACACTGATTTCGCTGGGGCCGATACGCGTGGACCCTTCTTCATCCTTGAGTCGTACGCGGACTATCACCCGAACAAGAATATCAACATCCGCGCGGGCAGGATGGAGGAAGTTTTCGCTGATAACTCGAGGTTCTTTTTTGACGACGACATTCGCTTCAACGGCGCGCACGAAATCGCCAAGGTGTCGCTTGGGAAAAGCGGAAGCCTGGAGTTCCGGGCGGGACAGTATATCTTTACCAATCCTAACGTTCAGATCTTGCCCTCGGCCGCTGCTTGCGCGGGTGCCAACCCGCCCGCCACCTGCATCTTCGAACAGGCGGGCTTCGCGCCGGGAACAAGTGTTCGCGACAGCAACCTCTTCCACGAAGGTTTGGTGCTGAGCGGCAAATCGGGTGATAACTGGGGCCACCGAGTTACCGTGGACTTCCAGAGCTACCGTAACCCTAATGAGTTTCTGATCGCTCTCGCCGCCAGCGGAACTCCGGTGCTCGTCAGCGGGTATAGCGGCATAACCGTGTCCGGTGGCGCCGGTCAGGGGGGAAACGGCACCACGACCAAGGGCGGATTTATTTACACCGCTCCGGACTTTCACGTCGGACACCTTCAGTACCGCATTGACTATAAGGGTTGGAATAATTGGCCGCTATTCCTCGACCTTCAGGGCTCGCACAACTACGGCTCCAGCTTCCTTTCCAACGCCGAAATGGCGACGGTCGGGATCGGCCAGGTGAAGAAATTCGGTGATGCGCGACTCATGTACGGATACTTCATCAAAGACGCCAACTCCATGATTTCGGAAGTGACCGACGACGACATTGGGACTGGAGTGGGGACGAATATCCGCGCCCACATGATCCGGTTCGACCTCGGGCTCGCGAAGTTCCTACAATGGCAGAACATCTTATTTATCCAAGATGAACTTTCTCCCAACGATCCTGCGCGGAACTTCTTTGTCCCGCTGCAAAGGGGCGCGAACACTTCCTACCGAATCCATAGTCAGTTCGTGTTCAGTTTCTGAACTTTTAGGGGGCGGCTCTGTCGCCCCCTCGGTTCGGTCTTGGGGGAATCGCGACGCACCCTTGGGAAGGTATGGGAACCTTAAAGACTTTGTAACAGGGGTGTAACAATTCTGAAACATTGGGAAATTAAACTAAAGGAGAGTATCTGATGGTGAAAGGAAACTTGAAGAAATCGGTTGCGACGCTTATTGCCCTTTTCAGCCTGCTAGTGGTCGGTCTGCTTTTGGCTGCGCCTCGCCAACTAACACAGGCCGCTCAGGCGGGCCCTGTATCGCTGACTGCCGCAGGAGCCACCTTCCCTTACCCAATCTATTCCAAATGGTTTGATGAGTATCACAAGCTCCATTCCGACATCTCAATCAATTACGCGAGTATAGGTTCAGGCGGGGGCATCCAACAGCTCAAGGCCGGGACGGTGGATTTCGGCGCCTCCGACATGCCCTTGAACGACAAACTGCTGGCAGACTTCCCATTCAAGGTCCTCCAGTTCCCCACGGTTCTGGGCGCGGTGCTGCCCACTTATAACATTCCCGGCGTAAGCGCGTCCCTGAATTTCACGCCGGAAGCTCTGGCGGGCATCTACCTGGGGAAAATTACCAAGTGGAATGACCCGGCCATCACGGGCCCGAATGAGGGCGTGAATTTGCCCGGGGAGGACATTGTAGTCGTTCACCGCTCGGAAGGCAGCGGAACGACGTTTGTGTGGACCGACTACCTTTCGAAGGTCAGCGCAGACTGGAAGAGCCGAGTGGGCAGCGGCGCGTCCGTCAACTGGCCGGTGGGACTGGGCGGCAAGGGAAACGAAGGTGTCGCCGGGACCATCAAGCAGACGCCTTACTCCATTGGGTATGTGGAACTCATCTACGCGTTACAGAGCCACATGAACTACGGCACGGTCAAGAACTCTTCCGGGAAGTTCGTGAAGGCGGACCTGGCAAGCGTCACGGCAGCGGGCGCGGGCGCCTCGCGCCAGATGGCGAAGGACATCCGGGTATCAATCACCGATCCGGGGGAGCCCAGTGCTTATCCCATCTGCAGCTTTACCTACTTGCTGATTCCGGTGAAAATCGCTGACCCGGTCAAGCTCGACACCATCAAACAATTTTTGCACTGGATGCTGACCCAGGGCCAAAACGATGCCGAGCCACTCGCTTATGCGCGTTTGCCCAAGGAAGTCGTGGCCATCGAGCTGACCCAAATTTCCCAGATCCAATAATATGGCCACTCCAAGCATCGCGGTTGCACGCCCGGCCCCATCCCGTTTTCCGCGGCCGGGCGGCGCCCGAGCCTTCGTCGAGCGCCTGCGCAGCGGGGACGAGATTGCCCATCTCATCACCTTGATTTTTGCCTCGACCATCCTTTTCCTAACCGCTTGGCTGGTTTACGAGTTGTGGGTCCATTCCGCCCTGCCGCGCCAAACGTTTGGCTTGGGGTTCTTGACCGCCAGCACCTGGGACCCGGTCTTTGAGCATTTTGGCGCATTACCATTCATTTACGGTACGGTGGTGACTTCAGCCCTAGGCCTCCTGATTGCCGTGCCCATTGGCGTTGGGGCGGCGATCTTTCTCGCAGAACTCGCGCCGCACGGGATTTCCGAAGCGTTGACTTTCTCGATCGAGCTGCTGGCCGCGGTTCCGAGTGTGATCATCGGACTGCTGGGGATATTCGTCCTGGTACCGATCTTGCGGAAGGTTGTTGAGCCGTTTCTGAAGGCGACGCTTGGCTTCCTCCCTTTCTTCCAAGGCCCCGCTTTCGGGATCGGCTTTTTGGCTGCCGGGCTGATTCTGGCCATCATGGTCGTCCCCTTTATCATTTCCATTTCACGAGGAATCCTGTTGGCCGTGCCGACGGAGCAGCGCGAGGCGGCGCTGGCGTTGGGCGCGACGAAATGGGAATCCACATGGAAAGTCGTCGTGCCGTACGCCCGTACCGGGATCATGGGCTCGGTTTTTCTGGCGCTGGCCCGAGCGCTGGGCGAGACGATGGCGGTCACCATGGTGATCGGCAACGACCCCAAAATCAGCGCGTCACTGTTCGCTCCCGGCTACACGATTGCCGCCGCCATCGCCAATGAATTCACCGAGGCCACCGGGGATCTGCACCTCCAGGCGCTTATCGAGCTGGGGCTGGTGCTATTTTTCCTCACCATCTTGATCAACGCTTTTGGGCGCATCCTGATCCTAGTGACCACGCGGAAAGGAACCTCGCGCGAATGAGTCCACGGCTAGTCTGGAGAAAATCGGTCAGCGTGATGATGCTCAGCCTGACGGGGGTGTGCGCCCTGGCGGGAGTTTCGGTGCTATTGTTCATCCTGGGTTATCTCCTTTGGTATGGCGGAAAATACATCAACTGGGATTTTGTCACTCAATTGCCAAAACCGGTGGGGGAAACAGGCGGGGGCATGGCGAACGCAATCGTCGGGAGCGCCAAATTGCTCCTTCTCGCCGCGTTAACAGGAGTTCCCGTGGGCTTCTTCGGGGGCGTCTATTTGTCGGAGTTCGGCGGCAAGACGTTCGCCTTCCTGGTCCGGTACACGACGGACCTGCTGAACGGTGTTCCTTCAATCGTAATGGGCATTTTTGCCTATACGGTGGTGGTCCTGCCCATGCGCCATTTCTCAACGCTCGCCGGCGGACTGGCTCTGGGCGTGATGATGATCCCCATCGCCGTCCGGAGCACTGAGGAGTTCCTGCGCGCCATCCCGACCGCGTTGCGTGAAGGGGCGCTGGCTTTGGGCGCCTCCAAGTGGAAAACCATCGTCAAAGTCGTCATTCCCGCCGCGGCTGGGGGAATCGTCACAGGCATCATGCTGGACTTGGCGCGCGTGGCGGGGGAGACGGCGCCGCTCATCTTTACAAGTTTCAATAATCGGTTTTGGAGCTCGGGGTGGAATCAGCCCATCGCCTCGCTGCCCGTCATGATTTATACTTACGCTCTTGGCCCTTACGACGACTGGCACCGCCAGGCTTGGGCCGCCGGGCTGATCCTCCTGCTGCTCGTGCTGGCGGCCAATATTGTTGCCCGTACGGTGCTGGCCAGGCGCTCAACGGCCCGTGAGATGTGAACCTATGGCGACCTTGCAGGGAATGAGTGCGATGGAAAAGACGCCAACGAAAATGGAGCCGGACGAGGTCTCCAAACCCTCGAACGGCCGCCCGCAGCCAAAGCTCCTGGTCTCAGCGCTCAACTTTTTCTACGGTAAACGCCAGGCGCTTCTCGATGTCACCATCCAGATTCCTGAGAATCGCATCACGGGATTAATCGGCCCCTCCGGCTGCGGCAAGTCCACATTCCTGCGCACCCTCAATCGCATGTATGAGATCGTCCCGCACGCGCGCGCCGAAGGCCGCATCGAACTGGATGGACAAAATCTGATGGAACTCGACGCCATGGAGGTCCGCCGGCGCGTGGGCATGGTTTTCCAGAAATCAAATCCCTTCCCGAAGTCTATCTTCGACAACGTGGCCTTTGGGTTGCGAGTCAACCGAATAGTAAGAAGAGGAGAGCTCCACGAGGCGGTCGAGCGCAGCCTCCGCCGCGCCGCCCTCTGGGACGAAGTCAAGGACTCGCTCCACGACTCCGCCTACAAGCTATCGGGCGGTCAGCAGCAGCGCCTGTGCATCGCGCGCGCTTTGGCCGTGGATCCCGAGGTGCTACTGCTCGACGAGCCTTGCTCCGCGCTCGACCCCATCGCCACCGCGAAGATTGAGGAGCTGCTGTTCGGCCTCAAGAAACTGTGTACGGTCGTCCTGGTGACTCACAACATGCAGCAGGCGGCCCGCGTGGCCGACGTGACGGGGTTTTTCCTGCTTGGCCGCTTGATCGAGTTCAACACCACCGAGGTGATTTTCAAGACGCCGGCATCGAGACAGACCGAGGACTACATTACCGGCCGCTTCGGATAATCGAAGCGTGATCCGCCGGCCGGGCGCCCGTGCTAGTTGAGAAGGAACCGCTTTGCGGCATTTTGAAGAGGAACTCGCAGAGCTGAAATCGAAGCTGCTCGAAATGAGCGGGCTGGTGGAGTCTGCCATTTTCAGGAGCGTTACGGCCCTCACCACGCTCGACCGGGAGCTCGCCAAGTCTGTGATCTCGAACGAAGAGAAGATCAACCTGATGGAGATCGAGATTGACGACGCCGCCACGCGCTTGCTCGCCCTCCATCAGCCCATGGCGTCCGACCTGCGGTTCCTCACCGCCGCCATCAAGATCAATAACGACCTCGAGCGCATGGGCGACTTGGCGGTGAAGATCGCCGAGCGCGCGCTCTCGCTCATGGAGCAGCCGCCCGTAAAGCCCGAGATTGATATCCCGCAGGTGGCGCGATTGGCCGAATCCATGGTGCGCCGGAGCTTGGACGCCTTTGTGAAAAGGGATTCGGAGCTTGCCCGCAGCGTCCTTACTGCTGATGATGAAGTGGACGACCTCCGATCAGCAATATACGAGGAACTTATCCGCAACATGCAGGCAGAGCCCGCAACAATACCTCAGTGCGTTAACTTGATGTCCGTGGTTAGGAGCCTCGAACGCATCGCCGACCACTCCACCAACATCGCCGAAGACGTTCTCTACCTCGTCGAAGGCATTGACGTCCGCCACCACGCCGAAACCAAAAGGCATTGACCCCGCGCACCCCGGGAGCGGCGGATTGCAGCTCATTACCTAAGATGCTCTCTACGACTTCTTCTCATCATTCAGCCGAACCCACTTCATGACCTCGCGTGTTTATCAAGGCCAACTGAAACCGGTGTTCTGCACGGCGTCAAGTGAGTGGTTGTGCTGAGACGCCTGAGGACAACCGCGAGAAAGCAAGCCTTGCGCTCAATGAAGTGCGAAGGTTAAAATCCTTGTGGCGCGCCGAGGCGGTTTTGCGGAGGCTGAAAGGAGAGCGGGTCATTTGGCAAAGGGGACAAACAAATCGTACATGGCGGCTGTAGGACTTATCCTGGTGGCCGGCTCGGCGGTCGTCTTCGGACAGGCGAAGAAGGCGGGAAAGGACCCGGTGTCGCCGGCGATTTCCTCCGAAAAGATTATCCGCTACGTCCGGGAGAAGTTCGGCATTTCCGATAACGTAGCGCTGTCCTTAGACCCCTTCAAGGGCTCTCCGGCTCCGGGTTTCCTTTCGAGCGCGATCGAAGTGGGCGAGGGGAAAGATAAGAAGACCAACGCATTCACGATTTCCAAAGACGGCCATACAATCGTGCTGGGAAACCTTGTGGCGTTGAACGGTGACACGGAGAAGGCCATTGAGCAGCAGATCCGCCAATCCTCGAAGCTCCCGGCGGCCGTTAATCTAACTGTAGGCCCCTTCCGTGCCTCCAAATTCCCAAGCCTCGCGGAAACCAAGATCATTGCCAACGACGGCCGTTCGCAGCAGGTTCAGACCTTCTACCTCACCAAGGACCGTCGGTTTTTGGTCGTGGGGAGCGTCTTCGATCTGGACATCCCGCCTCGCGTCGAAGCGCTGCGGGGCATCTCTCTCACCGACCAGCCGAGCCAGGGTCCGGTGAACGCGCCGGTGACCATAGTTGAATTTGCCGACCTGGAATGCCCCACCTGCGCGCGCCTGCACCAAATGATCGAAGAGGACCTGGTCCCGAAATACGGGAACAAGATCCGAGTGATCTTCAAGGAGTTCCCGCTCTACCAGATTCACCAGTGGGCGGTCAACGGAGCTGTGGCCTGCCAGTGCGTCTATGAAATGAACCCGGGGGCGTACGTGAGTTTCCGGTCGCTCGTCTTTCAGCACCAGGGGAGCATCACGGGCGCGAATGCCCGCGACGCGCTCATTCAGTACGGCGGGGAAGCGGGCGTGGATGGGGCGAGGCTCGCGGGCTGCCTGGATACCCATGCTTCGCTTCCCCGTGTCGAAGCCAGCCTGCATGAGGGCCAATCGCTCGCCATCACCAGCACGCCGACCTGCTTTATAAACGGAAAGGTCGTGGTGGGGTCGAATGCCGACGACTATCACCGCGCCATTGATGAGGCCCTAGCGGCCCGCGGTCTCGGGCCTTCCGGAACGGGGCAGCGGAGCCACCCGTCGAAGCCGCGGAAGAAAAGCCAGTAGCACCAGAAAATAAACCAAGGACACAGACCCTCCCAGGGCCAGGGCAAAGCGCATGCCCCGGGCCTCGGCCACTGTCCCCATTTGAAGGCTCCCGACAGGAGCTAGGCCCAAGACCGCCAAGTTATACATGCTCATTACCCGCCCGCGCAGAGCCGGAGGGCTGGACATCTGCAAAGTGCTGTTGGTCAAAGCCAGCGCGCCGACCATGGTGACACCCAGCACTACCAACAAGACGAACGCCCACCGAAACGAATGCACGGTGGCGAGAAGAATCAGGCCCAGGGAGAACAGCGCGGCACTTGACATGATGAGTCTCTCTTTGTGCGCCGGGTCCTCGAGGCCGGCCAGAATGAGCGCGGAGACGACGGCGCCAAGGCCCGCGCCAGCCATCAGGTATCCGAGCCCCGAAGCCCCCGTATGCACCATGTCGCGCGCGATGGCCGGCATCAGCACCACAAACGGCAGCCCGAGCAGGCTGAGGATTGCCGGGACGGAAAGCAGGATAATCAAGACGGGGTTTCGCCGGACGAAGCGCAAGCCCTCGAGCATGGCTTCCCAAACGCCGTCGTATCCTTCCGACTCTCGGCGGGGCAAGGTAATAATCAGTAACGCGATAATGAGGGCCAGGAAACTCACCGAATTCAAATAGAAGCACCAAGCCGCGCCGAGCGAGCCGAGCGCCAAACCCGCGAGCATGGGGCCCACGGCCCGCGACATGTTGAACTGTGCCGAATTCAGCGCCACCGCGTTCAGCAGGTCTTCCCGCTCGACCAAGTCCGGAAAAAGCGCCTGGTAAGCGGGATTATTGAGCGCGGAGGCGAGCCCCGTCAGCAGGCTGATGAGCAGGATTTCATTGATGCGGATGACCTTGAAAGAAGTGAGCACGGCGAGGATGAGCGCCAACAGCATCATGTAGGTTTGCGTGTAGAGCATCAGCTTGCGCCGGTTCAGCCGATCGGCGATGGCGCCGCCGGGAAGGGAGAAAAAAAGGGAAGGCGCCTGGCTCAGAAAGCCGTTCAGTCCCAAAAGGAACGGCGAGTTTGTCATCAGCAGAATCAGCCAGCCTAGCGCCAGGTTCTGCATCCAGGTCCCAATGTTCGAGAGGAAATTCCCGCCCCAAAACAGCGCAAAATCCCGCGAGCGAAGCGACCGGAACATTGACGAGAGCCGACGCTGCGCCACCGCCACGACGGGCACTGCGGGCTCCGGCGACTTTGACGGCGTTCGGTTCATGGCGCGGTCAGGCGAGAATCACAAGAATTCATTCTACTATAACCCGCGGTCATCCCGATTCGATGTAACCGGGGTGGACGCTGTTTCGTCGAAGACACCGAAGCTTGAAACAGGGAGGATTGGAATGATGAAAAAATGGGTGGCGTTGGGTGCAACGGCGGTCCTCGGCGTGTTGCTGGGTGCCTGGGCGACGCAGGCGCAGGAAGCGATGCGCCCGCCCGGCCCAGGGGGCGAGAGGCCATGGGAATGGCTCGCTTCGGCGAACCGGGGATGGAAGGGCTGGGGCGCGGTAGCGAACGCGCGATTTACCGCCGGGTGTTGGCCCTACTCGATAACGATCGCGTCAAGGCGGCTCTGAACCTGACCGACCAGCAAAACAGCGGCTTGCGCGAGCTCGCGGTCGAGACCGAAAAGGCGACTGTGAAGACAGAAGCCGACATCGAGGTCCGCGGCATCGAACTGCGGGAATTGCTTCACGCCGACCAGCCGGATCGTGATGCGGTGATCAAGAAAATCGAGGAGGTATCGGCTCTCCGCGGCGACTTGATGAAGCAGCGCATCGAAGGTCTCCTCAAAGCCAAGACCATTCTGACTCCCGAACAGCAAAAGAAAATCCGCACTTTTATCGAGGAGCGAGGCGCCCGTGGCCGTGGGATGATGCGCCCTGGCGCAGGCTTGGGGATGCGACCTAACGAGCGGCGAGGGCCCCGCGGCCCTGCAACATCTCCGCCTCCGGCAAATCCGCCGAATGGCGACAACTGATAGCAGAACTCGCCTCGGCTAAGAGGGAAGGTGATTTGCGCCCGCTCGGTTCTCTCCTTTTCGCCCTCCTTCAAGAATGCTTCCTTTCCAGTCCCTCTCCGATTCTCCTGACGATTTCCGCAATCGCTGTGCTATGATTTGCGGAAGCCAAAGACTGCCGCGGAAAATCGATCCGGAGGAAAGCGCGTATGGAAAGCGGCCAACAAGGTTCAAATCCTGACCGCGATCAGGGGGAAGTCGAGAATTCCAATCCGAGGATGGAGCTCGCCGAGGTGAGCAAGGAAATTCGGGCCATGGAAGGCCGCGACCTCGAACTGTGGGGCATCGGGCTGCTGGTCTTTGTTGTCCTGTCAGCGGGGTTCATCGCCCTCGTCCTTCCGAATTGGATGTGGGGCCTCGGCTCTATGCGCATAGAAGGGCGCTATCTTCCCCAGCTCATCTTCGGATTCATCGTGCTCATTATCCTGTTCAACGCCTACATCATCCAACAGCGGCGGGCGCTTGCACGGACTCGTGACCAACTGCTCCTCGAGCTCATGCGCCGCGAGGCCGCCGAGAAGCTCTCGCTCGTGGACCCTTTGACGGAAGTTTATAATCGCCGGTTTCTCGACCAGGTCATCGAGAAAGAGATCAATCGCGCCGACCGCCATGGGACCGACTTGACGTTCCTAATGGTGGACGTGGACCAGTTCAAGTCCGTGAATTCGCGTTTCGGCCACCTCGTGGGGGACAAGCTTCTCAAGCAAGTTGCGGAGGTGTTGAAGAGCACTTTCCGCGCATCCGACACGGTGGTGCGCTTCGGCGGCGACGAATTCATGGTGGTCTTGACCGAAACCAACGACGCGCAAGGCCAGCTTGCCGTGGCACGGCTGGTCAAGCGCGTGGACCGTTGGAACCGCGAGAACTCCGGCGCGGGCTTCGATATGAGCCTCAGTTGCGGCCTGGCCTCCTACGTCAAAGGCACCGATCCCAAGGAAGTTATCCGCGCCGCCGATGAGCGCATGTACTTCCACAAGGCCCGCCACGCCGCCGCGCGTTAACGCTTACCGCACAAAGCCCTTCGCGCTTAATAGCCACGGTTTGATACCATGCGTGAATGCGGCAGGAGCGGGATTCTCAGTTTAGGAAGCGCGGAGGTCTCCGATGAAGAAGCCACAATGGATTGGGCTCCTTTGTTTGAGTGTAGCTGGCGCGCTGTTTTCTCAGAACCGCGAAGCCCCCGCTGGTTTCGACGGCCAGACTAACGGAGTGGTGGACCAGGCGACCCACGCCGGCGACCAGAAGGCCTTTGACGCGGTTGAGGATATCAATGACGGGCTCGGCCCGCTTTACAACGCTCAATCCTGCCGCGAGTGCCACCAGAATCCAACTTCAGGCGGTGTATCTCAAACCGCCGAACTTCGAGTCGGGCACCGGAGCGCGACCGGGCAGTTCGAAAATCCCAGCATCCCCATTGACGACGGGAAAGCTGTCATCAGCGGGCGAACTCTGGTAAACGATCGAGCCATCTGCCCGAGTGGCGCGTTCCCTGACATCCAGCTTCAGGAGAGAGTGCCGGAAACGGAGAACATACGGACCACCCGCACCTCATTGAATCTATTCGGCGACGGGTTTGTGGAGGCGGTTTCCGACCAGGCACTGCTCGACATCGCGAGGGACCAGTGCCGGTCAACGCATCGCCGCATTTGCGGACAAATTCTTTACGTTCCCATCCTCGAGGCGCCCGGAAGGGCGGGGGTCGGGCGCTTCGGCTGGAAGGACCAACACGCCAGCCTGCTCTCTTTCTCGGGTGACGCTTACCTGAACGAAATGGGCATAACCAACAAACTGTTCCCCGACGAAGTGACGTTGCTCTGCAATACCGCTGCCGAGCCTAACGACAAACCTGGAGCCGACGGATTGGAAGATATTGACCGCTTCGCGCGATTTATCCGGGCGACGAAAGCGCCTCCTCGCGACTTGGCGCTGGCGAGCACGCCCGAGGCTGAGGAGGGTGCCAGGCGGTTCGACAAGATTGGCTGCTCCATCTGCCACGCTCCCACCTTGGTCACGGAGCCCGCCGGAACGGTTATAAACGGCGGAACTTTCAAGATTCCCGAGGCTCTCGGGAGTCAATCATTTCATCCTTACGGAGATTTCCTGCTCCACAATGTGGGCACAGGCGATGGCATCGCGGTGGCGATGGAAGAGCACTACGGCAGAGCCGCCATGACGAAAACCTGGTCCCGCTTCTCTTACAAGAGCCTTCAGGAAGCCGCCAATAAAGTGCGCACGGCGCCGCTCTGGGGCGTGCGAACGCATTCCAGGCTGATGCACGACGGCAAATCACTAACGCTAACCAATGCCATCCTTCGGCATAAGGGTGAAGCCGAAGAAGTGACCGAGAAATTCAGGCGCCTGACGCGCCAGCAGAAACAGGCTCTCCTTACTTTTCTGAAGTCCCTTTGACCGCGAATGAGCCTGGCCCTTTCGCGCCGGGCAGGACGAAGCGCGGGTTGTGTTTGCCATGCGCATTTCGGGAATCCCCGAATCAGGTGTGAAATGGGGCGTCGAGTCGGTGTACGATCACTCCGGTTCGAGGAGCCGCCCCCACTGCCCGCCGGCGGCTGCCTTGGTCCCCCCAGCAAGCCCGCCAGCTCTCCTCTACTCCCTTCACTCACACACTTTAATTCCGAAGGGGGGATACGATGTACCAAGGCTATTCCAGTCTTCAGGAATCGTGTTGTACCTCGATGATAATGTCCCCTTTTCTCCTCGTTAAAAATGTCCCCTAATGCGACCTCCGAAAGGAGGTCCGATTGGGGCGAACGGAGATGAGCAGGAGGGAGTTGGGGCGGGTCGAGGTGCTGGCGCGTGTGCGGAGTGGGCAGCTGCGGTTGGTGGACGCGGCAGTGCTGCTCCGGCTGAGCTATCGGCAGACGAAGCGGTTATGGAAGCGCTACCGGGAGGAAGGGGCGGCCGGGCTGAAGCACCGCAGCGCGGGGCGGCGTTCGCACCGAGCGTACGCGGAGAAGTTCCGCGAGAAGGTGTTGGCGCTGGTGCGAGAGAAGTACGGCGGGCCGGTGGGAGAGCGTTTCGGTCCGACGCTAGCCGCCGAGCACTTGGCTTCGGAGGACGGGCAGCGGGTAGATGCCGAGACGTTGCGGCGGTGGATGCGGGAAGAAGGGTTGTGGAGCCGGGAGCGAAGGCGACGGCGGCATCGGCGAAGGCGCGAGCGCAAGGAACACTTTGGAGAGCTGGTGCAAATGGACGGGAGCTTTCACCCCTGGCTGGAGGAGCGGGGTCCGCAAGGGTGCTTGATGGACTTGGTGGACGACGCCACCAACACCACGCTGGCGCGCTTGGGCCAGGAAGAGACGATCTGGGCGGCGGCGGGGGCGCTGCGGGCCTGGATCGAGCGCTACGGGGTGCCGATGAGGCTCTACGTGGACTGGAAGAACCTGTACAAGCGCTTGGCCAACTCGCAAGAGCGGCTGCGCGGCGAAGAGCCGATCACGCAGTTCGGACGCATGTGCGCGAAGCTAGGGATCGAGCTGATCGCGGCCAGCTCGCCGCAAGCCAAGGGACGCGTGGAGCGGATTCACGGCACGCATCAGGACCGGCTGGTGAAGAAGTTGCGGCGCAAAAAGATCGCCAGCCACGCCGAGGCCAACGCGTACCTGGAGGCGGAGTATCTGCCGGAACACAACCGGCGCTTTGCCCGCCCGGCGGCGAGGCGGGAGGATTATCACCGTCGAGCCCCGTGCGCGGCGAAGCTGGACAGGATCTTCCGGTTGGAGAGCCAACGGACGATCAGCGACGACTGGGTGGTGCGCTACGACAACCGGTTTTTCCAGCTGGACCCGCAGAGCCGGAACTACGCCCCGGCGCGAGGCAAAGTCGAGGTCTGCGAGTGGCCCGAGGGGCGGGTGGACATCGAATATCGAGGTCGGGCGGTGCTGTGGCGGGAGATCGCGGCGCCCGCCAGGCCCCGGGTCGCCGAGCGGACCGGCGTGCCGGCTCCGCCGCTGGCGAAGCGGAAGTGGGTGCCGCTGGCGGATCATCCCTGGCGACAAGCCATCCGGCGAGAGGTGGAGAGGCGAGCCGCCGTCGCCGCGCCATCGTCGTTGGCCTTGCCCTCCGCTTCGCCCTAAACGCTCGCCCTACGGGCTCGCAGGGCTGCGCTCCGGGCAAGGCCAACGACGATGACAAGAACCAAAGCAAGAACTAAAGACCAAAACAAAAAGGGGACATTTTAAATGAGGTAAGAAAGGGGACATTTTTAAAGAGCTTTGACACGCATCCGTCTTCAATCCTTGACTTCCCCCGCGGGCTTCGGATAGCTTGGCGAGCCGAGGCGTAGCGGACGTTTTCCCATATGAGAAAGAACCTGCGGCGATGGCTCGGGGTGGTCCTGATCGCCCTCGCCGTGGGGTTAATTGCTCTCAACCTCGGGCGGGGAGAGGAGTGGCGGAATTTTCATTGGGAGCAGCTCTGGCGCACTCTCGTAGGCGCCAACCCTGGCTATTTGACGGCAGCGATGGCGCTGGTTTACTCAAGTTACCTCATTCGCGCCTTTCGCTGGCGTTCGTTCCTTCACCCCATCAAGCAGGGATCCCTCGGGATCGAGTTCGTCGGTCAAGTGGTAGGTTTCGGCGCGGTCTTCTTTCTGGGGCGGATCGGCGAATTTGTCCGTCCCGCTTATATTGCGCGCAAAGAGGGGGTCCCGTTCACGGCGATGGCGGCGGTGTGGCTGCTGGAACGGATTTACGACTCCGTCTTCGTCATCCTGGTGTCCGCGATAGCGCTGTTTCTGGGACCGCTCGAGCCCGAGACCTCCGAGGCTCGCTCCGCTTTGGTGCGAATGCATTGGGTCGGTGGGGGCGTTTTGCTCGTGACGGTCATCTTGGTCGGGCTTTTGCTCGTGTTTCGAATGCGCTCGGAGGCGTGGACGGCGCGCCTGCTCCGCGCCTTGGACTTTCTTCCCGGGCGGGCCCGGCATCACTTCGAACACCTCTTGCGGTCCTTTGCCGTGGGCCTCGGCGTGCTGCGCAGTTGGCAGGACTTTCAGGCGAGCGCGGTATTGACAAGCGTCTTATGGTTCGTCAACGTCACCGTTTTCTGGCTGGTTTTTCACGCCCTCGGCGGAGACTTCAGCCATCTGACTTGGCTGGCGTCGGCGCTGGTGCTGTTCATGGCGGTGCTGGGAATGATGGCGCAAATCCCGGGCATCGGCGGGGGATTCCAGCTCCTGGCCATCCTGGCTCTAACGGGCTTCTTCAACGTCCCTCTTGAAGAGGCCACGGGCGCTTCGCTCGCCCTCTGGGTGGTGAATTCTTTTCCGTGCATGGTGCTGGGGCTGGTGTTTTTGGCCCACGAGGGATTGTCGCTCAGAAAACTCAAGGCGTTGGCCGAGACTGAACGAGAAAGCGTGGTGGAGAAAACGTAACGCCAACTTTCCCCCTTGCGGCGAAGGATAGAGGTTGCCGGCGCGCCGTTCGACAAGATGTCTCTGGGTGGCGGCATTGCCTTGTGAAATATGAAATGTCCGTTTTGCGGGCACATCCAAGATAAGGTAGTTGACTCGAGGGAAGCAAAGATTGGCGATACCATCCGCCGTCGCCGGGAATGTGTCCAGTGCGGGCGGCGCTTCACCACCTACGAGCGCATCGATGAAATCCCATACATGGTGGTCAAGAAGGACGGGCGCCGGGAAAAGTTCGACCGCCAGAAGCTCCTGGCCGGATTGCTCAAGGCCTGCGAGAAACGACCCGTGCCGATGGCCAAGCTGGAACAGATTGTCAACGAAACCGAAACTCTCGTCGCGGAGTCGAAGGAGCGCGAGCGCTCGAGCCGGGAAGTAGGCGAGCTGGTGATGAACCACCTGAGGAAACTCGACAAGGTCGCCTACGTTCGGTTCGCGTCCGTTTACCTCGATTTCAAAGACGTCCGCGAATTCATGGACGAACTGAAGGAGTTGCTGAAATCGAAGGCGAAGTAGGGGCGGACAAGACGCGTCGCGGCCCGGAGAGGGTTACCTCGCCTGGTTCCAGACGAATGCCCCGAAGGTTCTAAAGGTTTGGAAGCCCAACCGCTCGTAAAGCCGGACCGCTGCGGAATTTGAGTCGGTGACAGTCAACGAAATCTCCCGAAAGCCCTGGCGCGAGCATTCGCCGAATCCCGCTGCCAACAAGTCGCTTCCCAGGCCCAGTCCTTGAAATTCCGGACCCACGGCCACTTGAGGGATGTGGGCGGTTTGAGGGCGCACGGCCGTGAGCGCGAGGACCCCGGCCAGCTTGCGCGTGGGCCGGTGGACGGCGACTCGGGACGCCCCTGGGAGCACCTCCCCGCAGCCGCGATGGTGGACGATGTTTTCGATGAGCCGTGCTGCGCCAGCTTCCGAGGCGTACTGGTCGTTGATGGTCGCATCGATGTGATGGCGGTAGGTGAAGTAAATCAGTTGCGCGGCCTGGCGGTCGTGATGGCGCTCCCAGGGCTCGATCAGGAAGTCCCCGCGTTCGAGGGGCACCCTCTCGAGCGCGGACTTCCCAGTCTCGTCGGAACAGGCCGGCGGGGCCGTCTCGCGCGCGGTTGCCGAATGGTCCCGAAGGCTGAGAATCATGAAGCGGCGGCGAAAGCCCGCGAATCCGTGGGCACGAAACGAGGGCTCAAGCGCTTCGAATGTGAAATGGGGGAGCTGCGTTTCCACGCGACGGATCCCGGGGGTGGCCAGAATCGTTTCGAGCGAGTGTTCGAGGAGCCGTTCGGCGGACGCCACTTGCGGGCACGAAGGCTCGAGGAAAAGGTTGCCAATCAAACCCTTTTCGCCCTCGTAGAAAAAAAAGCAATAGCCTAGGATGCGCCCGCCGTCGGCGAGCGCGAAGCCTGATAGGCGGTGCTCTTCGAGAACGTTCACGATCGTGACTTCGGAGGTCGAGTAGTCCCAGTGAAGCGCGGAGGCCCAAATCTGGCCCTCCTGGCGGAGAATGGGGAGAAAGTCGCGCCCATTGAATCGGCGGATGTCGATGATTTCCAGGGCCAAGCGATTGACTCGATCCTCCGCGCCGCCTCCCGGCTGGTCTCGATCAAAGGCAGGCACCGTTCACCGGAGATTCAGTGGCTCGGGACGGGTAAAGCCCGCAAGGGGGCCAAGTATAACCGAAATCCTAGCCCTTCTTGAAGCGCTGGGCGGGCGCAGCCACTTAGGTGGACGGCCCGACTTCGCGAACGATTACATCCCAAGACGGGAGCCGGTATGGTAACATCGCGTGGCTGGGGGCCAGAGGAAGTCCACGGCCTTGCCTGGAGGATTAAAACTTAAGGCATCTGCATGGCACCTAGTCGAATCACGGGCAGGCCCGTCCCATCCGGCGGGACCACTTCTGCTCTGGTCAGGATTCTCGAAATCGCTGGTGTGCTCCTCGTTGTGTCGTTTGTTGTGTTGGCGGGGGCGGCCGCTTTCCTCACCTATCGGGTGACCACCGAGCACAACGACGTGGAAGATGTGACGCCCGCATCGTTTCTACTCACCAGTACCGAGGACGTGTCCTTTACGACGCCGAACGGTGGCGAGCACAAGGGGTGGCTGCTGCGCGGGCTACGCGGCGCGCCGGTTATCTTAATCTGTCACGGCTACGGCACCAACCGTTCCGACGGCCTCTCGCTCGGCACGGTCCTTCAAGAAAACCATTTCAACGTCTATCTCTTCAACTTCCGAGGTTCGAAAAAGATGAGCTCCATGTCGGACCTGGGCCCGAGCTATATCGAAACCTTGAAGGCGGCGATCCAGAAAGTGACGTCGGTGGAAGGCGTCAATCCTCGGCGCGTTGGTTTGATGGGCCGCACGACGGGCGGTTACGCAGCGTTGGGAGCTGCCGAGCAGAGCCCCTTGGTCAAGGTTCTGGTGGTGGATTCCGTCTATGAAACGCCGGATCAGATGCTTGACTCCCAGATTTCCAGTTTGTTGGGTGGGGCTTCCTCAGGCTTTTTCCATGGTCTGGCTGAAGGGGAATTCCACCTTTTGGCTGCGAGCGCCCATCCTCCCAACATCCGCGCCGGGATCGCCGAACTCGGGGGCGTCCCCAAGCTCTTCATCGCCGGTCGCGATTCTCCTGATCTGATGGTGACGACCGAGTACCTCTACCAGCAAGCGCCGCAGCCCAAGCAGATGCTGATCCAGGAACACACCCAATTGATCTTCGCCAACGAGTCAGAAAAGAGAGAGTACGAAAACGCGGTCCTCGATTTTTTCCTCCATAATCTGCCGCAGCGGGCGGACTGAGGAGCGGCTTCGAGGACCATCACGGCCATGTGCGCGGAGTTTTCCGATAACGGCGGGGGTGGAGTGGATTGACGCGTCCCGTGGCAGCCAGCCCTTTGAAACCGCAGGCAGCCGGTGCTGCTGCCGCTTCGGGCTCGGCCGCCGTGACGCTTCGCCAGCGAATGGAGTATTTCGGCGCACGCGCCCTGTTGGGGTTTCTCGGATGGGTTCCGCACCGGCTGGCGCGGGCGCTCGGCGCGGTCCTGGCGACAGGGTGTTATTTTCTCTGGCCGCGCCTCCGCCGCGTGGGGCTTTTCAACCTGCGCATGGCCTTCCCCGATTGGACGGATCGCCAACGCCGGCGAACGCTGTTCCGCCTTTTCCAGCACTTCGGCCGGATGCTCGCCGATTTCGCTTTCTTTCCCCGGCTTAATCGCTCGAACATCGACCGCCTGATCGTCTACGAAGGGTTCGAGCACTTTGAGCGCGCCCGTTCCGCGGGCAAGGGCGTGCTTTTCCTCACCGCGCATTTCGGCAACTGGGAATTGAGCTCCTTTGCTCACGGCCTCTACGGTTATCCTTGCCATTTCGTTGTGCGGCAGCTCGACAACCCATTGATAGACGCGCTGGTCAACCGCTACCGCTCCCTGAGCGGCGGCCGGCCGATCGAGAAGCGCGATTTCGCGTTCCAGACTCTGCGGGCATTTCAATGTGGCGAGGCGGTGGGGATTCTGATGGACCAGAATATGCTCGGGTCGGAGGGAATTTTTGTGGACTTCTTTGGTCGGTCCGCCTCGACCACGCCCGGGCCTGCACGCGTCGCAAGAAAGACCGGAGTGCCCATTGTGCTTGGGCTGGTCATCTATGACCACAGGCTCGGCAAGTACCGCCTCCGCTTCGAGCCCGTCGAATGGATCCGGTCGGACGACCCGGATGATGAAATCCGCGCCAATACGCAAAATTTTACCCGCCTGATCGAAGAGGCCGTGCGCCGTTACCCCGACCACTGGCTCTGGGTCCACCGGCGCTGGAAGACTCGCCCGCCCGGCGAGCCCCCGCTCTATCCTCTTTGAGCCTGGCGCATCCGCTTATCTCTACGATGAACATGCCGGAGGTGGATTATGACCGTCGAGGAACTGGCCCGCCTTATAGGCGGTGAGTTGAGGGGAGAGGGGAAGCGCGAGCTCCGGGGCATCGCCGCTCTGGAGAGCGCGGGGCCTGAAGAGTTGGCGTACGCCGAGAGCCCGCGGGCTGGGGCGCGCGCCGCGGCTTCACGGGCCGGCGCGATTTTGGTCCCGCTCGGCGCGAGCGTTGTGGATAAGACCACGATCGCCGTCCCGCATCCTAAGCTCGGGTTTATCCGCGCGGCCGAAGCTTTGCGGCCTCCGGTGCGACGCGTCGAAGGGATCCATCCCACGGCCATCGTGTCGCCCGAGGCCGCCCTCGCCTCCGGTGTAAGCGTCGGCCCCTACGCGGTGATCGAACGCGGCGTGCGCGTGGGCGCGGGGTGCTCAGTTGGCGCCAGCGTGTTTCTCGGCGACGGCGTAGGGCTCGGCGGCGGTTGCGTCCTCCATCCGCGGGTGACGATTTACCCCGGCGTGAGTATCGGGAACCGCGTCATCATTCATTCCGGCGCGGTGCTAGGTTCGGACGGCTTTGGCTATGTCTTCGCCGAAGGCCGTCAGCAAAAGTTTCCGCAAGTTGGCAAACTGGTGGTCGGGGACGACGTAGAGATTGGCGCGAACACCACCGTGGACCGCGGCTCGCTCGGGACCACCTCTATCGGAGAGGGGACCAAGATTGACAACCTCGTCCAAATCGCCCATAACGTGCGAATCGGCCGGCACGCCGTCATCGCCGCGCAGACGGGAATTTCGGGGAGCGTGGAAGTGGGCGACTACGTCGTGATGGGCGGCCAAGTGGGCATCGGCGACCACGCCTGCATCGGCTCGCGGGCCGTGCTGGGCGGCGGCGCGGGCGTTCTGCCCGGGAAAATCGTCCGGCCTGGAACCACCGTTTGGGGGCGCCCCGCAAGGCCCCTCGACGAATTCAAGCGGATGTACGCACAGCTCTCGCGCCTTCCGGCCCTGGCGGAAAAGGTCAAAGAATTGTCGAAAGGCGGCGGCCGGTCGCCTTCATGACCCCTTTGTCTGAACGCGGACAGGTGACGCAACCCGCATCCCCCGAAAGGCATCTGCTTAACCGTTCGAAGGCTCCTGGGGTCAAGGGGGCTTTCGAGGCTGTTCTTTTCCGTTGATTCCCATTTTGGCGACCGGTACACTATAGGTGACCATTCGAATTACAAGACTGGCAGAAGTGCGACACTTCCACAAGCCCCGGTTTTTGAAGCACGTAGCCATTCTGTTGCTCACGCTGCAGATGCAATTGCTGTGGGTGGCAGTGCTTCATTCCCACGAGCTTCCTGATGGAATTCCAGCGCCGCAAAGTGCGCTTCGTCAGACGCAGAACCCCGACTTGCCCGCGCCAGCCAAGAGCCACTACTGCGTGGTCTGCCAAATCGTCCGGCAGAGCGCTGTCCGGCCCGCCCTGGCGGCACCAGTGCCGCCATCGGTCGCGCTTACGCGCCTGGGGCTCGGCGCGTCTCCTGGACAGGTCAACTCCCAACTCCCCCCTTCCATCCGCGGACGCGCCCCACCGCTCGCCTGACACGAAGGCCTCCTGAATATTGCTCGCGGCCGGTTTGCGGCTGCAGAGCCGGCTTTACATCAGCAAACTTCCAGGAGCGTGGGGGTAAATCATGACGACGTTACATCGCCGATCGTTTGGGACCGTAATTTGGGGCCTCATCTGCTTGGGGATGGTGTGGATTTCAGGAACCTCTGCCGCCGGGCAGCAAGCGGGAACGACCGTGCGTATTGACCTCGATCAGGCCATTCAACTGGCGATTGAGCATAACCACGCCTTGAGGGCCACGCGGAGCCTGATCCAGCAGAGTCAGGCCGAGGAGATCACGGCCGCAATCCGGCCCAACCCTGTGTTTGTCGTCGACGGTCAGCCGGGCCTGCCCATCATTCCCAGCCAGTTCAATTCCAATAACCTGAACACCGTCTCCGAATTCGATACGGGCGCAACCTTCACGTGGGAGCGCGGCCGTAAGCGGTCGGCGCGAATCCGCGCGGCGCGCGACCAGACGGTGGTCACTCGCTATCAAGTGGACGACGCCGAGCGGGGACTGGTTTATAACGTCAGCCAGCAATACATCCAAGTCTTGCTGGCCAAATCGAACCTGGACCTCGCTCGCGAAGACTTGAAAAGTTTTCAGCAGACCGTAGACTTGAGCGAAGAGCGCTACAAGGCAGGGGCCATCAGCGAAGGCGATTTGCTCAGAATCAAGCTCCAGTTGCTGCAATTCCAGACCGACGTTTCCTCGGCGGAGCTGGCCCTGGTTCAGGCCAAGGTGAGCCTGAGGCAGTTGCTTGGCTACGAGTCCGTGCCCGCGGACTTCGACGTCATCGGCGACCTTGCCTTCGCCCCGCTCAAACTCAACAAGCAGGACGTTCAGATGCGCGCGCTCCAGCTCCGGCCTGACTATCTCGCCGCCGTCCAGGGCGTGACCCTCGCCCAAAGTCAATACCAACTGGCGAAAGCCAACGGCAAGCGGGATTTGGCTACTACCTTCCTTTATTCGCACACGGCCGCCATAAGTACGACAAGTGTGGGAGTGAATATCGAGCTCCCATTTTGGGACCGCAACCAGGGCGAGATCGCGCGCACCCACTACGCCATCGGCCAGGCGGAGGAAAACCGCGCCGGGGCCGAAGACCAGGTGATGACGGACGTCTCGAACACCTACGAACAGGTCCAGACGAACCACCGGATCGTTCAGCTCTTTCAATCCGGCTATCTGAAGCAGTCCGCGGATTCGCGCGACATCAGCGAGTATGCCTACCAGCGTGGCGCGGCCAGCTTGCTCGATTACCTGGACGCCGAACGCAGCTACCGGGCCACGCAGTTGGCGTATCGGCAGGCGCTTGCGAATTACATGCTTTCACTCGAACTTCTGCAGCAGGCTGTCGGAACGAGGGAATTGCCATGAAAAACTATAACCATCGAATCGGCGGTTGCGGAAAGGCTCGGTTGGCTGCGGCAGGCGCGCTCGCGGCCGTCGGGATGGGTCTAGTCGTCTCGGCGGGGTGCCAGAGGGACGCCTCGAACGCCAACTCGACGGCGTCGAGTTACGGCGCCAATCCGACGGGGTCCACCAAAGCGCAACTGTTCACGCTTCCAACCGAGCAGATGTCGCACGTCGCGGTTGTCGCGGTCGAAAAGGTTCGCTTCCCCCGCACCCTACGGGTGACGGGCGCGGTCGCATACAACAGCTTTGAGACAACCCCGGTCATCACGCAACTCGGCGGGCCCGTTGTGCGCATCCTTGCCTCCCCCGGCCAGCTCATGCGCAAAGGCCAGCCGATGCTCTACGTCAGCAGCCCGGATTACGCCCAGTTGCGCTCGAGCTATCTCAAGGCCCGCGACGCCCACCAGTTGGCCGACAAGAACTACGTGCGCGCCGCGGACCTTTACCAGCATCACGCCATCGCCCAGGCCGACCTGCAGCAGGCGGAATCCTCACGCGCCCAAAGCCAGGCGGACTTGCAGGCGGCCGAGCAGGCGCTCCGCGTGCTGGGAATTGCGGACTTGGGTCGCTTGGCGGAAGACCCGGGGACACCGGAGATACCGGTCCTCGCGCCCATCGGCGGCGAAGTCGTCGAACGCCTGGTGGCGCCCGGTCAGGTTATTCAGGCCGGCCAGACCCAGGTCTTCACGATCTCGGACATGAGCACGGTCTGGGTCCTGGCGAACGTGTACGAGCGCGACGTCGGTTCCGTCCGCGTCGGCGACCCTGTCGCCATCCATTCGGACGCTTACCCGGAAACCTTCCGGGGCCGCATTTCCTACGTCGCCTCGGCGCTCGACCCGGCGACCCGCACCCTCCAAGTGCGCATCGTGACCGCGAACCCCGGAAGGAAACTGAAGAAGGACATGTACGTTTCGGCCCTCGTCCAGGCCGGGGTCATTGAGGCCGCGCTGGCTGTGCCCGACTCGGCAATTTTGCGGAACTCTGAGAACCTGCCTTTCGTGTATGTTGCCCAAGGCGCGAACCAATTCGCCCAGCGGCTCGTTCACATGGGCGAAAGTCAGAGCGGGAAGACGCAAATTGTGGACGGACTCGAGGCGGGCGAGCGCGTGGTCGCTGACGGAAGCCTGTTTTTGCAGTTCGCGAATTCGTTCCAACGATAGCTGTCAGCTTTCAGCTATCAGCCCTCAGCCAAACTGCATTGACTGAGAACTGACTGCCGAAGGCTGAACGCTGAGGGCTGACAGCCTTTCATTCCATGATTCATCGCATCGTCCAAGCGGCGCTCGGCCAGCGGTTTCTCGTGGTGATGCTTTGCGCGATGATTCTCATCGCGGGGCTCGTGTCGTTCCACCGCATGCCTGTGGATGCTTATCCCGACTTGTCACCGCCCTTGGTCGAGATCATTACTCAGTGGCCCGGACATGCCGCCGAAGAAGTCGAGCGGCTGGTGACATTGCCCATCGAAGTCGAGATGAACGGAGCGCCCCATCTCGAGGTCATGCGCTCGATTTCCCTCTACGGTCTCTCGGACGTCAAATTGAGCTTCGAGGAGGATACCGACAGCTACTTCGCGCGCCAAGTGGTTTTCGAGCGGCTTTCGGGGGCGAGCCTGCCGAACGGCGTGGCGCCGCAAATGGCGCCGTTGTTCAGCCCGAGCGGCCTGGTTTACCGCTACGTGATCGAAAGCCCCGACCGCACGCCGCAGGAGCTCAAGACTATCGAAGACTGGGTGCTCGAACGCGCCTACAAGTCCGTCCCCGGCGTCGCGGATGATTCCGGCTTCGGCGGCGCCGAGATGCAGTACCAGGTGCTGCTCGACCCGGCGCGGCTCTATGGCTATCACCTTACCGTGCCGCAGGTCGTCAATTCGCTTGCCGCGAATAACAGCAACACGGGCGGGGGCTTTTACTCGCAGGGCGGACAATTCTTTTACGTGCGCGGCCTGGGACTTGTCCGCGACACTCAGGACATCGGCGCCATAGTCCTTTCGAGCGCCCACGGCGCGCCGGTGCGGGTTCGGGACGTGGGCGAGGTGGTCATCGGCCACGCGCCGCGCTTGGGCGAGTTCGGCTTCGCCGCCCGGTTAAAGGACAACGACGACGCCGTCGAAGGCGTCATTTTGATGCGCCGCGGCGAACAGACTCAGACAGTTCTCCAGCGCGTGGAACAAAAGACCCAAGAGCTCAACCAGCAAGTCCTGCCCCCGGATGTCAAGATCCACCCCTTTTACGACCGCAGCGACCTGGTCCGCCTGACCACGGATACGGTTGAGGCGAACCTGTTGCGAGGGATGATCTTGGTCCTGATCGTTCTCATCTTTTTCCTGGTCAGCGTGCGGGCCGCCGTCATCGTGGCACTCACCATTCCGCTTGCCCTGCTGTTCTCGTTCATCATCCTTCACGCGCACGACATTTCGGCGAACCTGCTCTCCATCGGCGCCATCGATTTCGGCATCATCATTGACGGGACCGTGGTGATGATGGAAAACATCTATCGAGAGCTCGGCCTGCGCCACGGCCAGACGTACGACCTCCGCGACGTGGTCGTTCACGCCGCAAAGGACGTGGACCGGCCGATCTTCTATTCCGTCGCCGTGATCATCGCCGGCTACCTGCCCATCTATGCGCTGAGCGGGGCATCGGGAAAGCTTTTTCATCCCATGGCGGATACGATGTCTTTCGCGCTGGCCGGCGCGCTCCTCCTGACGTTGACGCTGGTTCCGGTGCTCGCCGCCACTTGGTTCAAGCGGGGGGTTCGGGAGCGCGTGAACCCGCCGTTCGAGTGGGTCAAGGCGCTTTACGCCCGCCAGCTCGCTTTCTGCCTGAACCACCCCGCGCTGACCATGGCGGTCGCGACCCTCATCTTCGGCTCGACGCTCGCCCTGATTCCCTTCATTGGCGGCGAGTTCATGCCGCACCTCGACGAAGGCGCCCTGTGGGTGCGCGCCACCATGCCCTACACGATTTCGTTCGAGGAGGCGAGCAAGATTGCGCCCCAAATCCGCGCCATCCTCGTGGCGTATCCACAGGTCACGGAGGTCGGCTCGGAGCTGGGGCGTCCCGACGACGGCACCGACCCGACGGGATTTTTCAACTGTGAGTTCTACGTCGGCCTCAAGCCCTACAAGGACGCGGCGTGGAAGACTGGCTCGATCCGTAGCAAAGAAGAACTCGTCGCGGACCTTCGATCAAAACTCCAGGCGTTTCCCGGCATCATCTTCAACTTCACGCAGCCGGCCGAAGACGCCGTGGACGAGGCGCTGACGGGCCTGAAGAGCGCGCTGGCCGTCAAGGTGTATGGCCCCGACTTGAACGTCCTGCAGAACGCCGCGCTCCAAATCAAAGGTACCCTCGAACGGCAGCCGGAGTTCACCGACCTGACCGTGGTCCGGGAACTCGGCCAGCCAAGCCTGCTCGTGGATGTGGACCGCGAGAAGATCGCGCGCTACGGCATCAACGTGGCCGATGTTGAAGCCGTCGTCCAGGCGGCCGTGGGCGGTCAAGCCGCCACGCAGGTGATTCAAGGTGAGAAGCTTTTCGATCTGGTCGTGCGCATGAGGCCGGAGTTCCGCTCGAACGCCCCTGAAATCGGCGGTTTGCTGGTCGGGGCGCCCGACGGTAGCCAGATCCCGCTCAAACAACTCGCGGACATCCGCCAGGGAAACGGCGCTTCGTTCATTTATCGCGAGAACAATTCGCGCTATATCGGCGTGCAGTACAGCATCCGCGGGCGAAACCTGGAAGGGGCGGTCGAAGACGGGAAAAAGGCCATCGAGCAGATTGTCCGCTCGCTGCCGCTAGGCTACCGCGTCGAGTGGGGTGGGGAATATTCGGAGCTGGTGGCGGCGGAAGAGCAACTGAACGTCATAGGGCCTTTGACGGTGCTTCTCATCTTCCTCATCCTTTTCGCGCTCTATGGAAACTTCAAGTTTCCCGTCACCATTGCGCTGGGCGTGGTGATGACGGAGCCGGTGGGGGCGCTGGTGGCGCTGAAGTTTACGCACACGCCCTTCAGCGTCTCCTCCGTCCTGGGGCTTCTGGCGCTGATGGGCGTTTCGGTCGAGACGGCGGTGATTCTGGTTTCCTACATCAACAAGCTGCGGCTGGAGGGCAGGAACATCCGCGAAGCCACCTACCAAGCCTCCCTGCTGCGTTTGCGGCCCATCATGATGACCGCGCTCGTGGCTTGCCTCGGCCTGCTGCCCGCGGCGCTCTCGACCGGCATTGGCTCCGACACTCAGAAACCTTTTGCGATTGTCATTGTTGCGGGTTTGGTCTCCCGCCTGTTTCTCGGCTTTTTCGTCAACCCGGTACTCTATGAGGCCGTGGCCCGCGAAGGCGACGTGCTGAAGGTATAGCCTGGCCGTCGAGCTGCCGACTAGGCCCGCTGCCATTGCGTTCCGTTGCGGCGAAAGTTGGGAAGATTCTTGACGCCTTGCGCAAGCGATGGTTTGGCGTGGGACAAATCCTTTAGGGACTCCCCGCGGAAATTGTGCAACTTGCGCTGCAACAACGACATCAAAGGGCTAGCCATGTACGGGCGTCTCACGGTAGAATGATTTAGCACAACATGGGCAGAGAGTCGGGCGACCAGCACTTATCGAGACGATTCAGAAAGTATGGGCTGGCGAAATTCGCCCTCGCCTGGGCGGCGGTGCTGCTCCAGCTTCACCTCGTCTTCGTCCTCGAACTCCATCATCACGCCGCCGATTTCCCGGCCACCCCGCAATCTCAGAGATCTGCCGTCGCGCAAGCAACGCCGGTTGGCCGGACGAGTCCGTTATATTGTCCCGTTTGCCAGATCGCCCGCCACAGTGCGGCCCAGCCCGGCACGGCGAGTTCCTTGGTCATCAAATTCCCGAAGGAAATAAAAGCCCCGCACAGCGTCAAGCCTGGGATTCTTTCCGCTAGCCTGTTCATTCCCGCAGGGCGTGCTCCTCCACTCAATTAATTTCCTCCGGTCATCCGGCTCGTTCTAACTCCAAAAAACTCAAAGGAGGAGCACATGCACTCATTCCGCATTCACTCGTATTTACGCCAGTTCTGGCCATTCACCCTTCACGCGGGACTGATTCTAGGCGTCGCCCTGGCGTGTGCCGGGATGCCGGCATCGAACGCCTTCGCGCAGGGCCTATCCTCGGGCACGATTCGAGGTTCCGTCTTGGATCCTTCTGGGGCCGCCATAAAGGGCGCGAGTGTGGAGATTCGGAACCCAGTCACAGGTTACAGCGCCACCGTCCAGACCGACGAACAGGGGAATTTTGAGCTGACCAACGTCCCTTATAATCCGTACCACGTGAGCGTCACGGCGCCGGGCTTCGCAGTCAGCCAACAGGAGGTTGACGTTCGCACGCCCGTCCCGATGGATTTGAAAATTAGCCTAATAATCGGGACCGCCACGACCAGCGTGACGGTGGAGGCTGAGGCAAACGACCTGCTCGAAACGACTCCGACGGCCCACACCGATGTGGGCCAGCAACTCATCCAGACTCTGCCCATCCAAAATCAGTCAACCGGGTTCGCCGAACTGGTCACGAACGCCGCGCCCGCGGTTGCCGCCGACGCCAACGGCTTCTATCACCCCTTGGGCGAGCACGCCGACACGGAGATCGTAATTGACAACCAGCCTATACCCGATCAGCAAGCCAAAATCTTCTCGAACCAGCTTGCCCTCAATACCATTCAGTCCTTCGAGTTGGTCACGGGAGCGCCCCCGGCCGAGTATGGGGATCGCACCAGCCTGATCATCAATACCACCACGCGCTCGGGGCTGGGCCAAAAGATGCCCACCGGCGAGCTCAACGCCCAATACGGATCATTTGGCTCATGGGCGGAACTGTTCGACATCGGGTGGGGAGGAGACAAGTGGGGCAATTTCCTGGCCGTAGATTCGAACGGGTCGAGCCGCTACTTGGATGCGCCGGAATTCACCAGCTTGCACGACAAAGGAAACGCCGAGACTTTCTTCGATCACTTCGACCTGAGGCCGACCGAGCGTGACACAATCCACCTAAATCTCTCCGCGCAGCGTTCCTGGTTCCAGCAGGCCAACACGTTCGATCAGAAAGCCACCGGCCAGGACGAGCGCTCGCAGATCCGTTCGACGAACATTGCTCCCGGTTATACGCACCTTTTCGGCACCAACTTGCTCCTCACATTCAACCCTTATTACCGGCTCGACGAGTTTCAGTTCTTTCCTAGTCGCGATCCCTTCTGGGACACGCCGGCGACCGCCCGGCAGACGCGCCGCTTGAACAATATCGGAGCGCGCGCCGACCTCTCCTATTCTCAAGGCCGGCAGGAGATTAAGGGCGGACTGCAGCTTCATCACTGGCTTTTGACCGAAAGCTTCAACCTCGGGCTCACCGACCCCACCTTCAACCCTGTATGTTTGAATCCCGATGGGAGTCCTGACACCGACCCTACCCCCACGGATCCTAACGCCTGCGCCGGGCTGGGCTTGCAGCCCAATCCCAGCTTGGCGCCCGGACTGATTCCCTTTGACCTCTCGCGTGGCGGCAACCTGTTCATCTTCGACGGCCACGCCGATATCAAGGAACTATCCGCCTACATCCAGGACACAATTAAATTGGGCAACTGGGAGGTCAAGGCGGGTATCCGCGGTGACCACTACAACGGCCTCACTCGAGCAAGGCAGATCGAGCCGCGGTTCGGCGCCTCCTATCGTTTCCCGTCCACAAAAACCGTCCTGCGGGCATCGTATGCCCGGCTCCTGCTCGCGCCCTTTAACGAAGGGCTGCTCCTCGGAAGCTCTACCGGTGCGGGAGGCTTGGGGGGCGCGGGCTTCGGAGGGTTCGGGGCGAGTCCGATTGTGTCGCAGCGGCGCAACCAATTTAACACCGGATTCGAACAGGCCATCGGCCGGTTTGGGGTCGTGGACGGGGAATACTTCTGGAAATTCAGTAGTCGCGGGTCCGATTTCGACACCCTTTTCAGCACACCCATTGTCTTTCCTACCTTGTGGCGGAAGAGCAAGATCGACGGATTCGGAGTCCGCGTCAGTATGCCCACATTCAAAGGCCTTACCGCTTATGGGGTAATGGGCCACGCGCGCTCCCGGTACTTCGGGCCTGAGGTGGGAGGATTAATCTTTAACTCTCCCCTGGCCGCAGGCGCTTTCCGCATTGACCACGACCAGGCCTTCCAGCAGACGACCAACGTTCGTTACCAATACAAGAAGGGTCCCTACGCGATCCTCACCTGGCGTTACGACAGCGGCCTGGTGGCAGGCTCCGTGCCCGACTTGGCGAGCGCCCTCGCCTTGGATGCCGACCAACAGGCCGTTATAGGTCTGCACTGTGGCAGCACGTTAGCCACGCTCACGAACCCTATCAAATCATGCAGTGTTCCTTACCCACAGTTTTCAGCCAGCCGCGTGCGCATACCGGCGCCCGGAACCGAAAATGATGACACGAATCCGCCGCGCATCACTCCACGGCACCTTTTCGATCTGAGCGTAGGAGCAGATAACCTCCTTCACAGGGAACCGTACCACATAAATCTGAAGCTCTCAGTCCTCAACATCACAAACAAACTGGCGCTCTATAACTTCCTCTCCACTTTCAGCGGTACACATGTTGTGGCTCCGCGGACATGGCAGGCGGAGCTGGGACTCGTGTTTTAGTGTAGTATCCAGGAAATAGCTGGACGATGCGCCTTCTAGCAGCGCCGGCCGCCTGGAGCTTGCGCTTGCCACGCACCCACCACTCGATGAAGGATCTGCCTTCGGGCAACGCCTTCAAGTCGCAACGACCGTGGTGATCGTGAGGGATCGAGACCACCTTCCAGGGCTCGCCGACTTTCACCTGCTTGAGAGTGTTGACACGCGGCATGCAACCCTCCCGCAAGCGACAGCATAACCGACAGTATGGGTTGTAAGCTACTGAAAACTAAGGGATGAGGTGATGAGCTGGCATTCTACCGCTGAATTACTCCTGCCCTACGTCTTCCAGACTCCGAGCGGCAGGCCGCCCAGCGTGCAAAGCTGGTGGCCGCGCTAAAACTCCAGCTTTAGACCACTCCTGATTTCTAGCGGCGAGCCGCCTGATCTAATGCAAAATCGAATCCCTCCTACAAGTGTAGGAACTCCCCGGTGGGGGAACTCGTCGTCAAGGGTCACCTCACATTGAAACATTTCAGCGGAAAATTTTCGGCGGTTTCAGCGGTTTGACATCGTCTCCACGCTTGGCTACGCTGGAGGAGAGGAGTGGCGGCTCCGTCAGGCGATCTGTCAGCCCACGGACCGAGTCTATAATGATGCGCCGAGTTTATCTGGACAACAACGCCACGACGCCCCTGGCGCCGGAAGTCTTCGAGGCGATGAAGCCCTACCTCGCCGAGGACTACGGCAACGCCAGCTCGATTCACTGGTTCGGCCAGCGAGCGAAGGCGGCTATCGAAAACGCCCGCGAAGAATTGGCGCACCTGATTCACGCTCGGCCCGCGGAAATCGTCTTCACCAGCGGCGGCACGGAGTCCGACAACGCCGCCATCTTTGGAATTGTCGAAGCGGCGAAGCGCCCCTCGAAGCACGTCGTCACCTCGAACATCGAGCACCACGCGGTGCTTTACGCCTCCCGCGAGCTCGAAAAGCGCGGTGTGCGCGTGACTTACATCCGGGCCGGTGCGGACGGCGTTGTGGACCCGGCCGACCTCGAGAGGGCAATCGAGCCCGACACTGTGCTCATCACCGTGATGCACGCGAACAACGAGCTCGGGACCATCCAGCCCCTCGAGGAAATCGGCCTCATGGCGCGCGAGCGCGACATCTATTTCCACTCGGACGCCGTGCAGTCCGTGGGCAAAATTCCCGTGGACGTCGAAGAGCTCGGCGTGGATTTGCTCTCGCTTTCCGCGCACAAATTGAACGGGCCGAAGGGGGTGGGCGCGCTCTACGTACGCAAGGGGACGATTTTGAAGCCGCTCCTTTACGGGGGCCATCACGAGCGCGACCGCCGGCCAGGAACGGAGAACACCGCGGGCATCGTGGGCCTGGGCCGGGCGTCGGCGCTGGCCCGCGAGGGCATCGCGGAGGAGGGGGCGCGCGTCGGGGTGCTGCGTGACGAGCTCGAGCGAGCGATCCTCGAGCGCGTGCCGCTCTCGGCTGTGAACGGAGACCGGGCGCGGCGGCTTCCGACCACCACAAATATTCGCTTCGACCACATCGAGGGCGAAGGGTTCGTCATCGCACTGGACTTGAAGGGCGTCGCCTGCTCGACCGGCGCCGCGTGCTCGTCGGGTTCGGTCGAGGTGTCGCACGTCCTCTCTGGGATCGGATTAACGCCCGCGCAAGCGCGCTCGAGCATTCGCTTCAGCCTGGGGCGCAACAACACGCCCGCCGACGTCGCGGCCACGCTCGACGTCCTGCCGGAGGTGGTCGAGCGACTCCGTGCGGTCTCGCCGCATTATAAGAGTGCAGTGGCAAGTGGTTAGCGGCGAGTGGCAAGTGAGAGAAAAAGGATTCGGGATCTAGGATTCAGGATTCAGGAAGAACCAACAAGAGTCCTACCGCATTCCTTACGATTCCCGGCTTCAGGCTCCTGAATCCTGACTCCTGAATCCTAAATCCTATGATTACTGCCATCGCCATGAGCGGCGGCGTGGACAGCTCGACGGCTGCCGCGCTGCTGGCCGAAAACAGTTCGACCTTGCTTGCGCAAGCAGGCGCCGGCGACCCGGCCTGTCTGCGCAGGCAGGCCGAGGTTGTGGGGCTGACAATGCAGCTCTGGAATCAGCGCCGGCTGCCGGGCCTGATGGGACTCGAGGAGGGCATGCCCGGCTCGGGCCGAGCGTATGGGCGATGTTGCTCCCTCGACGACGTTTATGACGCGCGCCGCGTCGCGGATTTCCTTGGCATCCCCTATTACGTGGTCAACTTCGAGTCGCGCTTCGAAGCAGGCGTGGTGCGCCCGTTTGTGGAGCGTTATCTCGCGGGCGAAACGCCCATCCCTTGCAGCCTCTGCAACACCGAAATCAAGTTTGACCAGTTGATTGAGACCGCGCGGCAAATCGGCGCGGAGAAGGTCGCCACGGGCCATTACGCGCGCGTCGAGCGAGATGAGCGGACGGGCCGCTACCGTTTGCTCGCGGCTGTGGATCGTGCGAAGGACCAGTCCTATTTCCTGTTCGGTCTCACCCAGGAGCAGCTCGCCGCGAGCCTCTTTCCGCTCGGCCGGATGACCAAGGCCGAAGTGCGCCGCATCGCGCGCGAGCGCCGCTTGCCCGTCGCGGAAAAGCCCGAGAGCCAGGAAATCTGCTTTGTGCCAACGGGGGATTACCGCAAATTTATTGAAGCCTATCTCGCCGAGCAGGGCGAGCGGAGGGAGAGCGCAACGGGTGAAGCCCCCTACCAAGCGGTACGAGGCGAAACCCTCGACCGTCCGGCGCGGGGCGAGGTTGTTACGACCGGCGGCCGCGTCCTCGCGGAACACCACGGCCTCCACCACTTCACCGTGGGCCAGCGCAAGGGGCTGGGCGTCGCAACCGGGGAACCGCTTTACGTCATCGATCTCGACCCGGCGCGCAACCGCGTCATCGTGGGATCGAACGCGGAGCTGCTGCGCCGAAGGTTTCTCGCGCGCGAGGTCAATTGGATTCGCCCGGTTGAAGAAGGCGAGACGGTCGAGGCGAAGGTCAAGATCCGCAACAAGCACGAGGCCGCTCCGGCGCGCGTCGAAGCGCGCCCGGGACGAGAGGCCGGAGTCGAATTCCTCGAGCCACAGCGCGCTATCACGCCCGGCCAGGCGGCGGTGTTTTATTCTGGTGAGGAAGTCCTCGGCGGTGGCTGGATCGCCCGCGTCACAGGCTGACGGCCGGCACTCTTGCTGTCATGCAGAGCCCACCGCTCTGCTTAGGGAAGGCTATTCGCTGTCATTCTGATCCCGTTCGCCCTTCCGCTGCGAACGGCCCTGAGAGCAACGAAGGGGCTCACGGTAAACTCCGCGAAGAATCTGCTTCGCAACTGGTTGGTCAATGCGAGGGACTCTTCCTCGCCCCGATCGAATGAATCGAGACTCCTCAGAATGACAGCGTGGTGGCGCTTTTCAGCAACTTGATGGTGAAGGATGTGGGCCGTGGCACGATGCACCTTCCGCGCGAGATTATTCGGCCTTTCAGCGCCGAGCATTCTCATTTTGGCAATGGCCGCAACTACGACCGCCCAATCCCAGCCCAAACACTCTTCTATTAAAGACCACTTTAGGCGCGGCGACGAGCTGTTGTCGAAAAAGGATTGGGACGGCGCGATCGCGGAATACCGGGAGGCGCTGCGCTTGGACCCGAAAAACGACGAGGGGCACGTAAAGCTCGGCCAGGTGCTTGGAAAGAAGGGCGACTGGGATGGAGCAGTCGCCGAGGAGCGCGAAGCCCTCCGCCTGAATTCCAAAAACGACGCCGCGCACGCGAACCTTGGCATTGCTCTCGGATACCAGGGCGACATGGATGGGATCGTCGCCGAAGAACGCGAGGCCCTGCGCCTCAACCCCCATAACGCCCTCGCCCATCAAGAGCTTGGCTGGTGGGCCCTCTGGGTCAAGCGCGACTGGGACGGCGCAATCGCCGAGGAACGTGAAGCCCTCCGCCTCGACCCGGACAGCGACGAGGCTCATCACTACCTCGGGGTAGCGCTCGCAAATAAGCGCGACTGGGATGGAGCAATCGCGGAGCACCGCGAAGCCATCCGCCTAAACCCGGACAACGAATGGGCCCACCAAGACCTGGGCGCGGCGCTCGAACAGAAGGGCGATTGGGACGGAGCAATCGCCGAAGAACTCCGGGTGCTCCGCCAGAACCCGAGCAACAACGCGGCGCATCAGGTCCTCGGCTTGGCGCTTGAAAAAAAGGGCAGCCTGGATGGAGCGATCCCCGAGTACCGCGAGGCCCTCCGCCTGGAACCCAAAAACCCAGTCTGGCATCACAGCCTCGGCGTTGCGCTGGAGAAGAAAGGCGACTTTCAAGGGGCCCTTGGCGAATACCGCGCCGCCTCGACGCTCGACCCCCAAAACGCGGATTTCAAAAAGGACTACGAACACCTGCTGAAAGAAGTAAAGTGAACAGGGGCAAGCCATCAGCCGCTTGGGCTCAGGGCGCGCCGCCCCGAAGCTCGAAGCGGTGGGAGGGCCCAGATGAGCAAGCGCGGATACTACCTTCTCGCGGGAGCGGTGGTTCTCGCGACGTTGGTCTTGACGGCGGTCGTCTTTCCCCAACTTCCCGCCGAAGTCCCAACGCACTGGAACATTCACAACCAAATTGACCGCTACGGGTCGAAGTGGCAGCTCGTGTTCATGCTTCCGAGCATCATGGCGGGTGTGATGGCGCTGATGGCGGCGCTGCCCTGGCTATCGCCGCGGCGCTTTGAGGTGAGCGGGCCACGGCTGATCTATCTCGCCGTCATGGTCATCGTCGTCGCGTCCCTTGCTTACTTTCAGGTCCTAATGATTCTCGCGGCCTTGAGCCGGCCGGTGAATATGACCCGAGCCACTTTCGGTGGGCTGTGCCTGCTGTTCGCCGCTCTCGGATTCGTCCTTCCACGCTTGCCCCGAAATTTCTATGTCGGCGTGCGCACGCCCTGGACGCTGGCCGATGCGCGAGTCTGGGAAGCCACGCATCGCTTTGCGGGAATTGTTATGGTCGCGGGAGGTGTCCTGGCTTTTCTGCTGGTGATCGTTCAATCCAACATTTGGCCGCCGGCGGCGGTGCTCGTGACGGCCGGACTCGCGCCAGTGATCCATTCGCTGGTGTTTTACAAACAGCTCGAAAGGGACGGACAAGTTTAGCCCGGCGAGGGCTCCCTTCACCAGGGCTTCGGTGCCCGCAAGCCGCGCCGGTCATTTTCCGTTCTCTGTGGGATAGCCCTGCTTTACCCAGTCTGTAGGAAAATCCTGCTCGATATCCATCACCTTCAGCCGCGTGAAGCCCATGGCCTTGAGCGCTGCGAAAGCGGGCCGAATGTTCGGGCACTGCTTCCACGGACAGCAGCCACAATAGAGAACGATTTCGCTTTTGCGGTCGAGGTTCCTTGCCCAGGCCTTGAGGCTTTCAATTCCCTCGGCGTCCTTGCCGGGACCTTTGTACACGGCGCCGGGAATGTGGCTGCTCTTGAAAAGTGACTCGAAACCCACCGAGACAACCACCGGCTTCTTCGCGGCATGGAGCGAAGCGTCGAGCTGCTTCGGCGTGAGAACGTCGCCGGGCCGCCAGGGGTCTTCGGCCGCCGGCCTTCCAGCGAGACTCGCCTGGAAGGCTGATGCGATCAACAGCGCTGCGGCGCCGGCGGAAAACATGCGCCAATTACCTTGCGCGAATCTTTTTAGTAAGCTCATGCTCGGATTTTACATCATCGAAGGGACAGAGGAATAAGCAATCTTAAGAAGGGCTTTCTGCTTTCTGCTTTCCTGAGATCAACCGCCAAGTGGCCGGAGCCAAGCGCCGCAGAGCTAGGTGGCGCTTGAGCTTCTTGCGGAGCAACATGAAGTCTGCCGGGCGGTCAACGTCCGGAAGGGGTTCGAGAACCGCGGTAATCAGGCCGCTTTCGCTGAGGTTTCGAGCCATGTCCCGAAATGCCCTTGACGTGCCCCATCGGACACTATGAAAAAGGCCTTTCCGCCGAGCCCGCGGCGCGCGTCGCAAACCGATAAGATAGAAGCCGCCGTCCGGGCAGGGGCCGAGGACCGCGTCCGAACTCTCGAGCTCGTGCATGGCTCGCAGCAACAGCAGCGGTGAAAGTTCCGGCGAGTCCGTTCCGATAATGACCGCGAAGCGATGATTCGCCAAGAGCCGCTCGAAGGCTCGGCTCAGGCGCGCGCCCAGGTCACGGCCTTGCTGCAGAAGCCGATGAAATTCCGGTGGCAAGGGAAGCAAGTATGAGCGGTCGGTAAGAAAAAGGAAGCAGTCCGCCTGCGAAGAAAGTTCGCGGGCTTTTCGAACCGTGTCCGAAATGAACGCCGATTGCAGCGCGGCAGCGCCGCGCGCCCCAAGAGCCGGTACCAAACGCGTCTTGGCACGGCCGGGAAGCGGGCCGCGCGAAAAAATGGCCAGCGCCGGTTTGTGGTGGAATCTTTTCAGACGGGAAATAGAGCTTTAGGCCACGCCTTTTCGGGCTCCTGCGCTCCTCCCCGGAGAAAACTTTACGCAACGGCGGGCACAGGGCCGAACGGCGCGGGCTGGCGCCGTTCCAACTTGCCTGCGGCACGCAGGCTATTTCTGGCTAAATCTGCTGCCGGCATACAACTGCGTCCGGCGTTCCGGTCCGACTCTGGGGGGGTGGCGCATCGGCACGTGAAGTTGGAACGACACTAGATAAACAGTTGTTCGTCCTGAGTCGTCTCGCTGCCGCTCGGCGAGCGCCGGCGGGCGAACAAGAATCCAAACCCCACCTTCAGAGCTTTCACCAAGGCCGATACCTCCTGAACGGGGATCAGCACGGTTTGCTGAACCCGGTCGGTGGTGGTCTCGACCTTGTCCACAAGACTCGTCAACAATTGGTCGATGCGGATAATTTGCAGACGGGTCTCGATGCGCTGCCTCAGGTCGTCGCGAACTTGCCGCACCTCTTTGCGAATCTCCTGGATGGCGCTTGAGGCGCGCCAAATCGCAAGGGCTTGAGCCGCAAATGCGAAACCCGCGAGTATCACAAACGCCAGCAAGACGTCGTCGTGTGTCAAGGTACTCCCCTTCGCGGAACGCTTACGGCTGCGTCAGCGCGCCTTCCCCTTCTCTTCCTTCCATGCTTGCCGCCCGGCTTCGTAAGCCGCGGAGACGCGCTCCCGTCCTTCCGAAACCACTTCCTTCCCCTTTTCAACCAGGTCGGCAGCCTGTTCGCGAACCTCACGGCCTTTGGCCGTAACGTAGTCCCGCCCTTGCTCCGCCTTCTGCGAAAGGAACTCGCGCGTCTCCTTACCCGATTTCGGCGCAAAAAGCAGCGCCAGAACAGCACCGATGCTCATCCCGGCCAGGAAAAAAGCCAGGCTCGACCCACCATTATCTTCGCTCATGAAACCCCTCCTCGCTTCACACTGACGCCAAGCCTCTCAAGCGAATTCAGTCAATTCGTCTTCAACGCCTCGGCCAGACGGTCCTTGTGACGGCCCACAAACGTCTTGCTGCGATCCACAACATCTGCCGCTTGCCGGCGAATCTCTCGGCTGCGGCCAGCTAGGTAGTCTTTCCCCTCACCCGCCCTTTCGGCAAGCAATTTACGAGTCTCTTTGCCTGCGCGGGGCGCAAAGAGCGTAGCGACGGCAGCGCCAAGGCTGGCGCCTACAAAAAAGTATCCGACTTTTGTTGGAAATCCTGAATGGCTCATTGTGCACCTCTCCTCCAACTAGAAAACTAACAAAGCCAAGTTTCGCAGTCAAGTATAAAATATGGTTGCATTTATTTATAGACCGTCTAGACGGTATATAAACGTATGTGGTGCTACGTCCTTCCCAAGTGCTCTGAGACGAGGCGCGCCTGCGCCTGGCCGACGACTTGGCTTAGTTCTTCCGGTAAAACGGATTTCAGGGCTCGGACACTTCCGAAGTGCTCAAGAAGTTTGCGAATAGTCTTCTCACCAACGCCCGGAATTTCTTCGAGCGCGCTGGACAATTCT
>QHZN01000253.1 GCA_003225365.1 Acidobacteriota bacterium
GAACGTATAACCCGCGCCCCCGAGGAACCGAATGTCCTCGTCGTTCACGTAGATGTTGATGAAGCGTTGCGGCGTCCCGTCGGGGTTCGAGAGCGCCTGCTTGATTCCCGGGAACTGGCTCTCCAGCGCTTCGAAGAGCTCCTTCAGGTTTTCGGCGCTAACCTCGGCTGTTTCCGCGCCGCCCGTGAATTTCCGGAGCGGAGGAGGGATTCTGATTTTCATGACGGGGATAAAGCCTCCCAAACAAGAATGTTCCTGCAACCCGCCCGGAGAATTATGCTGCGCCGGCGGCCGCGAGGTAACGCTCTTCGAAATCGGCGAGCATCGGGCGAATGGCGGCTTCGGCGGCAAGCTCCTGGCTGACTGCGCCGATGGTCTTCAGACCGTTTCCAGTGATGGCCAGCACGGTGGTTTCATCCGGGTTCAGTAGGCCCTGCCGGATGAGCTTCCGCGCCACCGCCACTGTCACGCCACCCGCGGTTTCGGTGAAGATACCCTCCGTGTTGGCGAGCAAGCGGATGCCCTCGACGATTTCCGCATCGCTCACGTCTTCGCCGGCGCCGCCGCTCCCGAGGATCGTCTTCACGGCATAATAGCCGTCCGCCGGGTTGCCGATGGCGAGCGACTTGGCGATAGTCGCGGGCTTCTGCGGCGTGATCTCCGGATTGCCGTTCTTGGCGGCCGTCGTGATGGGAGAGCAGCCAGTCGCCTGGGCCCCAAAGAACCGGGTCTTCGCGGGCTCCACCCAACCGAGCTTTTGCAACTCACCGAATGCCTTCGCCACTTTGGTGATGAGCGAGCCGCCCGCCATCGGGATGACGACGTTTTGGGGCAGCCGCCAGCCGAGCTGCTCCGCCACCTCAAAGCCCAGCGTCTTCGACCCTTCCGAGTAGTAGCTGCGCAGGTTGACGTTGACGATGCCCCAGGAATGTTTTTGCGCAATCTCCGAGCACAACCGGTTGACCAGGTCGTAGTTGCCTTCGACTCTTACCAGCGTCGCGCCGTAGACAAGCGTGCCAACAATCTTTTCCGGTTCGAGGTCGGCAGGCACGAAAATGAAACTCTTGAAGCCGCCGGCGGCCGCCTGAGCTGCGACGGCGTTTGCCAGGTTGCCAGTCGAAGAGCACCCGACGGTGTCGAAGCCGAACTCCCGCGCTTTGCCAAGCGCCACGGCGACCACGCGGTCCTTGAAAGAAAGCGTGGGATGGTTGACGGAGTCGTTCTTGAGATAAATCTCGCGCGCGCCAAGCGCTTCGGCGAGTCGCGGCGCAGGCACCAAGGGCGTGAAGCCGGTCGCGAGCCCGTCGCGCGGCTCGCCCTCGAGTGGCAGAAGCTCTCGATACCGCCACATCGTCTTCGGGCGCGAGGCCAGCGCCGAGCGCGGCACTTCCGCCCATATGCTGTCGTAGCCGTAAACCGCCTCAAGCGGCGCCCAACATTCTTCGCAGGCCGCCAAAGGCTCTGCCGGATAAGTGCGGCCGCATTCGCGGCATTTCAAATGGATCAGATAACTCACAGTTCCTCCTCGCTCCACCCCTGATCCGCATTCGTCCTGCGGCTTCGCGGCACCTTCCGTAGTGGCGGCCTTCAGGCCGGCACCGCGTAATCAAAGGGCTGCCCGGCTAAGCCGGCCTCTACCTTGGCACGCCGGGGCTTCTTGAGCAACTTGCTCAGCGCCAAAAAGCGCCGCTAAAATCAAAAAGCCCCCCCGACCGTGTCGAGGAGGCTTTGAAAACTCTTTCCGCCCCACTCATCTGCCCCAACAACGGGCGGGAATTGGCACCTGACCCCCGATCAAACTCGGGGCGGTTGTCGTGGCGTCGTCGGGCCCGTCCCTCAGCCACTCTCGATGAGATTCAGGGTTCCTGAATCACGTATTCAATTGTCAGGGCAATTCTAAGAAGGCCAGAGGGCACTGTCAACAAGTTTTTTTAAGGTTTTCTAAACGTTGTCGTTAGCACTTGAACTGTCCGGGTGAATTAGCAGGCGGGTATTACCGGCCGGCGGGTGGGGCGTAGGCGCGGGGCGGGCGAATTGTACTCGCCCGCGAAGGGAAAGCTGGAGTCAAAGCTGAAGAAGTGGTGAGTGATCAGTGGCCGGTGGTAGGATTGTATTCGCCCGCGAAGCACCTCTAGCGAAGGCCCCCTGGCGGGGTGGGCGTCGAGAGCGCATCAAAATCTCACACCCATGGGGCGCGGCGAAGACGATTCGGCCCTTAGAAGGGACGGGTTTGAAATCTGCCCCTGGCTCTCGGGGATCGGGATGAAAGCCACTCTCGAAGTGATCAATCGGATGCAAGCGGACGGGGTGATCGGTAAATACGCCATCGGCGGCGCGGTGGGAGCGACCTTCTACCTCGAAGCGTCGGCGACTTTGGATATTGATATTTTTGTATCACTGAAGAACCCTCCAGGAAGCCCGCTTCTCACGCTGGCTCCGATCTACGACTACCTCACTTCACGCGGCTACAAAACTGAAAAGGAATACATCGACATCGAAGGATGGCCGGTGCAGTTCCTCCCTCCCAGCGGCGCGCTCGACGAGGAAGCGTTGGCGCAGGCGATCGAAACCGAAGTGCAAGAACTTCCGACGCGGGTGATCACCGCCGAACATTTGGTCGCCCTGGCCCTTAGAACCGCCCGCGCCAAGGACTTCGCTCGCATCCTGCAATTTGTCGAAGCCGGAGTTTTGAATGCGGACAGGCTCGACCAAATCCTCAAGCGGCACGGACTTCTTGAGAAATGGGAGCAGTTTGGAGTTAAATTCTTTCGAGGCAACCCATGAACGATTGGATGCGCAAAGTTTTGGATAGCAAACGCGCCGCGCGCCGGCGGCTCCGCGCGCTCTCCTTTTCCGAAAAACTCAAGCTTCTGGAAAAGCTTCGTGAACGCAGCCTCGAAATCTCCCGAAGCCCCCTCCGACGGCGCGAGAACAAAAAAGTTTGACCGCCCTGCCCAAGAAGCCCAACGCAAATACAGTCCCGGCAGCCGCGCTCTGACACGAGGCAAGCGCCCGCGATGCAAAAGCCAGAGCGAAGGTGAAAAGCAGGGCCTGCCTGCAAATTACCGGCCGATGGGTGGGGCGGTGGGGCGGGGCGGGCGGATGATGGCCACCGGCGAGCGGGCGAGGGCCACGCGATTGTGGGACGGGTCGAGGACTTTGACCTGCATCCAGGGTCCCGGCCTGGAGCGCCGAAACCTGTCCGAACAGCTATGGGTTTTCCGGCGGCTCTGAGTCCTGCCTCCCTCAGAGAGCGCCGTCGGGCGTCCTGATGCTTTCGGGGCGCTCCTTTTTTTCTCTACTTCAAGGCCTGCAGTCGGCAGTGGATGTTCCGCGCCGGAAAAATCCAGGCCAAGTGCTTCTCATAAAAGTCTTCTGAAAGCGCGGCGAAGAAGCGTCCAAGGTTATCGAGCAGAAGATTTCCGCCGAAAGTGAGGCTGCGCTCGAGGATTCGAAACCCGCCCGCCCCGTAGGTGAAGTTTTCAAAACTGTCCCGCTCGAAATAATCGAAGGTGTGAAGGCCGAGATGGTGCAGGTGCGTGGGATCGGTGTAGGAGTCAGGCGAGGAATAATGCGGCGTCACGATGATGACTTCGGCGTCCGGCTTGGCGATGCGTTGAACTTCTCTCATCGCGCGCATGATGTCAGGCTGGTGCTCGAGGAAATGCGAAAGGTAAATGCGGTCGGCGGCATTGTCGCGAATGGGCCAGGGGAAGTGCCGAAGCTCGGCGAGCACGTCGGCGGCGGAACCCGGCTCGCGGTCAACCCCAACCGCCCGGGGCTCTTGCTTCTTCTTCCCGCATCCGATGTCTAGGGTCATTGCCAAATGAATCGTGCGGCCCCTGGGCGGCCCTGTCCGGTCATTCGACCTTGAGGCGCAGAAACAACAACGCCGAAAGGGGAGTGCTGCCGTAAGCGGACTTGAGACTCCTCGGAACAACATCCGCGCTCCCCATTGCGCCCAGGCCCGCCTTCAGGTGCGATCCGTGATAGAAATCGTAAATATATCCGAGGCTTCCTTCGCCGACCTCAAAGACCGTTCCGGCCAGCGGCTGACCGGGCAGGAAAAGCTCGTC
>QHZN01000187.1 GCA_003225365.1 Acidobacteriota bacterium
TGCGCCGGCGTCACCTTGACCACGCCCGTGCCGAATTTCGGGTCCACCGCGTCGTCCGCAATTACCCGAATCTCGCGCTTCAGAATCGGCAGCACAACCCGGCGCCCGACGGTCGAGCGATACCGTTCGTCAGAGGGACTGACCGCCAGAGCCGTATCCCCGAGCATCGTTTCCGGCCTCGTCGTCGCTGCGGTGAGGTAGCCCGAGCCGTCGGAGAAAGGATAGCGAAGGTGCCAGAGCTTGCCCGGCCGCTCCTCGTGCGCGACTTCCAGATCAGAAACCGCCGTCCCGCAGCGCGGGCACCAGTTGACGATGTACTTACCGCGATAGATCAGGCCTTCGTCGTAGAGGCGCACGAAAACTTCGACAACAGCAGCAGAATATGCCGGGTCCATGGTGAATCGGTCGCGCGTCCAATCGCAGGACGCCCCCATCCGCTCCATCTGCTTTCGGATCGTCCCGCCGCTTTCCTCCTTCCACTTCCAGCAACGCTCGATAAATTTCTCGTAGCCCATCTCGCGGCGGCGCTTTTGACCTTCGCGGCGCCAAGCGGCTTTGGCGCCAGCGCCCTCGAGATTGGGGAGAGCTTCGCGGCCGAGCTCCACTTCGACGATCATCTGCGTGGCAATCGAGGCGTGGTCCATACCGGGTAGCCACAAGACGTCCTGGCCGCGCATCCGCCGCCAGCGCATGAGCGCGTCAATCTCCGTGTGTTCGAGCATGTGACCCATGTGGAGCGACCCGGTGATGTTCGGCGGCGGGAGAGAAAGCGCAAAGCGCGGGCCGGAGGGGTTGTCGGAGGGGCGGTAGAGCTTTTTCTCAACCCAGAAACGCGACCAGCGCGATTCAATCTCGGCGGGGGAATAGACCTTGGCAAACTCGTTGTCCAATCGGCATGCTCCTGGCTCGGTTGCGCAAACGTTTTGGAATCGAACTAATATAACTTTGGGGGGGAATTCAGTCAAACCTTGTCGAGGATTGGTGAAGCCTGCGGCTCTTCGCGACAAGCAATGTGGGTGACTGTGGAACCTGGTCACCAAGCTGTCGCATTTTCGTTGGCACAACCCTAACTCAAGAACCAGCCGGTGGGAGACCAACTGACGTTCCGGGCGGTTGGTCAGCCAGTCGGAAGTTATCGGCGGACGCGCGGATAAATCCGCGCAAGTGGGATACCCGATATGTTGCTATTGCGAGGTGCGATTATCTGAATTCAGTTCCATATTTGCGGGCAATCACATTGATCTGTTCTCGAGTGAGCTGCTTTGGCGGTACGCCAGGTCGATTGCAGGTCTCACGGAAAAAGCCGTCCAGGCCAGCAGGCGACACGATCCAGAGTAGGAGCAGTTCGTGATCGGGATTCGCGAACCCATGCCAAGAGTTCTTGGGGATGAATATCGTTCCGCCCTTTTCAAAAGAGTGACGCACATCGTTCAGTATGAAAATTCCGCTGCCTTCCAGAACGTAGAAGGCTTCGTCCATCTGGAAATGTCGGTGGATCGGAATGCCTGCGCCGACCGTCACTTGCTGGCTGCCCAAGGCGATATTGTCGGAGCCTGTGGCGGCGCCAGCCTTGATGAAGATATTCCCATGGTCGCGAAAGTGAAGGAGATGTTCACCTTCGGCGGCGCCGAGCACATATCCCTCTGGTGCCGCGGCCTGAGCCCGACTCACGCCTTGCAGCAGTACTTGGCTAAATCCAAGGCTCCCCAGGCCGAAAAGGAAGGATCTGCGTTCTTGCTCGAGTGTATTCATGAGATTTTCCTCTGTGGTGCATCGAATCGTGGTTCAGGACTCGACTCGTGCGACAAGCCTTTGAGTCGCAGCTATCACTGCAGGTAACGCAGGGATGTGATGACTCAGGAATCCAGGATGGCAGCATATCACTGAACAAGGATGGGTCTCAAGCGCTGCGGAAGCACGGGCGATCGGTCTCGCATGCGCGGACGACGGAAAGCCTCGCGCTCGGACTGGACGAGCTGCCCCGCGTCAGCGGAGTCAGGGGCGGGATTCTAATTCCTGGATGAGCTCATTCGCAAAGCGGCGTGCGATGTCCTCGACGACTTGCGGGGAAAGCGCAGGGGGAGACATATTGACGACTACCCTGTGAACAATGGCAAATACTTGCTCGGCGTCGAGAGTCTTCGGAGCGGCAGGAGGAGGCGCGACCATTCGACTTCGCTCATGGCGGTCAGCCTGTTGAACCGCGGACTCGCCAGCCACACCTCGGCGGGGCTCAGTGTCCTCGACCGGGAACTCCTCGGCGGCGGCAAAGCGCTCTTGTCCGCTCTCTCGGTTTTGACGCGAAAAACTCTCAAACGCCGCTGCGGACACGGGGGGCATTTCCGGCTCGGCGGGAGGCGCGGCGAGCTCAGGTGAAGCGGGCGCGCCGGCGGCTTCTTCGACGAGCCCGGAAATATCCAGCTCGTCAGAAGGCGCGGCGAGCTCGGGTGGAGCGGGCGCGCCGGCAGCTTCTTCGACGAGCCCGGAAATATCCAGCTCGTCAGAAGGCGCGGCGAGCTCAGGTGGAGCGGGCGCACCGGTCGCTTCTTCGCTCAATATCGGCTCGGCGATTTCTGACGGAGCGTGGAAGTGCATCGTCCTCTCGGCGGCCAACGGTTCGTCCTCGGCCGGGGGCAGAGGAGGCATGGGCTCGGCTTCCTCAACCAGAACGGGCTCGGCCCAAACGGGAGGCGGCTCCGGCGGCGCCAAAGGGGACTTCGAAGCGGCTATTTCCGGCTGCGGCATTTCCGGCGCGGGTTCGACAAACGGCTCGAATGGGGCCGGCGAGGGAGCGAAATGTTCTTCTACACCAATGTCCCCGATCGCGATTCCGCCTGAGAACGCTGACATATCCGGTATCGCATGCTTTTGTTCCGGCTCGGGCTCCGCATCTACCGGCTCGGTCACATAAACCGGCGGAGGCGGTGCGACCGGTTCGGCCGCCGCCGCTTCGGCCATTGCCGCAAATTTACCGACCACGGATACCAGTTCCTGGGGGTGAAAGGGCTTCGATATTCGCCCGTCGGCCTGCGCTTGCATGGCCTTGTGCTCTTCGATGGGGTCTGTGTCGCTAAAGACCAGGAGAACGGGGACGTGCTTCAGCGCGCCATCATTCTTAACGAATTCACAGACCTCGTAGCCGTCTTTGCCGGGCATCGCGACGTCGGCGAGGACGACGAGCGGCATCACCGCGGGGAGCTTCTTGACCGCCGCCACGCCGTTCGAAACGGTCACGACCTCGTAGCCTTCCCCGGTCAAAATCCCGCCGGCTCTTTTCTGGATGGTCGGACTGTCGTCGGCTATCAAGACCTTACGCGCCACTCAGGGCCTCTCTCTACGACTGGCTCCATTTAAATCGGTAGCCAATACCAATATCATACGGAGGTTTCGAAGTCAAGGTTCAGCCGCACGAAGAAGCCTCCTTGGACTCACTCGCTAAGGCTCGGAGGGAGCTCGACTGTCGAGACCAAGACTCTGCCCCTTGCCTCACCCTTCGGAGGGTTGATGGGCCTTATGTTCCGATGGAATTGGAAGGCTATTGAATGCGGCCCGGCTCAACCGGCAAGTTCACAGGCACAGGCGGCGCCAGCATTCCGAGTCCCTGAAGCAGCATGACCGTCCGTTGCGCAGCGCCCCTCCAGACTAACTGGCACCCTTCCCCCTGGCAGTTCTGAACGAGAACGTCCCCGCCGGAGTATTCCAGGCTGCAGTTTTTGAACTTACAATTGATGAAAACCCCGTCGTCAAGTACGACGTGCTGGCCTTCAAAGGTCTTGCTCTCATAGCGATTCATCAAGATCCTCGCAAGGCGCTCGCCACCCTGGACTGAGCACAACCAGAGGCTATCATTGCCCCAACGCAGTTTTCAATCGCTCATGCTCCTGGAAGACTCGGTGCGGCGGCTCGCCGTCCCGGCACAAACAACCGTCGGCGCGCCCGATCGAGAATTCATTGATGTTCGCGAGTGATGGATGTCGGAAAGACAGAGCCCCGATGCTCCGCGCGGCACAAAGATGAATTTCCCAAAAGTTTACGCCGCGACTGTTTGGAAAGAAATCCGGGGAGGCGCTCGAGGGCGCGGCTCACCAACTCCCGCTGCTCGCTGCGATAGCAGAGCTCGTATTGGTCCTGGGGGTTTTCAGCTGCGACCGTATCCTCCGAGAGCACACGATTCCTTGGCGACCGCGCATATAGATACCCGCCGGCGCCGGCCAAGTGAATCTCACGAGCCGTGCGATACCATTTCTCCAGGCTCATACCGAGCCCTCGCGCCATCCCCTCGTCGTCGGGAGCGCCACCCATGCGAAGCTCTAATTCCCGATGAACCTTCTCGGCGCGTTTGCCTTTATTACGAACATCCCGCGACGCCGTATCGAGGCTGCGCAGGCTGTCGAGAATCGCGCCCCGGATACGGTGCCGCGCGTAATTTTCAAGCTTTACCTGGCGCCGTGCGTCGAACTTCCGAATAGCATCCACCAATCCTAGCGCGCCAGCGCTGACGAGCTCATCCGTCTCGACATGGGAAGGCATACGAGACCGCATTCCCACCGCGACGCGGCGAACCAAGGGCAGTAACGCGATAATCTTCTCATGTCGCAACTTTTCCTCGAAAGCGTGAAACCTCGACCTTTTCTCCGGAGCCGCCTGGCAT
>QHZN01000076.1 GCA_003225365.1 Acidobacteriota bacterium
AGTTGCCGCTGGTGGCCGTAATAAACCAAATCCACGCCGGGGTAGATGTCCCTGTAGCGTACTTTTGCGTAAGTGGGAACTTGTGTTTGCCACCTTCGCGGATCGTTTCCGATCAGATAGTTGACGAAACCTGGCAGCCGCTCTGTTCCCGAAACCTTGGGCGCGGAATTGGACGCGACAAGTTTCACACGGACCACTCCCGCGAGGTCTTTTCCTGACTTCGAAGTGCGCGATGGATGTTTCAGCGACAACTTTTCCGCGGAACGCTGCGGAGCGCCGCTCGGAGCCGAGTCACGGTCCGTGAAGTCAAGCACCATCTCAGTGCCCGTCAGAAATACCGTGTGGCTCCTGGAGCGCGAAAGAAACTTCACGTCAGGGTCGGTCTGGCCGCGGTTGGGCTCGAAACTGAGTGGTAGTTTGGCATAAGTTTGAGACAATTTCGCGTTGACCGCGGCGCCTAACCCAGGACCTGGCTGGGCATGTTTTCCGATGGATGGCGAGACATCTTGACGGAAAGCTACATTAGGAGGGAGTCGGCGATTACCTTTCTCTGCGCCCCGTAGAGTACTTAACGGAGTCCATTCCTGCTTCGCACTACCTTTGCTTGCCGCGTTGGCGGGAATTTCTGAGTGCTGGGACGATGCGGACCCTTCTGCCGCGAAGCTGTTCGCAGGATTCGACAGCGCAAACTTCTCTAAAATCTCGTCAGAGACTTTAAGGGCGAGAATGATAATCAGACTCGGAGCCAACACTGCTACCCAGTACAGAACCGGGCTTCCCTTTCGCACGGTGCTAACCTCCTCGTTGCAAGCTATCTGCTCGCGCGCTGTATGACTTCTGCTTTCCAACGGCCATTCACCCAGAGCCATTGCCGCAGCGTTCTTTGTGCACTGCGGATACCAAACCCATCGGAATGCATTTCTCCTGCCTGTCCGGCGCGACGGGTTTATGCGAAGACTTTTGTATTGTTTACGGAGAAGTAAAGACGACTGCCTGGAGCGCCCTGAACTCAATCGCATCTGTCATACGAAGAAAGGCTTTGCAGATGCAAGTACTTTCCTGTCTGGGTGCCTCAATGTCTCAATTGGATTGCCCCTGGAGCTGTCATCGCCGGGCGCGGACTGGAATGTGCCCCGCGGTGGGGAAGACCGTGCAGGTTCGGCTCGGCCCCAGGAGCAAACTTATTGAATTCGTGTTGACGGCTTCGGCGCGCTCGGCGTGGAGTTCACCTCGCGCAAGTCAAACCGTCCCATTACGTTGGTCAACATTCCGAGCGCGACAACACCGACGGTCGAGAGTTTCTCGCCGCGGATTGTGACCTCGATCTTTTTGCCAAGATTCTCGATTGCCGGCTTGATGGCTGCCTGGTCCCCGAACTCCTGCATCGCCAGGCTCTTCATGCAGCCGACGATCTGCTTGATCGTCATGTACTGGAGCTTGGCGAGCGGGTCGGTCGATTCAGGGAGACTTGCGCCGTCGATCGAACAGAAGTTGGCGCCGTCTTCCCACCAACAGAAGCACTCTGGACACTGTTTTAGCATTGCGAATCACTCCCAATCGTAAAGGGCTTCTCTCCTCAAAACGCAATTACCCGGAGCGTTATTCCGACTCGTAGGCCCCGATGTCAAACGCGGTTCCACGCGGTTTTGGGCGGGGGTTGCCCGAGAAATCGTATGCCGGGAATTTAACGCTTATTCCGCAAGAGTTGCGGTCTGACATAAGGCCCTGGCCAATCGCAGGGCTCGTGGACTGAACGTGGTAGTCGCCGTTGGCGTCGCCTGTGTAGTGCGCGAATAAAGGGTTGGCGATCGGGGCGTCGTTCTGAGTTCCAGTCTGGAGCTTGATGGCGCTGGGATTGTCATACAACAGATTGTTGTTGAAGACGTTGCAAGTTCCCGTGAACTTCTTCGTACAGCATTCATGAATGCCATATTTTCCATTTCCGTACACAATGTTGTTGTCCGTGAAGCTGTTGTTGTTCTGAGTCGGCTGCTGGGACCCGTCATTGCCAACCAGAATGCCGCCAAAGCCGTTGTTGAACACCGTGTTGTTTACGGCCTCGATGTCGGAGGCTTGGTGCCACTCATGAATTCCGTATCCGCTGGTTTGGAAGACGATATTTTCTGCGGCCAAACCATAGGGCTTAATGAAGTAGATTCCATGCACATAAGTGCAAGGGTAGCCGGGGGACCCGCGCTGGGGTCCGATCTGATACACATAATTTCCGATCACTTCGTCGTGGCCGGAATCGAGCTGGATGCCAGACCCGCCGATCCCGTTGCAGGTATTCGGGAGAATTCCGTGGACCTTGTTGTGTGTGATGACGGTAAACTCCGCCTGGGTATATATGCCGTTCACTCCGACGCTCAACGGATTGCCGACGATTTCAAACCCGTTGATGACCACGTAATTGCCGTAGTTTCCCCAGACAGACCCGGACCGCCCCTGCACAAGCACTGCACCCCACGGGGTCTCGGACTGATAGGTGATATAGGCGGAGCTTCGACCGGAGGCTCGGGTCTGAAAGGACCCGTAGTACGTTCCCGCCTCGACCAGAACGGTGTCACCCGGCATGGCCAGAGTGGACGCGCGAGCGATCGAGGCGCATGGATTGGGCAACGTACACGGATTATTGTCATTGCCTGTTGTTGAAACATGCCAAGTGCTTTGGGCAGCAGCCATGCATGTGCCCGAAAGCACGATTGATACTGCACCGAGAATAAATCGCCGGTTCACAATTCGTCCGCCTTCTAGCTTGGCGGTTTTCCTCTGGAAACTTTACGCAACTTTTTCAGCAAACGCCGGCTCCGGCATGAGCGCTCCTGCCTTGCGGCCGTAAGCGCAAGCGACTTTGCGGACAGCCTTGATGACATCCTGCACATCGCTGATGCTCATCTTGGGGAATAGCGGCAGAGAAATCAGTTGCTCGGAGACCCGATGTGCGACCGGCAGATCCTCCGGGCGCATTCCGAATTCTTTCTGATAATAGGGTTGCAGATGCAATGAGATAAAGTGGACTCCGGTCCCGATATTCTCCGCCTTCAAAGCCATCATGAACTGGTCGCGATCAATCGTGAGCTGCTCGAGTTGGACCAAAATAATATAGAGATGGTGCGCGTGCCGGATGCCGCTCCGGGTGGCCAGCGGCCGAATGGCCGCAAGGTCGGCAAAACCCTCGTTGTACATTCCTACGTATTCTTGCCGGATGCGAATGAACTCCTCCAACCTCGGTAGCTGGTGCAAGCCCAAGGAGGCCTGCACATCCGTCATGTTCATCTTGAAGCCGGGGGAAAGCAGTTGCCAGTGCAAGTTTCCGTCTTTGGAATAGCGCTTCCAGGCGTCGCGGCTGATTCCCTGGTTGCTCAACAGACGGGCGCGTTCGGCGAGCTCGTCGTCATCAGTCGCGAGCAGCCCGCCTTCAATCGTCGTAAGATTCTTGATGGGGTAAAAGCTGAAAGCCACCGCCTCACCGACCCCACCGATCTTTTGCCCGGCGTATTCCGCCCCCATGGCGTGGGCCGCGTCTTCAATGACTGTTAGGTCGTGCCGGCGGGCAATGCTCCGGATCCGGTCAAGGTCCACGGGTTGCCCAGCCATGTGAACAGGGATGATGGCCTTGGTTCTTTCCGTGATGGCTGCGTGGATCTTCGTCGCATCCAGGTTAAGAGTGTCAGGCTCGACATCGACAAAGACCGGCGTGGCGCCCTGATGGATTATCACGCTGGCCGTGGCGGGCCAAGTGATCGGCGAGGTGATGACCTCGTCTCCGGGGGCAATTCCGGCGGCCGCCAACGCAACCTGCAGGGCGGCCGTGCATGAGTTTACGGCGATCGCGTGCCGCGAGCCGAGATACTCCCGGCACATGTGTTCGAAACGGTCGGTCTTGGGACCGGTCGTGATCCAGCCGGAGCGAAGCGTGTCAATGACTTCATCCTCTTCGGCTTTCCCGAGCCAGGGGAGGGCCAAGGGCAGGAAAGTACGCCGAACAGATTCGCCGCCGGCGAAGGCGGGCTCCTCTAAAACCTCCTGAAGCCTGCGCAGCGTGTAATAACGCGAGTGCCCCAAATTTGGGCACCGGCCGCTCGAGATCATCTCGGCCACCTCGCGGATTCCCGCTTCAACACTGATCCGGGGGCGGCAGTCGAGGGTCTTTTCAAACAAGGCTGAGGAGACTCGGTAATCCCGGCGGTCCGCATCCTCCGGGAGGCGGAGTATTTCGCAGTTTCCGGTGTGCTTGCTGACCAGTTCCGCCAGGTCCGCGATCCTGAGGTTCGAGCTGCCGACATTGAAGGCGCGGCCCGAGATCAGCTCCGCTGGCGCGCGCATGCAAGCAAGGTAGGCCTGGGCGGCATCATGAACATGCAGGAACGGCCGCCACTGCTGTCCGCCTCCTTTGATGGAAATTCGCCCGTGGGCGATGGCGTGCGACGTCATGGTGTTGATGGCCAAGTCGAACCGCATGCGCGGGGATGCGCCGAAAAGGGTCGCCTTCCGCAAAGCCACGGGGTGGAAGGACTCGGACGCCAGACCTAGAATTACCGCTTCCGCCTCGACCTTGGCTTTCGCGTACAAGGAAACGGGGCTCAGCGGCGACTCTTCGGTGAGCAGCCCATTTCCGCTCGCTCCGTAGACGCTGCACGAGGACGCAAAAAGGAGCCGCTCCACGCCTCGCTCCGAGCACAGCCGCGCCAGCGCGATTGCCGCGTCCCGATTCACCTCGAGAGTCCAGGCGGGATCAAGCTCGCACGAGGGATCGTTGCTGAGAGCCGCCAAATTGACCACCGTCCCGGCCTCATCGAGCAAGATCGGATCAACCTTCCGGAGGTCTCCCTTGATGATTTGCAGGCGGGCATGATCGGCAACCGAGGCCAACACCTCTTCGCCGAAATAGTATTTGTCGTAGGCGATGACGTCGTAGCCTTGTTCCAAGAGCAGGGGAGTCATCACAGAGCCTAAATAACCGCCTGCACCAAAAACCAAAACCGTGGAATTACGATTCATGAAAACCTCCTTAGGGTTATCAGCAAAATGGAACTTGTACTGTCGTTACGAAACCAGTGGCGCGGAATTCCCACCACACTTTCTTGCGCCGGCCGGATCGTTCGCGACGGACCTGGGTCGCCGCCAATGGCAGATCGCTCGTCGACACACGCTCTTCCTTTCGGCCCTCGTCTCGCCGGATCTGCCGGAGGAAACTCTTTGGCGGTCGGTCTCGAACCGACGCGACAAGGGTACGTTTCAAGAGTTCGCAAGCTCGTTCTCATACACAGCCGCTTTCCGCACCTGGGGCCGAGATCTGCGGTCCGATTCCGCGCTCTGAAACTCACCCTGACCGGCTCCGGGAAGGACCGCGACCGGGCTCGGCATGGCCAATTTTTTCATCTCTCGCGGCTCAGGAAAATTAGTGCGACCTGCCAAAACGCAGGACAAGACCCAAATCGTCTGAATCACCAAGCGCAGGTCATAGAGCGTCGATGCCTCGTGAACATAGACCAGGTCCAGGGCCAGCTTCGTGGGGAGAACTTTCTCCACGTAGGATTTCTCGGGATCGGCCGTGGTGATTAAGCTTTCCCCGTGCGTATAGTAATAAAGGCTGCCAGGGCTCGTCAGACCGGGCAGGACGCGGAGGGTCTCGAGTTCTTCTTCCGTATAATTATTCTCCACAAACTTTGGATCTTCCGGCCGCGGGCCCACAAATGACATTTCACCCTTGAGAATATTGATCAACTGGGGAAATTCATCGATTTTGAGTCGGCGCAGAAATGAGCCGAACGGAAAAACCCGCGGGTCCTCCCCTCCAGCCGTAATGCGGCTTGAGGAAGCGCGCTGGTCGGTGTGCATTGTCCGGAACTTGAGCATCGTGAATCGGGCGTTATCGAGCCAAACTCGATCGGCTCGATAGAAAATAGGACCGCGGCTTGAAAGGCGAATGCCCACGGCCACTAAAAAGAGCACGGGACTGAGCGCGATTAAGGCTGCGAGCGCGAGACTCGATTCAACAAAGCGTTTGACCATGCCTAGCGATCCTCCGGTTCGATTCCTTTGAAGCGGTAACTTTGCGCAATCTCTCTGAGGCTGCACTTATGCCACCTTCGTTCATCAAGAGAAGTGCTTATTCGCCAAACGATAGCTGGGGACGGGCTCTTGAGCACGGACTTGGCCACATCTTACCCCCTCCGTGTTTCGGAGAAACTCGCCGATTCGCGCGATGGTAGCCGCGTCCACTCCGGTGTGCGTGGGCAGATTGATGACGCGCCGCGAAATCTCTTCTGCTATGGGACATTCTCCAGGCCTGTATCCAAGTTGCTCCAGGCCTTCGGTAAGAGGGTGAAGCGGTGAAACGAACCACTCGCCGATCTCGATCCGAGCTCTGCGAGCCGCATCTAAAGTCCTGGGCTTGTCAGAAACCAACACCGGATAACGCAGCATGACCGGCTCTGTGCCTTCCAAAACCGTAGGACCTGTCAGGCCAATCTGGTTAATCAACTCTTCATAAGCCTGCGCTGCGCGAATTCGATGATCGCAACTCGCCCGGAGCCCTGCCATCTGCGTCTTTAGCTGCCGTAGTTGAAGGGGGCCCATTCTCTTCTCGTATCCATCGGGCTTAAGCCCGCTCAGCTCCTCGGATGAATTGGAACCGACAAAGAGACCCATCCGCGCGAGCAGACGAAGAGTGTCTCGCGCTGTCCAGTAAATGGATGGTCTGAAGAACGCCTGGTGGATCCTGCATTGCACGTACAGCGCGCACTTCTCACGGAAGGAAGGAGAGATGGTTTCCTGCTCGAACGCCGCCAGCCCCTTGGCAATTTCCGGATCCCTCGTGACGGCAATCCCGCCCAGGCCAGTGGTGATCGGTTTCGTCCACTGGGTGCTGAAGTAAGCCGCATCGCCAAGGGTTCCGAGCCAGGCGCCGTGATACAGAGTTCCCATGCTGTGCGCACAATCTTCAATAATCTTGATCCCTCTGGGGACTGCAATGGACTTGATGGCCTCCACGTCGGCGGCCAGGCCGAACGTATGCTGCACAATGATGGCCTTGGTGTTGGGAGTTAAGACCGAACGCAATTGATTTGCGTCCAGATTAAAAGTCTCTTCGCAAATATCGACGTAGATCGGCCGCGCGCCGGCGAACCTCACCGCCTGCGGTACCACCACACAAGTAAAACCTGGCACCACAACATCGTCACCAGGCCCGATCCCGAGGGCTTTGAGTATGCCGTACAAGGCCACTCTGCCTTTCCAGAAGTAAAACGTTCGCAATTCATCGAAGGGCGCTCCGCTTCCCGGGTTTTTTGGATCCTGACGATCGGCTAGTCGCATGTTGTTCGAGCTCCGTAGGTGTGTCATTCAGCCCCTTGCAGCAACCAGGACTTGAGGCAACGAGTTCGGCTTGGCGTTCATCACCAAGGCCAAAAATGTCCCCGTGCCATAGCAAAGATGTAAAGCCAGGAAGGCGAAGGGGAGAAATAAAGCCGCCGGTGATTTGTCTCGGACGGCTACTTGGATCCCGAAAAGGAGACCCAATGACAAGTGAAGCCCCAGCACCGCCGCAAATGGTATGGACAGGAGCTTGCCGTAGGGTACAGGCAAAAACACACCTCCCAGGCCGAGGGCAAGGAAAAACATCAAGGTCAGCAGGAACAACAAAGGCACAAAGTGCCGAACCCGAAACGATCCGAGGTTTTTCTTGAGGCTGATGCAGCTCCAGAAACCGTTGCGAAAGGCGTAATTCAAGAAGCCCTTCGGAAAGTAGTAGCATTGGGTCTTCCAAGTACAATACAACTTGTAGCCGTTCGCCCGGAGCCTCTGGTTCATATCGAGGTCCTGGTTGCGGAACAGGGTTTCGTCGAACCCTCCCACTTCGAGCAAAGGCGCCTTGAGCATGATCGGGAAATTGATGCATTCCGCCTCTCCCTCGGGTTGGGTGCGAAATGAATTCCGAGACGAGCCGAAGGGATGACCCAGGGCTCTCAGCCCGATGTTTAACGCGAACGGGGTCCGCTGTTTTTCGTTGACGAACACTCGGACTCGAGGATCAGCGGCCGCTATTTGATCGGCAATCTCTTTGGTGCCGTCGGTCGACTTCCCGTCTACCACCAGGATTTCAAGCTCGAAGTCAGGGGTTTCCTGCCTCCGCAAAGAAGCGAGGCATTTTTCCACGACGCGCGCCTCGTTATAGGTTGCAAGAACCACCGAGACGAGAGGCCGCTCGGAATCAGTCTGACTGTTCATGGTCATGGCTCCTTAATCCTCAGCCTTGGGACGCAAACTCGTGAATCGCCGAAGTGACGGTGTTGACTTGTTCTTCGGAAAGCTCCGCGCACATCGGCAAAGAGAGAATTTCGTTGACTAACTTCTCCGTGACGGGCAGGCTCCCCGCCCCCGGATACCCCAAAGACTGGTAGGCGGGCGTCAAATGAAGCGGCACGGGGTAGTGGACGCCGGTTTCGATGCCGCGCTCGCGGAGGAAATCCCTCAGAGCGTCCCTTTGACGAGTGCGAACGACAAACAAGTGAAAGTTACTTTCGCCTTCCGGGGGAAGAGCGGGGGGGTGAACGGTCGTCTCCCACAGGCCTTGGGCATAGGTTCTGGCATGGAATGCCCGTATGGCGTTCCACTCGTCCAAATGCCGCAGCTTGACGGATAGAACCGCCGCTTGGATTGCGTCCAAGCGGGAATTCGTTCCCACGGCAAGATGCTGATACTTGGCCGGGCTTCCGTGGTCGCGCAGGATCCGCAGGGTACTGGCTATCTCCCGGTCGTTGGTGGTAATCGCGCCGCCGTCTCCGTACGCTCCCAAGTTTTTCCCCGGATAGAAGCTGAAGCAAGTGAGCCTTCCGCTCCCGCCGACCACAAAGCCCTCGCGGCGAGCGCCGTGGGCCTGGCAAGCGTCCTCGATGATTTGGAGGTCATGCGCTTCCGCGAGCCGTTCGAGTTCGGTCAGATCGGCGGCCCGGCCGTAAAGGTGCACGGGAACGATAGCGCGAGTCCGCGACGTGATCGCCTTTTCGACCGAGCGCGGGTCCAGGTGAAACGTGGCGGGATCCACGTCCGCGAACACCACCTTCGCGCCGATGTTCGTGGCGGCTTCCGCGGTTGCGAAAAAGCTGTTCGCCGGGACAATCACTTCGTCGCCGGGGCCGAGGCGAGCCGCCTTGAATGCGAGTTCCAGGGCCGCCGTGCCCGATCCCACTCCCACGGCATATTTCGCCCCCACGTATCGGGCGAACTCGTCCTCGAATCTTTCCACCCACTTTCCTCCGACGAAGTTTGCCGACTCGAGCACGGCACGCAGGGCTTCGTCGACTTCGTCTTTGATCGAAGCGTATTGGGCTTTGAGGTCAAGAAAGGGAACTCGAACTTGGACAGCCGCGGCGCCGCTCATGCGACCCCCTCAACCGGGGGATGGGCTTCATAGAGGATCTCCAGGCCTTTGTGCGTCACCGCAAATAACCTGCCGCAATGGCGGCAGGTGACCATGGATCCGGCCCTCGCGGACGCGGCGAGGCCCAACCTCTCCGCGCAGAAGCACATCCAGCCGATTTGCCGCCCCGGGTTGCCGACGATGAGCGCAAAATCGGGTACAGACCGGATCACCACCGCTCCGGCGCCGACAAACGCGTAGCGGCCAACGCTGACGCCGCAAACGATGGTGGCGTTTGCGCCCAGGGTGGCGTTTTCACGAATCAGTGTCGCCGTCAACGCTTCCCCGGATTTCTTGATGTAGGCGCGGGGATTGGGGTCGTTGGTCAGAGCGCAGTTCGGCCCGATGAAAACATTATCTTCGATGATCACTCGGTCCCAGATGGCGACGCCGTTTTTGACGGTGACGTTGTTGCCGAGCACCGCTCCCGTCTCGATGAAAGCGTGGTCCCCGATCTTGCAATTGGCGCCTACCCGCGCACCTCGCATGATGTGGGCGAAAGCCCAGACCATCGTGTTCGGGCCTACGTCCTCGGACTCGACAATGGCCATCGCGTGCGCAAAGTAGGTTTTTTCTCTTGCCCTTTCGGTTACGGTGGTGCTCATTTTTCTCCTCCTGGTATCCCAACTAAATGCTCGATGGCCGGCCGTTCTTCGGGCTGCCAGCGAAAGCTGTCGGCCATTTCTATGGCCGCCACCACGTCGGCGCCGAACTTTCCGTCGGTGCGAGGTTTTTCGCCAGTCTCGATGCAGTTGATAAAATGCTCGATCTCGATCAGCAGAGGTTCTGTGGCGGACAAGTTTGGCGCCAGCATGTCCCCCATTCGATAGGTGAGCTGGAACTCGCCGAAAGACTCTGGCGGCCGCAGGGTCACGCCGCGGTCGTAAATCTTTACCTTTTCGCTCGGGTCGGTGTCGTCATAGACGACCATCCGCTCCGAGCCCACGACGCAGGTCCGGCGCATCTTTTGCGGCGAAAGCCAGCTCACCTCACAGGAGGCGATGGGCCCGCTCGCAAATTGGAACCATAGGTAAGCCACGTCGCGCTTGGCACGCTGCACGCAAGAGCGCCCAAAGGAACAAGCGCGGACAGGGAGCTCGTCTAGCCAGTAAAGCAGAATCGAAATGTCGTGCACGGCCAGGTCCCACACCACGTCCACATCCTTGCGGTAAAGACCCAGGTTGACCCTCGAGAAGCTCAGGGAACGCAGCTCGCCCAAGTAACCCGAGTCAATCAATTCCTTCACCTTCACCACGGCGGGGCTGTACACAAAGGTGTGGCCGGTCATAAGAGTCCGATCCACCACCTTGGCCAAGTCCGCCAGTTCCCTGGCACGAGAGGTGTTGTCGGTGAGGGGTTTCTCAACGAACACATGTTTGCCGCGGTGGAGGGCCTCACGCGCCAGCTCGTAGTGGGTCGCGATGGGCGTGGAAATCACAACCGCGTCGATATCCGCCTCCAGGAGTTGCTCGGGCTTTCGGTAAGCCTTGAGAGCGGGATACTGCCGCGTTATCTTTTCGAGCCTTGCAAGGTCAAGGTCACAGCAGGCGACGAATTCGCACCGGGAGGTCTGGTTCAGCACCCGGGCAAGATTCGGACCCCAATAACCTAATCCGATCTGTCCCACTTTGATCATGTCGCCTACCTCGCAGTTGCGGCTAAGAGTTGCTCTCGCTTGAGCTGGTTTGACTCCAGGACGGCATCGAGGAATCGTGACTGGAGCTGAGTTTGAAGAATGGCGATGTTCGGCATCACGCAATGGCCGCCGATTTCGCCCGGAAAAATGTGCGAGGGCAGGAACTCAATTTCCTCGATGAACGCATTTACATCGTCGAAAGCGCCTTGGTAATCTTCGGCCCATCGCTCCATTTCCTGAGCCCAGGCGATCAGGACCCCAAAGTACGTGGTTTCGACCAGCTTGCTGAGTTCGGCCAACTCGACTGTCCGGAACGTCGCGGTTTGGAAGCCGGCTTCGGTCAAGTGGGCGAGGGCGGGTTCGAGTGCTTCTGGGTAGGGCGCTGCCACGAATTTCTTGTAGTGGAGCATGTCGGCCTTCATCCGCGCGTGTTTGCCGCGCACGGGGCTGTACGCGACCAGCCGATCGCCGACGGCTTCCTGCACCTTCCGGGTTGTCCCAGGGGCAACTGTGGAGTGAATGATCGTCAACGCCGGTTCGTACCTGTTAATGTAGACGGCCGTTGTCCCGACGAAGTCCGATACCTGAAAAGGATAGCAGATGTGCAAGACTGTGCAGGGCTCGTCGACTTCGACCGGCTGAATGTCGACTCCCACACAATCGAATTTCTCACTCAGGATTTCGTGGATTGGCCGCCCAACTTCCCCCATTCCAGCCACTAGAATGATGCCGCCTCTGTCCATATGTTTCTCACCTCGTTTTGGATTCTGACTCTGCACAAGTCTGCGCTCATCGCGCGGTAACACTTACTCTAGTTGCACGCGCCCTTCCATATCCCGATAGGGGGATTCCTTGCGAGAGCGGCTAGGCTAAAATGCTTTTGAAGATGCTGGGCCAGCGGTCCACGGAAACTCGGTCCTGATATTTCTCCAGAACTCGACGGCCTACCGTTGAAGCAACGGTCTCGATATTGGTCCTGGTGACGTCAATTCGCTCGTATGAGATTCCGCAATAGTCGAGCACCGCCGAGTAACGGCGGTCGATTTCCTGGAGATATGTTGCAGTGTACTCCTTCTTTCGAAGATACAAAGTAGGGTAATCACCTGTTAGATAAAAAGTAAGATCCACAGGCCAGGCGTAAAGTTTATCGATCCAGTTCTTGACCTTGTACTTGTACGAGTGCTTGAGCGGGTCTATGCGCTCGGCCGGATGGCGTTCGTAAACGACCACCCAGCCTCTCCTCGCCAGGGCTGCGCCATGGATTCGCCTAACCAGAAGGTCAAAACGAAACGCCAATTGGCGGAAAAGCGAAGGGACCTTGTGCCTGAGCGCGAACCGCATCAGGCGGGTCTGATGTTGGTGCGGACCCATGTAAATCACGCGCACTGGAGCGGGCAGCCGCGAGAGGGCCTCCGCGAGGCACGTCTTGCCCGTGCCATCCACGCCGATGAGCGCAACTTCCAGTCCCGTTTTCCTGGTCAATTGAAGCGTCCGGAAAGCGATTCTCCGCAAACAGTTCCCGAGAATCAGCGGGACGTCGGGCCGGATGATGCCCTTTAAAAGCAGTCCAAGAGTCAGCAATGCCAGGCGCTCCCGCCTCCACAACGCCCGCTCGAACAGGCCGAAGCTTGGTTTTGCCCCCATTCCCTTTTGCCAAGGAGGCCCACCCCGTTCGCGCTCGAAATAATGTGTTCCCTTTCCGTCGGCGACGGAATGGAGCAGCGCCGCCATGTCGGCATCCGTGGGGATATCTGTGCCATCGGCGAGGCGGAAACCGAGGCCCCACCGCTCGGCCTTATACAGATCAATCGTCAAAGGCCGGCGCGATTCTACGGTTTGAAAGCGGTACCTTTCGAGATAGGTTTGGGGCTTGTAAACGCGATAGAACCCTTGCTTTTTCAAAAACCAGCTCACGGATTGAAAGTCGCGCGGCACCAGGATATCGAGGTCCCCTGTGCCTGCCGCCTGAGCCGGACCGAGACAGGCAGGCCCGCGCAAAAGGGTCGCCTCCGGAACAAGCCGGCGGATACTCTCCCAGACAGGTCCGTAGTGATCCAGCGGCCTTGTGGGCTTTTGTTCGATCGCGGGATTCATAACCATCGCATCTGGCATGGAAGTATTTCGCTCCCCTGGGAGTTTCGGGGATGTGGCGAGACAAGCGCGCCGTTTTCTCTAGGGTTTAGATGTTCGGAATCCCGGAAAGCCCTTGTATGCTCGGTGGTTCTTTCTCCAGAGCCGTCGAATCACGCTGGTCATCCGCGTGAGGGGTTCCAGAAGGTTCGGTTTGAAGTCGGACCAGGAAATATTCGATTTCACCGAAGGGCGAAGCAAATCAGCCACAAATGCTCCGAAAGAAGAGGGCCCCATCAAAACATGCTGCACGTCCGTGAGCAGCCAGTGATAGCGAAGGTGTCGGTTGTAATCTTCGGAATACTCGAGCTGCTGGCCCCGCGCCATCTGACAGAGGTAGTAAGGAAATTCCACGCCGGCCTCGAGGGCAAGGTCTAGCGAGCCCCAAAACTTGGGATTGACTTCCAACAGCTTGTAATCCCGGTCGCGCTCGTCGTAACGGAACTCCACCATGGCGACACCGTGCCATTCCAGGCGATCGAGCAACCGTTTCCCGTAATCTAAAAGTCTTTCATTGTAATAACTTTCCGCACAACAACTTACTCCCCCGCTGGGAGGAACCTCTCGAATTCTTCTGTGCATAAAGGTTTGCTTGCACACGCCATCCTGGTAGAGCGCGAAGAAGCCGCAGCCGAAACCGGGAATAAACTCCTGAATCAACGGAAGGGGGCCTTCACCGTCGGCACTCTCGCAGATGCGCCCGTAAAGGGTCAGCAGCTCGCGACGGTCCCGGGCGTACCGGACCACGTCACAAAGGGTTTCGCGCGGCGCTTTGATGACCACGGGGAATCGCAGCTCGGTGGAGTCTTGGACCGCCTCCTTATAGCTTGCGGGGGCCAAAGTCCGGGGCGTCGGGACCCCGACCTCTTTCGCCAGCTCGTGCATGGCTCGTTTGTCTGCGGCTCGACGGATCTTCTCGAAATCGGCCGTTTCCATTCGAGTGTAGGGGGCAAGTTCCGCCTTGTGCCGTGTTAGCGCAACATGGGCCGTGTAACCGACTGGCATGAGCAGGTCGAAGTGACCGCGGCGCACGATGTCTTTGACTGCCGGCAGGAAAGCCTCATCGCCGGCTGGCGGCACAAGGAACTTTCCGGAACAGTAGCGCGAATACGAGGCCAGCGCGACAGGGGAGTCGGCCATCACTGAGACACTGATACCCTTTTTTCCCAAACAGCGCACGATCCCCAAAGTGGACTTGTAGCCGTCGTCTGTGACCAAGACTCGCAGCGGTTTTCTTGTCGTTGCCATTTTATGAATCATCATTTTTGCGCTTCGCTCTCCCCCGGAAATTTTGTTGGCCCCATCCTTCGCTTCGCTCCTTTGATCGTGAGCCCTCAACCAGCCGAAGTCGCATCGAATTTCGAGGCTATAACTTCCCTGCTACACACAGGCACGCTCGCAGCCACGCAGGGAATTTCATGATTCGGTTGTAGGCCACCTGGGTCGCTCCAAACGACCTGAAAAAGGTCTGGACGGGCTCCAGCATCGAACCCTCGAAATCAAAGACACGAGAGCGGAAGGCCGCGAATTGAAGGCAGTGCCAGACAAGAAGCGAACCTCCGCCGCTATTTCGCAGGCTTGAATCGCCCCCGCCTGCCAGAAAATAAGTCCTCTTGCAGTCCCAAACCAACAATACGGCGTCATGGACTCGCCCCTCGGAGTCCACGGCCGCGAAGCACTCCCCCGCATCGTTACTCTTGGCGGAGTTGAACAAGCGCTCGAAGTACTCTCGGCTAAAGGGATGGGGTTTTTTCTGCCTTTCAAAGCTCTGTACGGATGCGTTAAAAACCAACTCGGGCCCGCACCTCTTGACGACAAGACCGAGCTTTTGGGCTTTGCGTATCTTCGTGCGCGCATTTTGTTCCAGCCCGTCCCATACTCGGCCGAGGTCCTGCAAATTGTCGAGGACGTAGGTGAAGTGGGTCGTCTGCCTGAAACCATTCCAGTAAAAAGGCAGCCAGTTTTGATTCGCGGGATGAAACGCCTGGAAAAAGACGCGCTCTTCGGCCAGCCGTCGAGCAAAGGTGCCCAGTATTCTCATTTCGTGAGCTGCGGCATTGACCCTCTTCCCCGGAAGGGGCTCCACGACGACGCCCCAGGTTTGAGTCAGCTTGGGCATGCAACAGACCCTCACCCCCATTCGCCTTTCGAAGTACAGTGGGATCCCGGCAATCAAGCGCCCTGATTCGTAATAACCCAGTATGCGGATTTCACCGCCTATGGCCTCCAGCCACCACGATTTCGAAAAGAGCGACCCCTGAGGCGAGACGGCCACTAAGGCATCCCACTTCGCATATTCATTCACTCCCAGATAATGTAAGCCGTCTTGACGGGAGCGCTCGCAGGGTCGGGCCGCCCTCATTGGCGATCGACCTACCCAACCCGGCCTCCGCGAAGTAGACACCCCAACTGGGCCGCCGCTCCTCCGGGCTCCGATGCCCATCGGTCGGGGTGAAATCGCCATCCGTTGCATCTGTTTCCGATTCATGAGAAACACCGTGATCTCTTCTCGACTCGGGACAATTGCCGGTGATGAGAACCTGGCCGTTCAGGCGCCGATCAGCTCCAAGTGCCTCGGCTGCCGGCCATCCGCTGGTGAGCATGACGCCGGCTTTTCCAGGGGCAGCAAACCGACATCCACGTACCTTTGTCGGACACTCTGCAGGAAGGAATTCGCGCTCAGCCACGTGTCCGAGGTTGCGCTTTTCCTGCCCATGAGCGCCCAATACATTTCGCCGATTTCGGGCTTTAACCAACCTCCGCCGAACGCGGCAGGGTGCCAGAGCAGCGAAACTCCCCCCCAACCGTATTTCCGGCTGGTCGAAAGCAACTCCGCGGCCTGCTCGTAACCGGCTGCTTCAACGCCCTGCCCTTGTTGAAAAGCTTGGTCCATCATCAGCATAGGAATTTCAAGAAAGGTCGCCGGGCGTTCTTCCGGGAAGTAATAAGGCGGAAAAGCGAAACAAGCGCCGGAACGGAACCCAATGCGGTCTGACCAACCGAAGGATGTGTCGTAGCGCGCTCCGGCACGCTCGAGTGCTGGAATCAAGCGGTCGAGGGTGAACCGCAGGAAATGCTGGCGTCCCCCTTGGGGTTGGAAGCCCATTCGCCGCATGCGATCGAACTCCATCGGCAGACCGTCAGGAGTGTCGAGGCTCGTATACGAGCCGTGGAGACCGACCTCCATTCTGAGGGCCTCGAGAGCTTGCATTAACTCACCGGTTCTCAGGGACCGGTAGGCGTAGTCGGGATCTCTTCGGTGACCGTGGCGCAAAATGAAGTAATAACTTGCGGTCGTGCCTCGAAGGGCTTCTTCCACCGCCAGCCAATGAACCTGGCCGAGCGGGTCCTGCCCCCCAAGCGCCGCCCTGAGCGCCAGCCAAGCTTGCCGCAAACAGAGCGGGAGATCTCTTGACAGAAGGAGAGAAATCGCAGAGTTTCTCATCAAGTGGTACAAGCTGTTGAAACGGCCGAGATGTAGATAATCCACGTCATGAGTCGGCACAACGAAGTGGCGCACCCACGCGACCGGGCTCGCGGGTTCCTCGGCGGCTCCGGGAAGCAGGCGACAAAGGGCCCGTTGGAGGAGGCGCATCGCAACGGCGGCGTAGGGCACTTGCATATGCAGGTGATCTTGCCCGGCGCGAGTGGCGTCAAAGGGCACTCGCCCTACCGAGTCGCGATCCTCGACGCTGTATTCATCCGCGCACGAAACCCACTCGAAAATCTCTCCTAGCCAGTCGGGCTCCTGGCGTGGAAGCGGAGGATAGAACAGGACTGTTGCTTCACCGTCGCGAACAAACCCCCGTGGCGACGGCGCCGGTTCATGGATGGGGCGCGGGCGATAAAGATTGCTTAACTCGAGGCATGGCTCGTGGTTTTCGGAAGCGGGCTGCGTAACACGACGCAGCCGCACATCGGCGCTGCCGGCGGGCTCCTCCCCGAGCAAGGGTGTGTGCCCATAAATCGCGCAAAACAGCCGGAACGCGTAACTGATCCGCGCCCGTTGTACAGGCGATGAATCTGACTCGAATTCCAGCAATATCCGCATGGCGGTTGTATTCGAAATTCAGGGAAACAGCGATTCGAAACGGCTTCCGATCGAGAGGCGGGACTTATGCTTCTCCGAGGACCGGGGCCGGGCCTTCATGCCCAGCTCCTTCCACCCACTCTTCTAAAGGGGCTTCCTCTTCATTGGGCTCGAATAGGGCGATCCGCCGGCAGGCGAACACCATTCCGCACCAGAACCACAGGTATCGGTGTTCCACGATGTCCCCGCTGAACATGGTGACGAGAAAAAGAAAGATCAAAGCCGGCAGAAGCGAGGGGAAACGTCCGGCAACACCGTCGTTATCTCGCTTAAGGATGATAAAAGCTGTACCCAGAAGATTCAGCAAAGCAACGAGACCGACGATCCCTTGTTCGACGGCCACCTCGAGAACCAAGTTGTGAGGGTAGTGGAATACACGCCGGTCGTCCGTACGAAAATAGTACATGCTCCATCCACTGACACCCCAGCGCAAAAGGGGGTGGTCAGGGATGGTGTGGAGGGCCGCCTTATAGAACGCCAGCCTTTTCGTGGCCGTGCCATTCGCCTCGGTCGACCCTTGCATGAGCTGAACCATCTCCGAGGTCTTCTTCTGGAAGCTGTGCTGCACCGTTCCCACAAACCAAAATGTGGACAGCACAAATACGGCCAAAGCGACGGTGAGCATCACGTACACTGTCGCCCGGCGGGAAATCAAACTCGTTTTCAGCCGGGAGAAGACCATGCTCAGACCCAGCACCAATACCAGGGCAAGGAGCGGTCCGCGCGTCTCGGCCGCGGCCAGTCCCACCGCCAAACATGGGATACAAACGAAGAGCGCGGCTGCACGCAGGTACCGATCCGTGATTCGATGGAAGAGCAGGAGCAGGATGGCCCACCCCACCAATTGCCCGACCCCAATGTGCTGTGGGTGCTGATGTTCCGCAAGTCTGCCTTGGTGGCTGGCTCCCAGCATGTAACCCGCCGCCGCCAGGGAGAAAATCACCGTCCCGATGACGAAATCGCGATAGTCCTTTTCTGTTCTGACTAATAAGAAAGGCGCGAAGAACGCCAATGACCCAAAGACGAGAAAATCGAGCAGCTTATCCCCGCCGGAATCCGGCGCGGGAGTGTAGAGATAACTGAGTGCAATGACCGCAGCAAACAGCAGGTAAGCGATAATTGCCCGCTTCCCTCCTCTGAACAAATCCCAGATCGCCCCTGGCTGCTTGCATAGCCAAAGGAAGCGCATAAAGATGGCCAAACCTAGAATGCCCGCGGTCACGGCGAGGGCCGTGAGGTTGCGAGTTTCCGCGAACCGGCTGAACACAGGAAGTTCCATCACTCTCGGCGCGAACAGCATCGGTGCGATAAAAGCTGCCGGGTGCCTGGCGGAGAGAAAGATTGCGAACATCCCGAATAAGATTCCAGCGGCAATCCAAACGGGGTCGAACCTGAAGGTTATGTCGAAATCCAATCCACCTTGCAGCCCGACGACGGCGGCCAGCAGCAACATCGTGAGTAGGATCAAAATCCCTAATTTTCGCGCGCGCATACTTTTCTCTATTGGTACCTGATTTCCAATCGAAGCAAAGGGAGACTCCAACTTTTTCGTCCGCCCAACCCCATACGCCATGTGTATTGGAGCCAAGTCGAGCCCACCGAGGTCAGCAAGGCCAAATACGCCGATGAAAGGCCGCCCTCCAGCAGAACCGCTTGGAGGGGACCCATCGGAGAACTTTGAAAGGAGCGGAAAGCAAAGGCTACTGCCCCCAGCCCCACCGCAGCCAATAACGAGGGCGCCGACCGAGCCCAGGGCAGGCTGACGTCGTACAACTTTCGAAAAGTCCGCAGCGTCAGCGACCCGAGAACAATCAAAGTAATAAACATGGATCCGGCGATACCTTCCAAGAGGAACGTTCGAGGCACGAATTTGACGGAAGCGCCAATCAACAACAGGTAGACCATCAGCGCGGTGAGAACATTCCAGGCGTTCAATGGCTTTACACTGGCTGCATCAATGGTGCTGCGCAGCGCCATGTAGAACAGATACGGCGGAATCGCCACCAGCAGCAGTCGAATAACCAGCATCTGGTCCAAGTATCTCGACCCCACCCAGGTGCGGACCGCTACGTCAGCAAAGATGATCAACTGTAGGCAGGCGAAAACCGAAAGCTCCAAGACGCCCACTACAAGATATTTGAGCCGTGCACGAACGTCATCCAGGCGGTTCTGCCCAAGCATCATACTGACCTTCGAGAGAAGCACGACCCCCAAAGGGCCGGCGGCATACCCGGTCACCATCAAAAAAGTCAGGCCGAGGAGGAAAGCCGAGATTTGGGCCATGGGGAGGTAATGCGCAGCGATGACAGGGCCAAGCGCCGTCAGCGCGGCCGAGCCAAAGTCTCCCGGAACTCGGGGAATCCCGTAATGCAGAAGCTCCTTCAAGTGATGCGCCAATTTGGTGGGCTCGGGGATGGTGAACCGGCGAAAGATGGGAATGGCGAACAGCGCAGAAATCACGATATCCAGGCTGCCCATGGCCCCTACCATCAAAGGAACAGAGCGCGTCCGGTAGAGCACCATGATGACGCATAGCGGAACGGCAACCAACGTACATACTTCCAAAAGATTGGCGCGCGCCATAGAAAGAAGGCCGCGATAATATCCGAAGACCACCCCCTGCGCCGTCAGACCCCATACCATGAACGAAAGCGCAATGACGAAAGCGGTCCGATGGCTGTCGCCGAAAAGCCAGTGCGCAAAAACCCGACGGTTGCCAATCATGATCAGTCCAATTACGATTGAAGAGAGTATCAGGCAAATCGAAGCAGCCTGGAAATAAGTGGTGGGTTCTTGCTGCTGGCTGCCCCTGGCGCGGGCCACGTATCTGGGAAGGCCTACGGCCAAGCCCAAGACGGCTCCGGCGAGTAACCAGGCCGTGATACGAGACAAGAGCAGATACTCCGCCAGCTCCGCGGCCCCGACCCACCTGCCAAAAATTGAAACTATGACGACGCGGGAGGCTAGAACTAAAACTTCCGCTCCCATGGTCAAGCCGACATCCCGAAGAAACCGCCCGCATCTCGGCCGGGTCTGAACCTCGGTCGAGCGGTCCGCAAGGAGGCTCCCGTCTTTGAGAGGAGCCAATTCTTCGCTGGCGTGTAGCGCGGATTTTTGCGTAGTTGACATCTTCATGAAATCGGCTTGGGCGGAACGGCCAGATCAGGATGAGGATTGGCCAGAGGCGATTCGGCTAGGACGTAGCTCCGCCATGTGAGTCACATCCATGACCCCGAACACACTGGAACTTCCGCAGGCAGAACTTCCCATCCGAACTGGTTCTGACTCCACCGCCTCTACAGCCTTCGGTAGAGCGCCTCGGGGACGGGAAACGTGCGATCGTTTAAGACGGCCCCTAGCAACCTCACATTGGAGGCTTCAAAACTCTCCTTGACCTTCATCGCGGTGGCGCGACGGGTGGAGTTCGCTTTGACCACCAGGACTACCCCGTCGGCAAATTGGCCGAATAGGATCGCGTCCGGATAGAGATTCACCGGGGGCGCGTTGATCAGAACGTAGGCGAAGTGTTCGCGCAACTCTGCGACGCGAGAGCGAACGAGATCCGACGGCAAGATCGCTTCTCTTCCCTGCGGCAGACTCCCTGAGGTCATCAGCCACAAACTCCGGCCGGGAACTTGCCGGGCGAAGTCTTTCGAGCTCCCGGATTTGAAAATTGCGTCGGTCAGACCGGAGCGATTTTCTAACCCGTACCGCGCATGGAGGGATGGAGAGGACAAGTGAGCGTCGATCAGGCAAACGGACCCCGTCGCACGCGAGGCGAGGATTTCGCTCGCCCGCGCGCAGACGGAACTCGAACCGTCGCCCTCGTCCGTGCCGCAAAACACCACGGTCTTCGGACCGCCTCCATCGGCTAACAGGAACAGGCGCTGGACGAGCTTCGCCTCTTCCTCCCCCGCCTTTTCCTCCGGGACTCTCAACTGACCCGCCGCAACCGCAGGTGCCGGGACGGGAACCGGAGGTTGAATCGCAACCTCTTGTTCTGCCAACTGGGTTAGAAGTTCGTAGTTTCGACTCATGCCTACCTCTTTCGGTTTCTCAAGATTTGAACAGCTCACGACTCAACGGCCGCTAGGGCCGATGTCTTTACCGTCCGGCGCGGTCAACTTCACTTTGCGTCCCGCCTCGCACCCGATTCATGGTTTCACTTTCTTTAACAACGTGCTGCTGCCCAGCGGCGACACCCGACCTCCACTCGCCGGAGTCAGTTTCGCAATGACGGACGAAGTGAGGTTCGGGCGGACTTGCACATTTTGCACGTCCGTTTCGTAACCATTCTTGGCGATTACCACCCGGTAGGTTCCCGCTGGAAGCGTAAGGGTGTAGGGTGCCATCCACCTGAACGACTTGCCGCCATCGATGGAAATCCTCGCTCCCGTTAGGTCCGCTCGAACCTGGAGCGTGCCAGACCTTGCAGCGCCGCCCGCGTTTCCCACGGTCGCCGAACTCGGTCCCGCCGGGGTTTGCTCGGGAGGTGCGGCCACCTCAGCCACGCGTGGTTGGGGGATCGAAGAGACTGCAGCCGACGTGGTGACCTCTCCGCCGCGGTCCGAAGATGCAGACGCCGCCGCACTCACGTCCGGCTGTCGGGTCGAAGAGAACGGAGTCCATGAAATGACCTCCCCGCCACGGTTCGAAGGTGCAGATGCCGCCACGTTTAGAACGGCTCCTGCGAGAGAGGCCAAGCGCGAGGTCGCGGAATTCGCCCAAGCTCGCCGGGATTCCAAACTCTGGCCCGAGGTGTATATTACCGCCGTGACCGCCAAGAGGAGAGCCGCCGTGAGCCCCCACTCGAACCCACCCCCGGCCCGCGGCTTCGTGCGCCGAGCCATGGGTCGGCTGAATTCGGTTTCCGAGAAAACTAGCGGCTGCTCCGGTTGAGGAGTAGAGGAGCGTGGGTTGAACTCCATCTCCGACGAAGCTACCGGCTGTTTTGGTTGAGGAGTAGAAGTGGCATCAACATGCGCCGGCGAACGCGGACGGAGGATGGTTGTGCCAATTCTGGCCAACACTCCCCTCCCCCCTGAGCCATGGGAAGCGACCGGCCGGGCCGGCGGAGGAGCGGGAGGGGCGTCGGAATCCGCCGGCGGCTCGGAACCCAGCCGTCGAACGTCCAAGTCTCCCAACACTTCCTTGACCATCAAAGCGTCCACGGTCTTTCTTCGTAGGGCGCACCCAAGCGATAGCGCATTGAAGCAAAGGTTGTTGATGTTTCGCGGAATGCCCTCGGAGTGCTCTGCGATCATTGAGCGCGCTTCGGAACTGAAGAGGTCTTTTCCCGTGTGACCCGCAATTTGAAGGCGGTGGTTGATGTATCCGTCGACCTCGGAGCGCGTAAACGGCATGAGCCTGGCGGAGATGGACACGCGTTGGAGCAACTGCGACATAGTAGGGCTGGCTAATCTGTCCGCCAAAGGCGGCTGGCCCGCTAATATCACCTGAACGAGCTTGGCCTTCGGGGTCTCGAAGTTCGTGAGCAAACGCACCGACTCCAAGACCTCTTCGCTCAGGTTCTGTGCCTCGTCGACGATCACCACGACGCGGCCGCCCCTTTCCGCTTCACGCACCAGGAATTGATTCAGCCGAAGATGTATCTCGACGGCGTCTTGCCCGTTCGTTTCCACGCCCAGGTCCGCCGCCATGTACCGGAGAAGTTCGTGCGAGTTGCATTGGGTCTGGAATATAAACGCCGTCCGCGCAGAGCTTCGAAGGCGCTCCAGCAGGCAATAAAGCAGCGTGGTCTTACCCATGCCTGGTTTCGCGACCATGGCGGTGAAGCCTCGGCCGCTCTGGACACCATAAAGGACCGAGGCCAGCGCCTCGCGGTGTGTCGCGCTAAGGTAGAGAAACCGGGGGTCCGGCGTCACACCGAAGGGCTGCTCGCGCAGATTGTAGAAATCAAGAAACATGAATCACGGACCTGCCGTTGCCCTTTCCATTGCCATGGGCCTTCCCGTTAGCCTTTCCGTTGGCTTCCTTGGGCAAGGCCGCGAGCAAGGGAATGTTCAATACGGATTCCACCTCACCGGGCGTGCGCAGGGTGGTATCGAGGCTATCGAAGCCGAAAGCTAACCCGATGGATCCCAGGCCTGCCAGCAAGCCTCCGAGGGCCACGTACCACACGTTGGAATGCGTGGGCAGAGAAGGAACTGCCGCGGCTTGCGCAACCGTAACGTTCAGGATCCCTCGCGTGTCAAGCGCGTTGGAAATTCTCGCCTCTTCCTGCTTGCGCAGATAAAGCAAGTAGTTATCCTCGGCCACCTTGGTGGCGCGAAGGAGGTCGTCTTGAACCATACCCTGCTGCTCGAACCACTGGGCCTTCGTTTGAAAGGTCTGAACGCCTCGCGCGAGCGCCACGTTGCGGGCTTCCAAACCGGCGAGGGCCGCCGAAGTCTTGGTCAGTTCTTCTCGCACTAACTCGAAGTTGGGGTCGCGGTCCGTGGTTTCCTGGCGCCATTGCGCCTTTTCCGCCCCCGCAATGGCATCGCGAGTTTGGGCGATTTCCGTCTCGATTTCCTTGACCGGGCGGTAGTCCGGCGCGAACTTTTCCAATAACGCGGTCCGCTTCAATTCCAACTCCAACAGAGTACCCTTGAGTTGCTGGAGCAGTTGAGCGTTGTCCACGGTCATCACCTGCGTCGTCATGCGAGGCAGCATCGAGGCCTGCTTCGCATCGAGCCACCGCATCTTCTGGCGGGCTTCCGCGATGGCGGCTTGTGTTTCCACATGCATGGCCTCGAGGTCGTTGAGCTTTTGCAGAACCACCGCGGTCTCCAGTTGCGCCGAGACCACTCCGCCGCTCCGCGTGAAACTCACGAGCTGGGCTTCCGACTGCGCGAGCTTCTTTCGGTACTGCTCGGTTTCGTTCTCGAAAAATTCATACGGGCCCGGCGGCCGATGGACCGCCGCATGTTTTTTCAAGTAGACATCCGACAGGGTCCTTACCACTTGCGCGGCGAGCTCTGGGTCCGACGAATCGTAGCTCACGGAGATGATGTTGCTCATCTTCTCCACTTCAATGTCCAGCTTGTCGGCCAATCTGCGCACCGCCTTGTCGACCCGTTGCTCTTTCGACAGACTCCATCCTCCCAATAGTTTGCTCCAGACGGGGAGCGGCTTGGAGGCCAGGCCGCATTTGTCGACCACCTCTTCGAGCAAGTCCCGGCTGAGGAGCAGCGCGATCTCGGAGTTCATCTGTTCCACGGTCACTCCGTTGTGATTGAGATCGGGCTGGGCACTCACCCCCGGCGAAACGACGGGGTCAGCCCGCTCGCCCTGGTCGACCAAGAAAAGGGCCTGCGCCTGGTAACGGTCCGAGACCATCAAGGCGAAGGTAACGACCCCCAGGAAGATGAGCGAGGCCGAAATCAGCCATACTCGGCGCTGACGGAATAAAATCGCCAAGAGATCGCGAGGTGTGGTCGCGTGGGGCGCCTTCTGGCCATTGCCATTTGTTCCATTCGGGACTTTCATGTGAGCCCTCCTATGGTGCTGTGCTCGCGCTTGACTTCCGGTTAATAAGTCAAAGGCGAGAAATAAAGTGACAACGCTTCGGTCGGGATATATCGGCTGATTTTGGAAATTCTGTTCTTCGGGACGTACAGCATGTCTCCGGGACGCAAAAATAAATCTTCCTGAAGGTTCGCCGTGTTCAGCATTTTCTTCATGTTCAGACGCTTGACTTCGACGGAGTTGTCGGAGACTCGACGGAACAACAGAACCTGCGAGTGCTTCGAGCTCGGGGTAAACCCGCCGGCAATGGCGATCGCCGCCGCGGTGGTTGTGTCCGCCCGCAGATCGTACTTTCCGGGGTGCCCCACCTCGCCCCCCGCGACGAAGTAGGGCTTCTGGAAGTCCTTCAGGTCCACTGTGACCACAGGCTTATTCAAGATCGTCGCGTAGGCCTGCTGAAGCCCGTCCCTGAGTTCGGGAGCGGTCTTCCCCTGAGCGTAGAAATCTCCAATTTCCTTCAAGGCAATATACCCATCCGGCTGGATGGTCACTGCCTGGTCGAATTCCGGGCTGAATGGAAATACCAGATTGAGAGCATCGCCTGGTGCCAGACGATACCTGGGCCGACGTTGTTCAAACGTCGGCGATCCGCCAATTCTGGCTTGCTCCTTGGAGTTCGCTGAGCTTTCTTGTGAGGCTGTGGCAGTCGTTGAGCTCCGAGCAGACTGACCAGCCCAACACACGCTTGCCATTCCAAAAAAAAGTGCCCATCCGAGATAGGGTGTTTTACGCATCCAGTCCTCCCTTATTCCACCGCAATGCCTTAGCTAGCAAGCTGGATGCCAGGGTCGGTCCATTGACAGCAGTTCATAAGAACTGGATTTTGTTTAACGGAAACGTAACAATTCGCCGAACTTTCAACAACTTTCGGCTATGGGCGAACATACCGGCCTCAAGACCTTCCGACTTTCATGACTTCCAAATCCCGCCGCACGCGCAAATTCCTGCGGGGATCAGAAAACATTTTCCGACCAGGGTATGTGGAAGGAAGCAATAGGCTTCGCTAGATCTCGGCGCCAGGTTGAGCCAAGTTCCCACGAATCGAGAGACGTCCTGACGCCTGACAGGAATGGCCGTAGGACGGACGGGCGATTTAAACTGTTTTCTGATGGGATCTAGACTGGGATTAGGTGTTTCTGCCCGCTTTGTTCGGGCGTCAGGGCCTGATTTGCGTCTACCTCTGCCGTAAAGCCGCCGGGCTTTGCGGCAATTTCAAGGCTCGACGATTCTTTCCCGGATGGCGTAGCGAACGAGTTCAGCCACAGAGTGGATGCCCAACTTCGCCATGATATTTGCCCGGTGAGTTTCGACAGTCTTTAGGCTAATATCGAGAATGGTGGCGATCTCTTTACTCGTCTTGCCTTCCGCAAGGAGTCGCGTGATCTCCGACTCGCGTGCGGTCAGGCGAAGGAATTTTGAATTCTTCCCATTCCTCTCCTCTTGTCCACGAAAACCTTTCAAGACCATGTCCGCAATTTTGGAACTGAAGAAAGGCTTGTTCTCCCGCAGCGAATCCATGGCCAGCAACAGGTCGTGTCCGGCATCCGACTTCAACAAATAACCCCTGGCGCCTGCCCTGAGAGTTTCTCTCGCCATATACTCAGAATCATGGACGGTGAGGATAAGCACTTTCGTTTGAGGGCTTTCCTGAACGATGTGGCGGGTAGCTTCCAACCCGTTCATGCCGGGCATGCCAATGTCCAGGATGACCAAGTCGGGCTTGAGCAACATTGCCTTTTCGACGGCCTCTCGACCGTCAACAGCCTCTCCGACAATCATGTACTCAGGCCGTTTCTCCAGCAGAGACCGCAGTCCTTTTCGAACCACTTCGTGATCATCCACGAGCAAAACACGGGTCGGTTTCGTAGACGGCACTCTGGTAGAAGGGCGGAAAGCCTCCGCGCCATCAACTCCTTCTCCCTTGAGGGGAATATCCCACGCTTGCGTCGCCTCATTCGCAAAATCCCGCATATTGCCCATAGTTCACCTCCAGGGATAGAACTACTCAGGTGCCCTCAATCGGAGTTCTTGCCTAACGACTCCACAATCTTGAGACCCGCCGCACGACCACCCACTACTTCTTGTGCACGCAAGATACCTTAATGTCGTTCCCAGCTCAAACTACATCCACCAAGCTTACACGATGGGCCGGGGAGGGGTGCGTGTCAATCAGTAGAATGTCCTAAATTGACTACGAATACCACTTATGCCGAAAGCTCTGTGGCTTCGAGGGCGAGGGGAGAGCTGACTGCCTGCGCGGAGGTGATTCGTTCGCATGCAAGAATTTTGCTTACAAGCCCAAACAAGTGCGCCGGAGGGGCCAGAGTGTCGTCAGGGGTCTACGATTTTTTCCCGGATAGCGTAGCGAACCAGTTCAGCCATAGAATGGACGCCCAACTTAGACATGATATGGGACCGGTGAGTTTCGACAGTCTTTAGGGTAATGCCGAGGGTGGTGGCGATCTCTTTGCTCGATTTGCCTTCCGCCAGGAGTTGGACAATCTCCGCCTCGCGTGAGGTCAGGCGGGAGAATTCTCCTTCCGCTTTTGTCGCCTTCTGCGACTCCTTGAAGCCATCCAAGACCAGTTCTGCAACCTTGGGAGTAAAGAAAGGCTTGTTCTGGCGCAGCGACTCCAGGGCTTCGAGCAGTTCGGCTCCCGCATCCGATTTCAGCACGTAACCTCGAGCGCCTGCCCGGAGGGCCTCCGAGGCCAAGTATTGGGCATCATGGATGGTGAGAATGAGCACTCTCGTCTGAGGGTTTTCCTTAATGATTTGGCGAGTGGCCTCCAACCCGTTCATGTCGGGCATGCCGACGTCCAAGATAACCACATCAGGTCTTAGCTGCGCAGCCTTCTCGATGGCCTCCCGGCCGTCAACCGCCTCCCCGACGACCTCGTAGCCGGGATGGCCTTCGAGCAGCGCGCGCACGCCTTTGCGCACCACCTCATGGTCATCTACCAGCAAAACTTTCGTCAAATCCATAATTCACCCATTCGTCGCTAGCGGCAATTGGACCCTCACCGTGGTGCCCTGTTTGCCCGTGGTGATTTCGAGCCGGCCCCCGAGCTGCTTGACCCGTTCTCGCATGCCTGCGATGCCCACTCCAAGGATCACGCTGCCCAGCAAGGGGCCTTCGAGCGATCCTGGGGGCATCCCTTTTCCCTCGTCGCGTAATTCCAGTTCAACCCCCGTCGGACCCCAAGAAATGCGGATTATCGCTTTCGGACTATCGGCATGACGATGCACATTGGTAAGGCCTTCCTGCACAATCCGGAATAGCACGGTCTCGGTGTCCTGCGGCAGGCGAGGGAGATCCTTTGGAATGTTCAATTCCACTATGATCCCGCTACGCATCGTGAATCCGTCCACGTACCATCGAAGCGCCGAAGCCAGGCCCACCTCGTCGAGCAACGGAGGGTGGAGCAAATAAGACATGGTCCGGATTTCCCGTGACGCTTGCTCCACCAAACTCGTGCTGTCGGTAAGAAGCCCCGTGGCTCGGGAATTCAGCCCACCGACTTCCTCGTTCAAAACCGAGAGGTTCATGCCCACGGCGGCCAGGGTTTGGGCTGTGCTGTCGTGCAACTCCCGCGCCAACCGCCGCCGCTCTTCATCCTGCAACTTGATCAGTCGGCCGGAGAGCGCACTCAAGGCTCTCTCGGCTTGTCTCCGCTCATAGACGACGGCGAGGTGATTGCCGAGCTTGTTCGCGGCTTCGAGAAAGAAAGGGTCGGGATCGTGGGATTCCGTCGAGTAAAATTCCCAGACGCCATGGAACTTCCGACTGGTTCCGATCGGGAATGCGAACCCCGATTTGAAACCCGCCGCGGCGGCCTTGGCCTTGCGCGCGAAGTTTGGCTCGGCATGTATGTCTGAAATCCATACGGACGAATTCTGTTTCCACGCGCGCCCGGGCACGTCCTCGCCTTTCTTGAGCGTCGTATCCAGGGTGGCCTTTCGGAACTCCGGAACACTCACTTCGGAATAAAACGCCCGCGCGGCGCAGCGCAGAATCTTTTCGCGTTCGTCGAAAAACCACGCCTGCCCTACCTGCCAGCCCCTCAATTTGCAGATGGTTTCGAGAGATCGGGCGGTCACATCCCGGGCGTCTACCGCCTCACTCGCCACGGAAATAACCTCCGCGAATAGGTTTAGCCCCTGCTCGGCTTGCTTGCGGAGGGTGATATCGCGCACGGCGGCCGAAATCAGCCTACCTTGATCGGTCTCGAGCGGGCTGAGGCTGATTTCGACCGGGAATTCCGATCCGTCCTTGCGCAAGGCGGTCAATTCCAAGCCCTGCCCCATTGGCCGCGCCTGGGGCTTCATGAGATATTTCGTTCGGTGCTCGAGATGCTGTCCCCGCAAGCGTTGCGGGACCAACACTTCAAGCTCTCTTCCCAGCAATTCCTCCGGCCGATAGCCGAATAGCCTCTCCACTTGCGCATTGGTCAGAACGATCTTTCCCTGAGTATTGATCACGACCACAGCGTCCGGGGCGGCCGACAGGAGGTCCCGGAACACGGCTTCAGTGCGCTTGCGCTCCGTGACGTTGCTGTTGATCTCGAGCCAAGCCGTTGGAAGGCCGTGCTCGTCCCGCTCCAGCGTCCAGTGGCTGGCGACGGTCACTTGGGTGCCATCCTTGCGCGTGTGCCCCAACTCGCCTTCCCAATGCCCATCGCGGAACAAATCACCCTTGATGTCCTCAAGAGGCTTCGGGAAGACGGTTTTCAGGACATCATCCATCGACCTCCCCAAAGCTTCCTCCTTCCGCCAGCCGTATAGCCGTTCGGCGCCTCGGTTCCAATAGCGGACTTTGTGGTCGAAGCCTCTAACGAAAATGGCATCGTTAGACAGCTCGAGTAGTTCCGCCTGTTTGCGGACCACTGATTCAGCTTCCCGGCGCGCTGTGATGTCCTCGAATGAAACCAGGATCAGTTGTTCCCGGCTGTGCCTATGCTGAATCGCGCGAGCGTTCAAGAGCAAAACTTTCCGTCCGATTTTGGGATACTCGTGATCGATTTCCAGATTGTTGATCGGGGTCCTTTTGGCGAGAATCTCCTCCAGCGGCTCGCGGAGTTGAGGGAAATTCCACTGGCGCTCCCCGAAATCGTAGACGGACTGATCCTGCGTCTCCTCGCGGGAGAGCTGGAAAAGCTCGTAAAAAGCCTGGTTCGCGGTTCTCACTTTCAGGTTCGAGCTGAACAATACAATCGGTGCCGGCACAGTTTCGACGATGGCTTCGGCATAAAGCCGTGCTTCGGTGACCTCGGCTTTTAGCGCGTCAACATCGTGCAAAGTCACGACCGCGCCTTCAATCTTGTTCTCTGACGTGCGATAAGGGCGTACCCTCAATAAATACCAATGGCCCGCTTGATCCTGGACCTCTAGTTCCCGCACACTCAGCGTATTCATCGCCGCCATGATGAGCTGCTCGAGATCCGGGATTTCGACACTGGGCCTGACATTCCCAATCGGCCGTCCCACGTCGGCGGGGATGATATTGAGAACCTTTTCGGCGATGGGTGTGAAACGCCGGATGCGCAGGTCGCTGTCCACCATCACGATGGGAATACTCGCGTTGCCGAGTAGGTTATTCAGGTCGTTGTTCGCCACGCTCAACTGAACATTCCGATTTTGCAGCTCCTCATTGAGCGTGGTCAGCTCCTCGTTGGTGGATTCGAGTTCTTCTTTGGCAGTCTCCAGCTCTTCGTTGGTGCTTTGCAGCTCCTCGTTGCTCGAAAGGACCTCCTCGTTGGAGGAGCGGAGTTCCTCATTCGTCGCCTCCTGCTGCTCGATAATGGATTGCAAGGTGACTTTGGTTTCAGCCAGCTCCGCCCTTACGCGGGCGCCCTCGAGTTCTTCGGCCTTCTGGAGTGGAGACCTTGCGGCACGCCCCTTGGCCCTCCGCGATTCGGGCGAAGCAGGCCGCGCGGACTCCTTGAATAACACCATGAAGTAACGGTCCCTGGGCAGAGGCCCCTTGAACGGGACTACTTCGAGATGGACGGTCACCAACCGGCCGTTCGATTTGACTTGGATGCCTTCCTTGCGAACGACCCTCTCCTCCTTCTTGGCCTTGTGGATGGCTGCGCGCAGGTCCGTCAACAAACCTTCGCGGGCCATTCTCGGCAAGCTAAAGCTCGCCTGCCCGGCAGCGGGTTCCAGAAAGGGGCCCGTTCGCCCGCGGAAGAGAAGGATTTCCAGGTCTTCGTTCACCACCACGCCTGCCGGGACGTACTTGGACAGGAGAATGCGCTCCGACTCTTTCTGCGCGTCGAATCCGGCCGCCGCCTCCTGCACGTTCATCCAGGCTTTCCCCTTTCCAGGAGCAAGCTCGGCGGGGTCGAATTTAAAGACGGGCCGAGGCATAGAAGATTTCTTCGCGTAGATCTTGTGCTTCTTGTCCAGCAGCTTAAAGTGCTCGTCGAATCCTGTGATGCTCTCCGAGACCCCGAGCATCAGAAAGCCGCCCGGGTTCAAGCTGTAATTGAAGAGCGGGAGCACCTTTTTCTGCAACACGAAGCCCAGATAAATCAGTAAATTGCGGCAACTTATCAAGTCCAATCTGGAGAAGGGCGGGTCCTGGGTCACATCGTGCCTGGCAAAAACGCACATGTCGCGAATGGTTTTGCTGATTTGGTATCCCTGCGGGACTTTCGTGAAAAAGCGACGCAGGCGTTCTGGCGACACATCGGCGGCGATGTTCACTAGGTACATCCCGGAACGCGCACGCTCGATGGAAACTTCGCTGACGTCGGTGGCAAAAATCAGGATGGGGAAGTGAGTGCCTTTTTCGTTTAGGAATTCCAGCAGCGATATGGCGATCGAATAGACCTCCTCGCCGGTGGAGCAGCCAGGAACCCATATCCGGATCGGTGACCGGTCTTTCCGGTTAGCGATCAGGGCGGGAAAAACCTCTTTCTTAAGGACCTCGAAAGTCGCCGGATCACGGAAGAAGCCGGTAACGTGGATGAGAATATCCTGGTATAGCGCCTCGAGTTCGGCGTGATCTTCCTGAAGAAATTTGAAGTAATCCCGAAGCTTCTCGATCCTGTGCACGAGCATCCGGCGTCTCACGCGTCGCTGGATGGTGGTGGGCTTGTAGAAGGCGAAGTTGACTCCGCTCAGGTTCCGAAGCAGAACGAAAATTCTACTCAGTTGATTCTCGCCCTCGGAGAGAACATCCAAGGCCTCTCCCGGCTTCGCCTGTGTGACGTAAGGGTGACGGCGGATCCGTTCGAGCTCGCGGGCAATTCCTGACGGCGGCAATACGAAATCAACATAGCCGGCGGCTACCGCGCTATGCGGCATTCCCGAATATTTCGCCGACTTTTCGTCCTGAGCGAACGTGATCCCTCCCTGGGCCTTGATCGCTTTCAATCCGAGGGTCCCATCGGAGGCAGTCCCGGAAAGAATCACTCCGATCGCTCTCTCGCCCCGATCTACTGCCAGCGAACGCAGGAAGTAGTCGATCGGCAGGTGGTGGCCTTGAGTCACCTCTCGCGGCATAAGGTGTAAGAACCCATTCAAGATCGCCATGTTGCAGTTGGGTGGAATGACATAGACATGGTTGGGTTCGACGGCTATGCCGTCCTTCACTTCGCTGACAGGAAGCTTGGTGAAGCGCGAAAGCAGGTCGGCCAATGCGCTGTCATACTTGGGCGCCAAGTGTTGAACCAGCACAATGCCCATGCCCAGATTTGTGCGCATGTGGCGGAGCAGTTGTCGGAACGCTTCTAGGCCGCCCGCAGAGGCTCCCACGCCCACAATAGGAAAGTTCTTCTGGCGGGGCTGGGTTACTTCTTCCTGCCCGCTAGGCGGGGACTTCGGTTCCGAGGGTTGTACACTCTTTCTCATTAAGGTTCCGCTCGTGGGCCACCTGATAGGTCAAAAGGCGCCATAAAAGAAATGGCCCTCGAAGAAGTTTCGAAGATCGATGCCGCAGTCAGGGTTATTTTGCATCATCCCCAGTGGAGAATCAAGTAGAGATTGGTGTCGCTAAACTGCGCCCATGGCAGAGCTTGAGCCTGCCCAAAGGGGCGTCGCCGCCAATGTCGGTGGATCTGTGTCATAATGAAACACTAATCTCAGGTAAGGTTTGTGGGTCAGATAGGGATGAACTGGAAAGTGTGCGTGCGAACTGATGGTAGCATCAGGTATGTTCCCCAATTAAGTCAGTATTCAACCCGATTGAAAATGTCTGCGCAATGGCGCATACGAAAGGTCTCCTCAATAGGCCCGAGTTTGGAGATAGTGGCTTCGGATAGCCAGGACGGAGTTTTCTCCTAAATCCGCTAAAACGCAGCCCGTTGGCTCGGCTGAACATACCCGTGGTGCCAGCAGCGGTCGCTCGCGTAGGAGGTCACTATGGAGCAGCGTGTATTCGCGCTCTTGGTTCATGACAAGCCTTTTCCAATCGAACCCCTCAGACAGGCGCTTAGGGATTTGCAAGTGGATACCTACAGCGTTCAGTCATGTAAGGAAGCTAGAGATCTCATTTCGCAGACCCACCCCCACCTGGTGTTTACCGATGTTTCGGTAAAGGATGGGTCGTGGGCGGACGTGGTCAATTTAGCGGAACAGGCTGAGGCGCCACTCGATGTCATCGTCGTGGGATCCAGTGTAGATACAAAGTTTTATCTGTCCGTGATTGAGCGTGGCGCGTTCGATTTTGTCTTGCCGCCGTTCGAACTTGGTGGGCTGGGCCACGTCGTGCGCACGGCAGGGCTGCACGTGCGTGATCGCAGGAGGGCCCAAACTCAACCCGCCATCGTTCATTGACGCCCTTACGCATAGGGGCGCATTCAATTTCGAGGTTCTGGGCGCTGGACTTGGCAGCGGTGCAACATTCTACGGTTGATTTCAGTGGCCAGCGCCACCTCGGCCACCGACGCCTTCGCCCCCCAGCCCGGTGGCTGGCGGGGCGGAGGAACGTCCCAGCCCTACGACGATTGCCCTTTCCTTGCAGTCTTACAGGACCGCCCTGCGCACTTGGCTCAGAAGCATAGGTCCAGCGCTCAAAGAGTTCTTCGCAGGAGCCTCCCACTTATCCACACTCTGAAAAAGAGGAATGAACGGTTGTGCACCTTAATGAACAGCTTTGCATTAGTCTTGATCCAGTTCCCATAGCATTTCTGAAGTTTCGAACTGTAATTCCCTGGCTCGAAGGGATTGCCCACAGCTACATTGGGATATTCTGAGGTCATTGATTTCAGGGCAGAACCGCTCGCTACAGCCGCAAGTTTTCCAGTACAACTCCTCCGCGTCATTTGCATCCCGTCGAGTAAGCGGATTGACCCGGCGTATCGGGTCTTTTTCTTTCTGAGTACGAGATTTCCCCCTAGTCCTGTACGCCCATCTCGGTGCCTGACGTGCACAGTAGGCTATGCACGAGGGAAAAGGCCAATGGCGAGCAAGTTCGTAAGTTTTGTTATCGAGATCCGGCCAGATATGAGCAGGCGAACTTTTCTGATCCGTCGCGACGGAGAGGCGGTCGCAGTACCGGAGAACTATCCGGTCCGCCCGAAGCTTGAGCTTGTTTGGCCCATCCTGGAATATTGGCTTGAGACCCAAGGCTACGTACTTGAAGATGCAGGCTCTGCAAGGACTCCTGCGGAAATTGAATTTGTCGAGCGACGCAGACGTAGAAGCATCCGGTGAGGATGGTAGGAAAGGGCTTGCTGCCTTACGGAGGCACCAATGTTACCGAAGGAAGCGGAATTACTCATGACCAACCTTTCCCGTATCCGGCACGGGGAATCTTCCAGGGGAAATGTTCGAACTGCGACCGCTTCCCGGTCGAGTAGGACTCTCTTAAGTCAGAGTCGAAGGAACTCAATATGAGTCCAAGGATCTACGTTTGCGAAGCCAAAGTCTTCAGGAATAGCCGGGGGAAAGAAGTCTTGTGTCGATTGAAGTATGAAATCACCCCCTTTAACGATGGGCTGTTCCGTTGGTTCCTGATCAATATCGAGGAACTCGAATGACGCAATTAACGCCGTTTTTTCAAGTCTGCTACTAAGTCCCCCATTCACAGCTCGCCCTTCGCGAGCACACGCCACCTCAGGGTGGAGCCACTGGTCGGCTCCGCCCTCCCACCTTCTGCCGTCTACACGAAACGAATATAGTCCTACTCCGAGGGGCGGCTGATCGTGAATGCAGCCGCCAGAATATGGCCGGCAATCCTTATTTGACCAAGGCATTACCGAAGCCCGGTGAAAGCTGTCCAAGCGTCCAATTAATTTGATTGCGGACGGTAGGTCCGACCTGGGGAGCAGAGCCCGATTCAATCGCCTTCGGGCAGGGCGGCTTTGAACTTCCTAGTGTCCTGAGTTGTAGAAATGTTGAACTATTCCGAGCCGTGCGGCGACCCGTAAGTGCTTTGCGGTCTTTGCGCCTTTGCGTGAAACAGGCCTTTTGCTGTTCATCGAACTTCTGACTCAGGACACTAGGCGTCGCTGAAAAAAGCAATTCTGTCATGCTGAGCGGAGCGAAGCATCTGCTTTTCGTATTGAAAACAAAGGGTTTAGATTCTTGGCGAAGTTTACCCTGAGCGCGGAATGAAAGGGATTCTTCCCCCGATTCACTGCATCGGGGTCAGAATGACAAGCGAAGAGCTTGCCCTGAGCGAAGCGAATGGGGCTCAGAATGACATGGCCCAAACCGTTTTTCAGCAACATCCTGGGTAACGGTGTGATTGTAACGATCAAATTCTTGGGTCCTTTGCGCCTTTGCGTGAGGCTTTGTGCTCTTCCCCTGTCCCAGGGCGAAAAACCGTTTTCATCAATGCCTCACTGCGTGCCAAAACTTACAAGTTTAAACGTCGCGCTCCCGCCGGAGACGGATACGCCGTGCCCAAAGAAGCAGCCTCCGCCTGCGACAAATCCAATTCGATTCACATTGGCCAGTGTAGTCGCAAAGCCCTTCGCATTGCCATCGTTGTAAACGTCTTGCCAGTCTTCGACCAGCAGGGGAACAGCAAGCGTAACGATACCGCCACTGTCTTGGAGGACGTAAGCAGACTTTGAGTACCAGCGCCGAGTCAAGGCCACATTGGGCGAGTTCACCCATTCTTGGATATAGAATCGTGTCGTGGCTGGCGTGGTGAAGCACGTATTATCGGCTTCTGTTTCCCAATCGAATGAGACGGGTATCAAAGGATTCGCCGGCGCTGTCTGGACCTGGAGGGTAGCCGTCAGAGTTCCCGAAATGCTCAGCGACTTTTTAGCGGCGTAATCAATTGTAAAGGCGCCGTAATTCTCGCCGCAGTCAGAACCCGCGGTACCAGGCGTCCCGCACGAGGTTGTAGACGGGAAAGCAAACGACATGGAGCCGGTCCCCTGAGTTGGGGCGAAGCTCATATCCTTGTACCAGACCGTCCATTTGGCCGCGTCCATCGGCGCGGTCCACACCTGCGCTCGCGCGCAGGGGCACACAAGCATGAAACCAAGTACCAAAACGAGTTTCTTCACGATTCCTCCAAGCATTTGACTAAAGGCTCCGAACAACCGCCGTCTCTGGGTATTTAGCCTAAGTTCTTCCCCTAACTGTTGATGTAAATGGCCAGCCTGGTTTTCGCGCCTGACTTCTGGGAGCACCTGAGGGAGCCCAAAATAGAGGCTGGCAAATGTGCCGACTGAGAGTGCGGAGAGCGGGGACTATGGCGCCCCGCTCTCCTGAATCTGGCCCGCGCGGGAGGGCGACGCGCCGGCCAGACTAACTTCGTGCTTTGACTAATTCGCAGCGCGGGGCTGGCGTGCGAAAGTCGTGAGCTCCACCCGGCGGGGTTTCCAGACCTTCATCTCCTGCGGCCGCTTTCGGCGACCCTTCGACGGGGAGACAAAATCGAGCAGCTTTATTGTTGCGAGCGCCACTATGGCCAACCCGCAAATGGCGAACGCCGCTTCGAAACCTGTCGGTCCGGAAGCTAACCATATCCAACCAGCGCAAAGAACCGCCCACCAGGACATCACTACCCTCCTAGAAGAACACCCAAGCTATTTGCAACTTATCCATGCTCGACTCTGACCACCCGTGTTATCTTCGCTGAATTGCATTCTCGATCCGACTCGGGTCCTCGAGCCACCAAGCGTCGGCGGGTTTTCGGAACCTCACAACAGCGAATCTCCCATCCCGCTAGGCATACGCCGGTAAGTTGATTTTCGTATGTAGTTCCGTCGCCACTCATCTTTTGTTTACGGGCTCGACGGCCGCCCCATCAACTTCCACAGCAATACTTCTGTGCAAAAGATCAACCGAGAGGATCAGCTTGAACTGGTCCTTTTTGCGGGACAATATTCCTTCGATCCCTGCCAAGGGGCCGGCTTTGACTCTCACATGATCGCCGCAATTCAAGAAGGGATGCGGCTCAGCACTGACGCAAAGCCCCACAACTTGACGTATTGCTTCTATTTCCTGCTCAGGAATGACCGCGAACTGACCGCAACTGCGCACCAATGAGTGGGCGCCGGGTGTGCTCAGGATATCCAGGCGCCGATCCAACCCACCCCGGAGAAATATGTAACAGGGGAATAACGGCAGGGAGAGCTGCTTCATACGGTCTTTCCAGCGGTGGGAGGCGCTGTAGAGCGGGAGGAAAACTTCAAACCCCTTGTCCGTAAGAATGCGAGCGGTAACTTTCTCATGTTGATATCGCGTGTATAGGGCATGCCAGGCAGGGCTGGCATCGCCAGCGCAAGTGAGAAGATGCTCGCTAAGCCTCTCGACCGTCCGAGACCCCCAAGAAATGTTTGTCACCTCATGCAACCTGCCCATATGAAATTCCCTCGTCCCCCTGTGCGCTGGTTCGTTCACCTTTTCCGGTAAGGATGGCAAGATTCTGAAGCTACTGGGCCTCTCAGGCCTCTGCCATCCCCGAGGGTAGGAAGGCACGTGGATTACCGATCTCGGCATAGGAAAAGTCCAGACTGTCAGATGGCTTGTGATTCTATGCCTGTCATGTATATCCAGTCCTGTCAACTAGTTGGGTCGTTCAAGGTTGCGCTGTGCCTCTGAAACAAGAGAAGTTGCCCGCGATTGAATCGGGTCAAGCATGCAAATGTTTTCGAACACGTGCAGAGATTTTTCCGCGACAGAGCCTTTGTAGGGAGAAATCCCCTCCCACAAGTCATAACATCCTGGAAAGGTTAACCCGGTATGAAGGTGGCGGGAGACGTTCTAACCGTCTGCTGGGTTGGAGAAGTTGGCAAGATTAGATACCGGTAGCCCAAATTATGAGGACGTGGGCCAAATCCGGTAATGTTTCAGGATGAGGTCAGACCGCCGCTGCACCCCGAACTTTGCCAGCAGGTTGGAAACATGAAACTTCACCGTTCGCTCGGAAATATTTAGCTTCGAGCCGATTTCTTTGTTCGAGAGGCCTTGGAGAATGGCCATGAGAACTTCGCGCTCGCGCCGGCTCAGACGACCTGGGTCTTTCAGCGCCGTAACGTGCTGAGATTCGGAGACGATCGTATCGACGAAACGCGCGAGCTGCCTCCGCGGGATCCAAAAACCACCCGCGGCAACGAATTTTATCGCGCGAGCCAGGTCAGTGCCGACGTCATCGTATCCGACAACGCCTTTTGCGCCTGCTTGCAGATATGGAAATATGCGCTCGTCCTTCGAGGTCTCAATCATCACCAGCAAGTGCGCCTTGGGGTTGCGGCGTCGGATGGCTTCGATCAAGTTTTCTATCGCCGGACCCTCCGAACTGCCGTCCACAACATAGACGGGGGCTTGGGGCAAGGGCATCCGCTCCAAATCAAACCCAGAGCCGGATTTCAGCCGCAGCAAAGTGAGCTTGAAGCTGGAGCTCTTGAGCAACCTCTCCATTCCCTCCAACAGCCCGGGATGGGGAGAGAGCACGCACACCCCTAAGCGCCGGGATCGAGCGACTTTGGCCACCCTAAAGCTGCCTCCTTCCAGAGAGAGCCGTGCCTCAAGCCTTCACTTAACTTGCCCAATCGTGCTGGCAGCGTCCCAATATCGGCGCTTCTTCCCGCTTCCTTGAACCGGGACGTTTCTGATTGCCATTAAGTTACATCGGGGGCCGCGTCGGCCGTTTGCTACGCTTCGGGGGAACGCCCGCGTCCTTAATCTTGTATAGGAATGCCCTATAGCTGATGTTCAAGGCACGCGCGGCTTCCTTACGATTCCAATGATGGTTCTCAAGAACCTGGCGGATTATTTTTCGCTCTGTCTCCTGGACCGCTTGTCGCGCAATCTGTTTTAGGGACACGGTCCCTTTCGAGGGCGCCCCAGTATGAGATCCCGTCGAAATGGGATGACGCAACTCGCTGACAAAGGCCTCTTCTGCTCCTTGAATAACATACCGCATGATCAGGTTCTCAAGCTCGCGAATGTTTCCGGGCCAGCTGTGCGGAATCACCAAATCCATAATGCTCTGGGCAGGCGGCGGCATCCAGGTATGAAATTTTCGGTTGTAATAATCCAAGAAATAGGCGGTCAGCCCGGGTATATCGTTCCGTCTTTCGCGAAGCGGGGGCAGTTCGAGCGTCACTACTTTAATCAAGTACCAGAGTTCCCGCAGAAAATTCCCCGCCTCAACCTCGCGTTCCAGCTGATAGCTTGTGGCGCAAATCACCCGTAGCTCCAAGCTATTGCCATCTGGAAGGCTGATCTGAATCGGGGAGCCTTGCTGGAGTCGCTCCAAGAGTCTCACCTGAAGAGCAGGGTCGAGCAAAGCGACCTCGTTAAGAAACAAAGTGCTCCGGCCTCCCAACGCACCTTTCCCGAATTCAAGGGCCGCCGGTAGATTCGTACCAATCGCCGCCAAGCCGAAGGGGTCGCCTCCTCCAAGCGAACCTCGAAGAACGGGGCAATTGATCTTGAAGAATGGAGCCGCGCCCCAGGGGGACTTTGAGTGAATCAGCCTTGCCAGGACTTCCTTCCCGGTCCCGGTTTCGCCCACAATTAACAGGGGCACACAGGTGTCTGCCGCCCTCTCCGACGCCTGCCGCACCGCCTGCATAGGTTCCGAGCTCCCGAAGATTATGGCTTCAGGCAGTAGGATCGCTGAAGAGTCCTCGAACGAATTTTTTGCCTCTGTATTCAGTGGAAGACGCCTTTCCTCTATAATCTAAACCCATTATATCACGGCACTCCGATTGCCATAACTGCAAGGAATTAAATGCAATCCGGACAAGCCCACGCCGAGGGACAGGAAAACAGATAACCCCCTTTTTGATAATTAGTTATAAGGAGGATGCGAGTGGTCCTGAAATGGCAGGCGGCGTTAACTTGCCCCGTACACAAAACCGACCTCTGAGTGCAAGTCTGTACCGATACGAAAACCTTCTGCGCGGGTATCCCGTCGAGGAAGAGGGGGCGGAAAGGCCCCCGAGCATGAATCGCGTTGGCCCTGGGGCCCCTGATAGAATGCAACTGACTGCATATGAATATTCATTCGCATCTCCTCTCGGCTCGGTTAGGTCTTAGGGGGCTTGCTGCGATCCTTTCGCACGACTCAAGGTGGATTTAACTATATACAAGCCAATGAGATACACAACGCATTGAAATTTTAGCGCTTTATCACTTCATGAGCACAAAACAGCCGACTTTGCGCGCGGGGTGCAGGTGTCTAGCTGTACCGAAGGCGAGGTTCGAGCTGGAACGGTATAGTAAGGGTCGGGATACCGGTGGGGCTCCTGGAATCGCTTAATTGCGGCACGCATTTGGGTGCAGGCCAGCTTGAGCAACCCGGCAGAAAAACCAGGCGCCAAGGGCTTCGCACTGAGTGAGTTGAAGTAAATGGGGGCGCCCTTGCGGTCTAAGTGTCTGCATCCCTGCGCTCGAGTTGCTCGCCCAAGGTGTCTTGAGGAGACCCGTGCTGGCCAATACAGCGGATAGCACTAAGCATAGATGTTCCTCCCATCGTGGCCGCGCTCCATCGCATGGTTCGGGAGTCCCTTTCTAATTTCCGCAGACACGCCAGAGCTTCCTATGTTATCATTAGGATGCAGGGCGAGGCTGAAGCCGGTCGCTGTTTGGTCAAGGGCGACGGGCCCGGCCTCGACTCGTAGGCGGTCTTAGGCCGAAAACGCAAGCGGAGGCTCCTAATCTCGGCATTCAAAACCTCATCGACGCGTTCGGGGAGACATTCTCAACTCGTACTGAGCCTAGCCGTGGGACTGACCTAATCCTAGCCATTCCTATCGAGAGAAAATGTGTCTTTCAGAATTCTCTTAGCCGATGACCACCAAATCGTCCGGGAAGGTATCAAATCCCTGCTGGAGCAGAAGGGTTTTAGCGTGGTCGCAGAGGCCTCGGAGGGCCACGAAGCCATTCGGTTGGCCAAAGAACTTCATCCCGACGCGGCGGTTCTGGACCTTGGCATGCCCCTCGTGAACGGAATCAGCGCCGCCAGGGAAATACTTCGAGACTCCCCGAAAATGAAGATAATCCTTCTGACCATGCACACGGATGAACATTATGTTCTGGACGCCCTCCAGGCAGGTATCACCGGGTATGTGGTGAAGACAGAGGCGGGCTCAGATTTGGTTCACGCCCTCAATGACGTTTTGAACGGTTCGACTTACTTGAGCTCCAAAGTCTCCCGGGCCATCGTCCAAGCCTATCTCGAAAAGAGGGATATCGTTCCCGACCCGCTGACTCCCCGGGAGCGCCAAGTGCTTCAGCTCATTGCCGAGGGTAAAACGACCAAAGAGGTCGCTAGTTTACTCGGCATCAGCGCTAAGACCGCTGAAGCTCATCGGACCAAGATTATGAATAAGCTCGAAACCCACGGGACAGCCGGCCTTGTCCGTTACGCCATCCGCCGCGGCCTGATCCAACCCTGAAAGCCTCCGCGAGCCGATCAAAATCAAAAATCCAGCAGGATCCCAGCCGGGTCCGGGCGCTTCGGTGCGCGCACAAGGCCCACGAAAACCATCGTCGCAACACAAGGGATCACAGAGGCCGCAATCACGATGGGCTGAAAGGAATAGCGGTCGCTGATGCGCCCGATCAAGTAAGTTGAGATAAGCGTTCCGATGCCCGCGCCTGATCCCCCCAGTCCGCTGACCGATGCCACGGCCCGAGTGTCGAACGCGTCAGCCGGCAATGAAAGGAACATCGTCGAACACGCGGAGTAGGCGAAGGAGGCAAAACCGAAGAGGGAAATCAAGAGGAAATACTTCGACGAGAATGCCGCCGCCATGAGAACCAGCATGGCCGGTCCAAAAATCAGGAGAACGGTGCGCCGTGAGCGCCCAACAGGCCAGCCGCGAGAAATCCAGAAACTCGAAATCGCGCCGCCAAAAAAGTTGCCCAGGTCTGCTCCAACAAAAGGCAGCCAGAATCCGAGGATACTTTGCTCGAGCTTGAATCCCTTGCTTACCAGGTAGATGGCAAACCATTCCGACATCAGATACCAATAAGGATCAAGGAGGAAACGCCCGAGAACTATTCCCCAAGTCTGCCTGTACCTAAGCAATACGCGCCATGTTGCTGACGTCGGGTAGATTTCGGTCGGGCTTTGGCCCTGCCGTTCCTGTCGAATGAGTTTTAACTCTTCGGGGGTGATCCGTGGGTGCTGCTCGGGTGAGCGGTAAAAGGTCCGCCAGGCAATCAACCATGCGAACCCCAGCGAGCCAGTAATCAAGAAGACCGGACGCCAGCTATGAAAAATTCGATAGACGGACAGCACCACGAAGGGTGCGAGGGCGCCGCCCACAGAGGATCCACTGTCAAACAGCGCCACAGCCCATCCACGCTCCTTGGCCGGGAACCATTCGGAAACGGCTTTCGTCGCCGCCGGCCAGTTGGGAGCTTCGCCCGCACCCAACAAGAATCGAAAAAAACTGAAGCTGCCCAAGCCCCGGGCCATGGAAGTCATTGCCGCGATGACGGAATAGAAGCACACGGTTATCGAAAGTCCCTTTCGTGTGCCTAGCCGATCAATCAGCCGGCCGCCCACGCTCTGCATGATTGTGTAGGAAATTCGAAAGGCGATGAGGATCAAGGCGAAGTCCGTGTTGGTCCATCCGTGCGCAGTCTTCAGGATAGGCGCCAGGGCATTCAAGGACTGCCGGTCTATAAAGTTGATGATGGTTGAGGCGAAAAGAAGCCCTCCAATCCACCAGCGAAGTCGTCTGATCGGCCGTACCCGTCGCTTCCCGGTTTCGTCTCGCAGAGGATTCATTAGACTTTCGGGCAAAGGAAATTTCCCGAACCCAGGCCTCCCAGGCCAAGCCGCAGGCGTTTCAGGGTGTTCCACTGCTGCGCCTTGGTGGGTTCCACAAGCAGGTGGTGATCCAGAGCGCCTGCCAGATCACTCCCCATACTTTCCCTTGCCAGTGCAGGTCCGTTTTAACCGGGCGAGTGTGACTATTCAAGACCTCAGCGACCATGCCTCTGTGCGGCGATTTGAAGGCGATGCAGCGGACTCCCTCGACTATTCCCTCCGTCCGAATCCGATATGCGCCCGACCGACCATAGCCAGCAGCAGGAGAATACCGAGGGATTTTCTAGGCCGGCATCCGGTAATTGCGAAACGCTCTTGGGTCATCGGCTCCACCTCCTCGGTTCCGGGCGGCGGCGTCTAGGCCGGCAACCGCTCATTGAGGACTTTTTCAAACGCCTGGATGATGTCGTTCTCGTCCACCTCCGTGAGGCAGGAAGGAATGGCGATGATGATGCTGCGTTCGAACAAGCTGTCCGCAACAGGGCACGCGCCTTGGTGATAGTCTCTTAGGAGCCCGGCATTTTCCGCCAGCTTCCACGGAAAACCACGCCCATCCACGCTGGTTCGCTCAACCAGGCTCTTTATGTTGTAGTAGAGGTGCAGACCCCAACCGGTCAGCAGGACATTCGAAACCCCCTGGGGCAAAGTCACAATTCCTTCTGCCCGCAAAGCCTGGTTGATTCTCTTGGCCGTTTCAGCGTCTGGATAGGTCGTCAGCAGAAAGCATCCGGTGTCTCCCTTCGGGTCGACGATTCTTCGCAAGCCGACCTGAGGAAATTTTCGGAGAGCCCGCCGAATCCGATATTTGCTCCTGTGCATTCTGGCGATCGTTTTCGGCAGCTTGCGAAGCTGCACGCGCAGGAGGCAGGCGCGCAATTCGTCGAGCCGGCATCCCTTGCCCCAAAGCCAAAGGCTCGGATCGTCGAATAGCAGCCGGCCATTCTTGTCCCGAGCGTAGCCCAGGTCGTGACACGCCAGCGTACGTTGGTAGAGATGAAAATCATTTGTGACGACGCAACCACCTTCCCCCGACGTCATGTTCTTGTTCATCTGGAAGCTGAAGGTGCCGATGTCCCCGAAAGTTCCCACTTTTTGTCCACCCACGCTCCCGCCGGCGCACTGCGCGCAATCTTCCAAGAGAAATAACCGGCGCTGGCGCGCAACCTTCAGCAAGGCCCTGATATCGGCAGGCGCCCCACTCATGTGGACAACCACGATCCCCACGGTTTTCGGAGTGATGCGCTTCTGAAGATCGGCAGGGTCCATGCAAAAAGTCTGATCAATATCCGCGAGAACGGGAACGGCTCCCTGATTAACTACGGCAGCCGCAACCGAGACCCACATGTAGGCCGGGATGATGACCTCCTGCCCCGGACCAACTCCCATCGCAGCCAGTGCCACTTGCAGGGCGGCTGTCCCGCTGGTGACCGCCACGGCATGCTTGACTCGCAAAAACCGGGCGAATTCCGCCTCGAACTTCGAAGCCTGCCGTGTAAGGTTGACTCCGTAATAGCGGAACGGGGAGCGGCTTTTCAGCACCTCCAGAACTGCTTCCCTCTCTTCCTCATTCATGTGGTGGATACCCGGAAATTCCAGGGGAAGTGGCGTCTTCCGAACGGGCTTACCGCCATGAATTGCCAGTTTTTCCGTCGGCATGATGCACCTCAAACGTGATTTAGTTTGAGCCGAATTCCCTCACTCCATCCGCTCTTGCTGAGGGCCAACTTACCACAATCGCCCTGCTCCGATGTACCGCCTTCGGCTAACTTCGAGAAAATTCTCGAGATTCCGGTGCGGGCAAGAATGCCATTACTTTTGGGGAAGAATGTCCGACCGTCGGAATGTTGAACACTGCTTTCGTCTCCGGATTCTCGCGAAATGGGACGAAAGAAGTTCATTGCGAAAGGCGCGGCCGCTCCGCGCAGGCCTTCCACGGGCACTTGTCTCTCGATGTAATCGAAGGACTGCGATGGGATGACCATGGGGAATTTCCTGCGGAAACACCGGTGATGCCAACGCTTCGAGTTAAGCTTGGTGTTCGGGGTGGGTGCGTCCCGGAAAACCGGAATTGAGGCTCAGGCCTTTATACTCAAGGACCTTAACCGGAGTTCAGAGAAACAAGTCCCTCCTCCCATCATTTCCTTGACTAAGCGGCAAAACGAGAGGGAGCCTTCTTGCTTGCAAACCAGCTTCAAGCCGGCAAGCGGTTGCCAAAGATGCGGCGCGCATTGCCGCCGAAGATGAGGCGCTTTTCGTCCTCGGAGATCTGAGCGAATGCCACTTTGGCGATCTGCGGACCATGGGCCAGATACGTGCAATCCGTAGCGAACAGGATTTTTTCCGCGCCGACCGCCCGCACAAATTTTTCCAGGTACCGGTACGGCCAAGTCGAGCTGCAGGTATCAACGTACAGGTTGGGATGTTCTTTCAGAAGAGCGATGACCTCCTCCGCCGTCGCTCCGGTCCAAAATGCCATATGAGCCATCGCCAAAGTCATTTGCGGGTATTTCACTGCGGTCAGGCCAACCCGCTCCACTCCACCAAACACGTGATAGAGCACGTGCAGGCGGTGCTCATTTGCAAACTCGAACAGCGGCTGGTAATTCGGGCCGTCCGCGGGATACTGGTCAATGGCGCCGTGAAGCTTAAATCCCACAAAGGGCGAGTTGGGCTCCACAGCACGCTCCATCTCGGCGATGGACGTTTTCAGGAAATGCGGTTGGAACACGAGGTAGGCGCGCAGCGAATTCTTGTACTTCCCGACGGCGCTCACACAGGCATCGTGCGCAGCCTTGAGTTGATCGCCGCTGGTGGCCATGAACCCCGCAAAAGGGCTCACAATCGTCAGGCCGATTCCACAACGGCGCGAATCGGCCATCAGAATATCCGCGTCCAGCGGCCAGAAAAGATTCCCGGAAATATTCTCAATATGAGCGTGGCTATCAACGACATCCACGCCTTCCAGGCCCCGGCCGGCCCGAACTTGCTCGAAAATGTTTTGGGATTTCGCCCCCTGCGCCGCCTGGGCTCGGGCGATGGGCGCGAGGGCCAGCGCTGAAAGAGCTGATTGAGAAAGAAAGTCTCGCCGGTTCATTGGACAGACTCCAGCAGACGCGCGAGATTTCCGCCCGCCATCAACTGCTTATCGCGATCGTTCAATTCGGCATACAAAATCATTCCGATGCCGAGGCTCGGATCGTGAACGGGCATGTTGCTTCCGAACAGCATGCGGTCAGCCCCAATCATCCGAGCCGTGTTCTCCAATTCACGAAACAAGCCATAGATCGGCATGCTGAAATAAAAATTCTTGTGCCTTTGGGCGAGCGTCAAGAGTGCTTGCTGGCTGTTATAAGGGGGCTGGAGAAGCACAATGGGAAGGTCTGGAAAGCTGCGGCAGATGGTCTCAATGTCGTCGTAGCTCGCCTGGGGGATCAGCGAACTGACATGCGCCCGACTTGGTCTTCCAGCTTTTCCCCCATCCTGGTGACGGCAGTTGACAGAACCCAGGTCGGAACAAGGCGATTAGATTGCCGCGCCGCCTCGAGCGTGAGCCGGTTTATGTCCTTTTTCTGGTCCATGGTGAAAGCGTAATGGAAGAAAAGCGCCTGGGCGATATCGAGCCGATCCATTTCGGCAAGGAGGGTTCGCGCGTCCAGAATGGCGTTTGGTATGGGTACGACCGCTTCTCCGATCATCACATTGCAGTCAAAGAATTTCAACCTTCGGCTCTACCCTTCTGCCGCGCGATGGGCGTTCAAGATTCGGGGGTGCTGGTTGGGGCAAACTGTCAACGCCGTCTCAATTCGACTTGGAGATCAACTCACGGGGAGCAGCCGGGCGGCCGCTCCCCATGGGCCTTTGAGAACAGTCGTACCATTCGAGCTACCAACTTAGTCGAAGGGTCATTTGCAAAATTCGCGGGGCGATGTCCGAGTTCTTGTTGGTAATGATTCCGCTAAAGCCGGACGGCATCGTAGTGCCCGGCCGATTGAACACGTTGAAGAAGTCCATGTTGAAACGCAGCCTCACCTGTTCTCCAATCGGAAACTCCTTGAACAGAGAGGCGTCCATATTCCACTGGCTGGGCCCGCGGACAAATTGGTTTCTGAACGGACTGCCGGCTGTGCTATTCCAGGCCGGAGTGGTGTTGGGGTCGGGGCCGAGGGAATATTCGTCCAATGTATACCCCGGAGTATTTGCAAGGCAGGGACTGCTGGCGGTGAGGAGTTGGTAGGTTTTATTCGCCACATTCACACAGACCATGTTGCTTTCATAGTAGGGAAACAGCGGGTCGCTTGACGAACCCCCATCGGCTGGAGTTGTAATGAATGGGCTCGCGAAAGGTGTGGAGTTGGACGGAACCCCCTGGACCTCGCCAGGCTGGTTGATGAGATTAGCAGGGATATAACCATTAAACCAATAATATCCTGTTTGACAATCCCCCCCTATACAGTCTTGGACCTTGTACTTCTTGCCGTAGACTTGGACTTTCCCCGACCCGCCATAAAAATCAGTCGACAGAGGGAAGTAGCGGCTGCGCCAGGTCCCGTCGCCGGCGATCTGCCACCCGCCAATGACTTGATTCAGGGTTCCGTGCGCGTTGCGGCCGATCAGCTTGCCGTTGCCGAACGGAAGATTCCCAATCCAGTTCCATTCCACACGGTGCTTGGGGATGGTGTTGTCCCGCTTATAGTTCTCAAACCGGTTGAGAGCTTGCAAATCTGTCGGAACTGTGTTGGGAAGCCACAGGTTTGGAGCCGTGAGGACGCCGTTGCGCCATCCGTCGCCGGCGACGCGGAACGCATTGCTCATGGTGTAGAAAACCTGGTAAGCATATCCCTTGGAATATTGGTGCTGGAGCTCGACCTGGAAGCTATTGTCATTTGACCATCCGCTTTTTTGGTAGACTTCCACCTGCCCAAAAACCTGGTCGAACGGCTGTTCTAAATAAGATGCGCCCGGCACGGGCTGGCCAGTGGTCATATTCCAGACGAAGTTACTGGGAAAGTCGTTGAAATCGTAATACTGTGGAATCCGGAAGGCGTGCGTCCCCACATATCCCAGGCTGAGCGCCGTGTTTTCGGCGATTTCTTTCTCGTATGTCAGGTTCCACATTTCCGCCCGGGACGTGGGCTGGTGCGGGTTTTCATAAGAGGCGAGGCCGCTCCCTAGCGAGATCCCCCCCACCGTACCGCCATTTATGGCGATCGCATTTTGGCTGTTCTGACCGGCAATGATGGTGGGAATGGAACGAAGCAGGTAGTTGGGCAGCCCATCCGGACTCTGCGCGCCGTTGTTCGGATCGTTGGCGGCAAACCCCGTCGTGGGGACGGTGAACTGATTTTCTCCATTCCAAAGCCGCAAGGAGTCAGGATAGGAGAACATTCCATAACCACCCCGCAAAACGCTGAAATGCTTCCCCTCCGTGAGGCGATAGGCAAAGCCAAACCGGGGGTTAAAGTCGTAGAAGTTGGAATAGATGAGGTTCTGGGGCAGCCCAGCCTGGGCCGGGGTCTCATACTTGACTCCCAAGAGGGCATAGGCGTTAGCCACTGCCGGCTGAACGTCTCCGGTCTTCTGAAGGTTTTCAAGCGAGGTTTGAAGGACGACGGCATGCGTCTTTGGGTCAAAACTTACCAGGCTGTTGTTGGGTTCGTGAATAGGGCTGTTGTATTCGTAACGCAGGCCGAGGTTTAAGGTCAGCCGGGGGGTTGCCTTGAAATTGTCTTGGAAGTACAACATCTTCGAGTTGGTGTGCTCGTAATAAAATAGCCGGTTAAATCGTATGGTATAGACCCCCACACCGAGGAACAAATTTGCTGCGTCGTCGCCGGTGAAGCCCAGGGGGTTGAACGCGGAACCTGAAGCGGGGTCCAAAAGAGAAGTAGCAAGGCTGCTGAAGAGGTGGTCGCCTGCGGAATCCTGCTGGTCGGGGAGCGTGTCATCGTTCTCGTACTGGAGCTGGCCGCCAATCAGGAATTCATGCCGCCCGCGCGTCTTCGTCAAGTTCTCAACCAGGTTCCAAACCCTGGACCTGGCGATATTGATGTTGCAGCCGCAAGCATCGTAATTCATGCCCCCATTCGACGACCCCTCGAAGCCAACGTTCTCGATGCGGGGAAAGCTGAAGAAGCCCGTTGGGTTGGGAAGGCCGAGCTCGGCGGCAAACGACTGTGTTCCCGTGCCCGGAAGCTCGCCGTGATAGTCCCGCGAATACGTGAATAACGTCTCGCCGAAGAACGTAGGCGAGAACATATGCGTCAAGCTTAGGACGCCGGTATCGTTCTGGCCCTTTTGGCCTATTAAGTTGAAGGCGCCGTTCAGGGCAATAGGCTCCGGACCGTTGAGGCCGTTCGCCGCATTCCGAAGATTGTGGCCATGCGAGAACCGGAAGAACATCTGATTGCGGTCGGAGAATTGGTGGTCTATCCGTAAGGTTGAGGTGTTCGAATTCAGCTCATTGACAGCCGGACCGAAAAAATTACTGTCCACGACTGGGTTGACGCTCGGAAGGGTCGGCAAGACTGTCTGTTGATAAAGGTACTTGGCCAACGGGCTCTCGAGGCTCTGCGGAATCTGGTTGTTTCCAGGACTTCCAAGAATCCCATCTCCGAAAGGCTGCCGCTGAAACGTGGTGGGGTCCGTCGTATAAGGATTATAGAGTTGAATGAAGTGACCTGTAGCGTCCACCAGCCCGCTGAAATCGCCTTGCCGCATGGCGGCTGTGGGCACTGCGGTCTCTACCGTAAGCGCCTGCCTCAGGCGAAAGCCCTCATAGGAAAAGAAGAAGAAGGTCTTGTTCTTTCCGCTATAAACTTTGGGAATTTCCACCGGCCCTCCCACCGCCGCGCCAAATTCATTACGCACCAGATGGGGAGCTTTCCCATTGGTGAAAATGTCCTGGCGTGCGCGGGCGACCCCGATGGAACTGTCCCGGTTCGTGTCGAAGATAGAACCATGGAGCTGATTCGTCCCATGCCGGGTGGTCAAGGTGACGGAGCCCGGCCGCTCCATCTTTGCGGAAGAGTTGCTCGTCTCCGCTCGAAACTCGTCGATCGTATCTAATCCTGGGAGCCGATCGGGAAGCTTTTGCCAGTCGCGGTTTTCGAGCAATGCGCCGTCCTGGGAGAATACCGTCCCATAAAATACGCCGTAAACTGTGGGGTCATCTGCGCCGAGCGCCCCACTATGCAGTTCGACTCCGGGAGTCGTCATGTAGACCAGGCTATCTACGTTGCGCCCGTTGAGGGGTAATTGCTCGATCCTGGCGCGCTCTACCACGGTAGCAACTGTCCCGTCTGTGGTGGTGACCAGGGGAGTCACATTGGCGACCACCGTGACCTGCGTGGATGTGGCGCCGACTTTCAACTCCGGGTTGACTTCCGCAGTTTGGCCTGCTTGAAGGGTGAGCGCGGCGTTCCATGTCTCCATTCCGGGCGCCTCGACGGTGAGCTTATATTGTCCGATCAGTACGGACGGGAAAACATAAAAACCGGCGCTGTTGGTAGTGGTGTCATGCTTGAGCGCGGTTTGCGTCTGCACGACCTCAACTTTCGCGTTGGGAATCACGGCGCCGGTCGAGTCCTTGACGGTGCCTTTGATGTTTCCCGAGCCTGTCTGGGCCCGCACCGCCCACGCGCTCGCTAGGAAGAAAAGAACAAGAGTGAAGAATTTTGCCTTGATCACCATACCCTCCAGATTTTCCGTGACTAGCCCGCCCGACGAATTTACCCTCCCTGCCATCGTGCGATTCAGGGAGGCATATACATCGTGGCCGCAAACTACATTCGGAAAACCCCTCGCGTCAATGCAAATCCAAGTCCGAGTGTTCGATTGTCCATCCGTCGGGACGTTTTCTGGACTAGCCGCAAGGACCAACTTGCGGAGCCACTATGGGGCGCCCTCGAATAATCTTCACGCCGTATGACCGAAGGATTCGGTATTTAAGGGATTGCAGTTGCGCGCAGGAACCTCGACAACATACTGGACGACACGGTTTTGTCTAAGAGGCTGATGAAAAATTGTCTTACGTTGTCATTCTGAGCGAAGCGAAGAATCTATGTTGTTGATTTTAAAGCAGTGCGAGATGCTTCGCTTCGCTCAGCATGACATTTCGGCGCGTTTTTCATCAGCCTCCTAAGGTTTGGATGGTTAAATAGGTGGTAATAATTCGTATATGTGTATCCAGCTTTTACAGTACAAAACTCGAGCACCATCCTTCAACGGTTGGAGACCCGCGATGGGAGGGTTTGCAGGCTCCGCGCCAGGAATGTGCTCAACCTTGATTTCGACAGGTCCATGAATCGTGTATAGCTCGAATTCCAGCAAGCCCACGGGAGCGCTGCGAGCAATCTCGCGGATAGATATACGGGCGGCCGTCACTATCAAGCTGGGTTAAGGCCTGATAGTTCGCTCAACTGTGCGGATCCAGTTCCAGGGTTATTGGTTCGAGCCTCGCTCGAAGGTGTTGTGTTGGCCGTTCGTTTTGCTTTCTAGAGCATATT
>QHZN01000010.1 GCA_003225365.1 Acidobacteriota bacterium
ACACGCAACGTTAGGACATGTCGCAAATAACCTTCTTCGTCAGAGGCTGCGGCGCGCTGGATAATGCGATTTCCAATGCATGTGTGGTTCCCACCTCGGCGGTAGGTGTCGGCACTTACAAAATGCAGGTGGCCGGACCCGCGCCGACAACGCGGCGACTACGTGCCGACGGGCTTCAAGCCCTACGGGGCGAAGACTTATGCGGTGAAAGGTCATCCGTTCGGACTAAGCTTGAGTGCCGAGGACAAGAAGGCCTTGATTGCGTTCCTGAAAACTCTATAGCGGAACGCTTGCCCAGGAGGGGCACGATGCCCATCGGAACCGCAGTTCACGAAAGGACGTTGGCGATTTGCGAAAGCCTCAATTACCGTGAGTGGTCGGGCTACTACGCGCCGAGCTCCTACGAGACACACCACGAGCACGAATACAACGCCATCCGCAACGCCGCGGCGCTGATTGACGTTTGTCCGCTCTACAAATACCTGGTCACGGGCCGCGACGCCGCGAAGCTCGTCCAGCGCATTATCACGCGCGACATCGTGAAAGTCGCGCTCGACCAGGTCATCTACGCTTGCTGGACAGACGAGCACGGCAAAGTCATTGACGACGGCACAGTGACGCGCCTCGGCGAAAACCGGTTCCGCTGGACGGCCGCCGAGCCGAACCTGCGATGGTTCCGTCAGAACGCTGTGGCCATGGACGTCTCGATTGAAGACATATCGGAAAAGGTGGCGGCTCTGGCGCTTCAGGGGCCGACTTCGGCGCGCGTGCTGCGCGAGGCCGCCGAGGCAGAGATTGAGACCCTCAAGTACTTTCGCGTGACGCACGGCCGCATCGCCGGCGTTCCCGTGGATATTTCGCGGACAGGCTACACGGGAGACTTGGGGTACGAGATATGGATGCCTTGGGGCGAGGCCGTCAAGGTTTGGGACGCGCTCGTCGGGGCGGGCGAGCGGCACGACCTCCACGCCTCGGGGATGCTGGCCCTGGACGTGGTGCGCATCGAAGCGGGTTTGATTTTGACCGACGTGGACTATATCTCTTCCAAGAAGGCGCTCATTGAATCGCAGAAATATTCGCCCTACGAAATCAACCTCGGGCGGCTGGTGGATCTTGGGAAGGGCAATTTCGTTGGTCGGGCGGCGCTCGTGGAGGAGGCGCGGGACGGCCCGTCGCGGAAGCTGGTGGGGCTCGAACTCGACTGGGACGGAATCGAGGCGCTCTACCGGGAGAGCGGCCTCGCGCCGCAGGTCCCGACAACCGCATCCCGCGTCCACGTGCCCGTTTACGTCCGCCGGCGGCAGGTCGGCCGCGCCACCTCCACCACCTGGTCGCCGACGCTCAAGCGCATGATTGCGCTCGCAAGCGTCCGCTCGGAATACGCCTCGCCCGGCACGGCGCTGGAGACGGAACTGACGGTTGAAGCCGTCCGGCACAACGTTGGGGCGAAGGTCGTGCCCTTGCCATTCTTTAATCCCCCGCGCAAGACCGCGACCCCGCCCGCGTAACCGGCGTGCGGCAACCGGAACTCGCCCGACCTGCCTGCGGGAGGCAGGGCAAGCAGGTTGGACATGACACGAAGTCAAACGATGGCAGCAGCGCTCCTTGGAATGTGGCTGGGCTGGACGCTGTTCATGTTCTTTGTCGCGGGTGTGAGCTTCTCGACCGCGGAGCGAATCCTTCGTAATCCCAACCCACCGTTCAGCCACGCTACTCAGGCCCTTTCAACGGAGGGAACCCGGTCGCTGTTTCGTTACTTTGCCGCCGAGCTCAATCGCCGCGTCTTCGCGGCCTACGGCTGGGGCGAGATCGTCCTCGGCACGGTGCTGCTGTGGATCTTGAACCTCCAAAATCCGCGCGATGCTGTCTCCCTGGCGCTAGCGGGCGCGCTGCTTTCGATTGCGGTGACTCTCGGCCTCATCGTTACGCCGCAAATCGCCGAGCTCGGCCGCACGCTCGACTTTATTCCGAGAAACCCGCCTCCCCCTGGTTTCGCGCAATTCCGCTCGCTCCATCGGTCTTACGCCATCCTCGAAACGACCAAATTTGTTCTGGGGATGGCTCTGCTCGGCCGCTGGCTTCTGACGCGCTAGCGCGCTGTTCAGTTCATTTATCGACAAGGGATTGTCACCACCCCCTTCCCCGTCTTCAGAGAGGATGGGAGTTAAGCTGGTTCCCCTCCTTTGGAAGGAGATGGTCAGGGGGTGGTTGCTGAAAAGTATTATGCGGGGAAGCAGACTAGCCCGGCTTGGTTCGCGCTTCATCCCGGCGCCGCGCCTTGACAGGCCAAGGCTCGGATGGCAAGATGAAAATTCCACGCGGTAAGGGCGGCTTCTGTGAGTGGGATTGTCCCCGTCTCTTGCCCGGCTCGTTCGGCGCCGAAGTGGCGGAATTGGCAGACGCGCTACATTCAGGGTGTAGTTCCCGTCAGGGAGTGGAGGTTCGAGTCCTCTCTTCGGCACCAGATTCTCGATTCCCCTCAAAGACTTGCGCCCATTTCACGAAAGCTCGCCACTGATGTCGGAGACACTCCACGTCACGAACGGAGAAAGCGTGGGGTTGAAAGAATCAGGCCTGGAGGGAGAAGTCCTCTTCTGGAACGACGTTCTCCACGAAGGCCCGGTGCCCGAAGGGCTTTCGCTCGACGATTTGAGCCCAGTGCGGGCGCGTTTCATCGCCTCCCTTGCCTTCGGCGGGTACGAGGAAAGCTCGGTTCTCAAGATCTTCGAGCAGCGCAATCGGAAGATTGCTTCCTTCTCCAAATTCAGGGAAGTCGTGCTGTGGTTTGAAGGGGACCTTTACGACCAGCTCCAACTCTTGCAGATCCTCGATTGGTTCGCGGGACGCCCCCTTAACGGAACGCGGCTGGCTCTGATCGTGGTGGACACTTATCTTGGGATGCTGGAGCCGAAACACCTGGCGGACCTCTACCCGGTGCGGCACGAAGTCACACGCGAAGAAATGGAACTCGCCGGGCGCGCCTGGAAGGCGTTCCGCAGCCCAGACCCCACAGGTCTCGCACGCTTGCTCGACGAGGACACCTCCGCGTTGCCGCTCCTGCGGAGCGCCGTCCGGCGCCACCTCGAACAGTTTCCGAGCCCCTCCAACGGTCTCTCGCGCACCGAGCGGCAGATCCTTGAGGCCGCCGAGGACGGCCGCCTTAACGTTGCCGAACTCTTCCTGGAAGACCAGCGCCGCGAAGAGCGAATATTCATGGGGGACTTTGTCTTCTTCAACTACGTCCGGAACCTCGCCGAATGCCGCGTCCCTCCCGTCAAGCTCGAACCAAAGGGCGAGTCGTTCAGTGGCGCAGGAGTGGCTTTGACGCCCACCGGCCGCGCCCTGCTTTCGAATCAGTCCGATCACGTCGAGTTGAACGGCATTGACCGCTGGCTGGGCGGTGTGCATCTCGACCCCGGCCACCTGTGGCGGTGGGACGCTGTCCGGCGAGCCCTGGTCCCGCCCGTCGAGCCGGAAGCCCGGTCGCCTTTGCCCAGTGGCACAATCCACCCCTAAGGCGAATTCGCGAATTCCCCTTGGACGGCGAAAACCTCACCCTGCTCAAAGCACATCAGCAGCGGACGTTTCGGCTGCGAGCACTGGTCACGGAGGTCCCTTCCATAGGGATTTGATCGTTTATGACGACGCGGCAGGCTCAACTCGATAGGGCTCAATCTTACTGGCGGCACTCACTCGGCTCGACGGTCACTGATCCGGTGGCTGTTTTCTTTGCGCGCGGCTGGCCTGGCTATGCGGCTCACGCTTGCGCTTCCCTGCGCCTGATAACGTTATCGGTTGCGCACCGCACTACATGGACGAGTTCGGGGCGGGTAAGCGGCAGCACAATGAAATCAAATGCGCCGCGTCCCATCGTCTCAAGGTACAGTCCGACATCTACCAGGCGCGCCATCACGATGACATTCACGGGCTTTGACGCCTCGACTGCCAAGTTGACCACGTCCGCCCAATTGCCGTCCGGCAGCGTAGTGTCAGTGAAAACCAAATGTGGAGGCTTTGTGCCATGGAGCACGGGCAAAGCCTCTTCTAAGCTCCCGAGACAGCGGACATTTATGGATTGGTTTTCCAAATCCAGTTTCAGCCGGCCCAAAGACCCTGTTGGTCCTTGCAACACAAGCGCGAAGATTTCTTGCGCCATGGGGATTGCCTTCCCCAAGGGCGCGACCGGAGTTCTCTGGTTCACTTGCTCCCGGAAGGTCTTTCTTGGCGAAGGTTGCCGCTCTAAGTATTCTTGGATGTCCGTCGCACTGACACACAGGTGGGCCTCAACGCGCAATTTCTCCGTTTCTGCTTCCAGCTCCTGCTTTAAACGCTCAAAACAGATGTTCGGGCCGTCCTGAACTCTCAAGCAGGACGAGCGAAACGCCTCGGATTGAACTTCCACGCTGAATTGCCGTGTATCCTCTTGGTTGAGGACATCAAAGAGGTAAGTTCGAACGTCGGGCAAAGCATTGAATCCAACATACTGGATGTACATGCTAGAATCCCTCCTCCGCCCTGCGAGCGTTGAGCATGCTTGGTCCTACTTACATAGCTGGTTCCCCCGACGGTCCACTACCAGGAGTCGGTTTATCTTCCAAGCCGGCAATTGTGGCCCGGGGTACTTTCTTTTCCAGCGCCTTGCGAATTCCTCGAATGCTCTCGCGCCTAAGAACCTTGCGCTTTCGCTCTCGGCCAAAGCGTGCCTTGTCACCATTTCTTTGCGACACAGTTCCCTCCATCGTGGCCCTCTCGGCCCACACTTGGCTTACAGGCTTACAATGATTCGCTTCCCGGCGTCCGACCCGTTATCGAAGGCATAGACAGTATCGGTTGCCTCCTTAAGACGGCCAACGAGGTTAGGAACGCCACGACGCAAACCCAATCCAGCAACAGAAACATTCTTCTGGAAAGCGCAATCGGCACCACGGGATTGAAAAGCGCGGCTACCGCCAAGAATCCAGCCGCCCAAAAATACTTCCTTGCGCGAACCGCCTGACTGACCACCAGGAGGCCGGATACGCAGACCACAACTTCCAACAAGACTTGAGAACTTGCTCCGGGCAGCCAAAGCGCCGCCAGGACCAACGCCGCGATGGAGATCCACTTCATGATTTTCGTAAACATTGGAACCATCCTATTTTCTCGTATCGAGATTTCTCTATACCGGAGAAATGAGGGCGGACTTGGCCGCCCCCCCCGTCCGGACGAGAAAGATCCGTCCGCTTTAGGCTGCGGCGCGAGCGGCGATCTGGTGGAAGGTCGAGTTGCAAACCTCATAGATCTGCACTTGTGGAGTTCCGTCCACCACTTTCGCCAGGGCTTTCAGCACTGATGGATAGGTCTCGCGGCTATAAGCTTCCGCGTTCTCTTTTTGGTCCCACAAACTGATTCCCACCGCTTCCGTTCCATTTGGGGCAACGAACGCGACTTCGCCCTGGAAGCCATTCTGTTTTCGAAGCAGGGGAAGGATTTCCTGGTCAAGCGTGCGCGTAAACTCCGCTACGCAATTGGGCTTCAAACGAATGGATACATTTCGACTAAACATTGGCAACCTCCTTGTGGTTGTGGTCTAAGAGGTGCGATTACAGATGACCTGACTTAGCTCAGATAACCTGGAAGGTGAGTTTGCTGTGGCTCATCTTCAATTACCAACTTGGGTGAGTTAACTTGACTTGTCAAGTAAAATCTGATAGATCTCTATTAGTTAAATGTAATAAGTTAAGTCACGGGAAGACGTTCACGGATGTTACGGAGTATTACTCCTGACCTTCAAGCGCGGAAGATGGACTCACCGGACGGATACCATGGATGTGGCTTTAGTGGTTAGACACCGTCTGGAACAACTTGGGCTTGAGCAGAGGGACCTGGCTGCTGCCGCGCAGGTCACAGAGTCCTACATTTCGCAACTGCTGACTCGAAAAAAGGCGCCCCCATCGCCTAATCGAACGGATATTTATGACAAGATGGGAAGATTTTTAAAGCTTCCAAACGGTGAGCTGGCGAAGTTGGCTGACTTGCAGCGCCAGGAAGAACTAAAAAGAAAATTGAAGGACCCGCCCACACCATTATTTAAGGGAGTTCGAGAGTTGGTCCTTCGCAAATGCAGAGCGGACAAGCAGGGACAAATACGGGCGATTTTTGAGAAGCAGCCCTTCGGCGAACTCGAGCGCTTGGTCACCCAGAAGCTGTTGGACGTGGTCAAGAGAGTTGCCAAAGAAGAACTCGAAAGTGAAAACTGGCTCCGCCGGGTGGCCAGACTGAGCAAACGAACCTATGAAGAGATGCGGGTCGCCCTTCTGGAGTTCCTTGATACGGATGTCCTCGATGTGTCAATTGAAAACTGCGTGTCTTTCTTGGATCCGCTGATCGAATCCTGGGACATCGACCTTGGGACTTTTGGCGTGGAAATTGTCCTAAACCGGAGAGTGGCCGAGGGGCACCCCAAGAGATTTGAATTTGTCGAAAAGGAACCCGAGCCAGCTTTCGGCGAAGAGCCGGGGCTCAAAGAATTCCTTCTCGATGCTTCCCTAAGCGGCGATGCCACCAAGAAGGAAATTGAGTTCCTAAGCAGGCTGAGGTTCAAGGAAAAACGACCTACTCCACTCTATTATTACCGGGAGTTACAGAACCTCAGAGACCCCCTCCATTTTCGTATTCCGTAGCCTGATAGGAGAGCGCGTGGGGACAGAGGGGACGCCAGCCGAGTTCCGGGCCTGCGGCTGATTTCGGCGGACACCTATCTCGGCATGCTCGAACCGAAGCACCTTTTGGATCTCTAGCCGGCGCGTCACGAAGTCACCTGCGAAGAAATGGAGTTCGCCCACTGCGCCGGGAAGGCGTTCCGCAGCCCGGACCCCACATGCCTCGCGCTGCTCTGGAATCAAGACGACCAACCTCCGGTTGAACGGCATTGACCGCTGGCTGGGCGGCGTGCATCTCGGCCGCCGCCACCTGTGGCGATGGGACGCCGCTCGCCAAGCCCAGGTCCAGCCGATCGAGCCGGAAGTCCGGCAGCCTCCGCCCAGTGGTACAATCGGCCCTTAGTCGAATGCGCGAATTCCCCTCGGACGGCGAAATCCTCGCCCTGCTCAAAGCTCATCCGCATCGGAAGTATCGGTTGCGAGAATTCGTCCTCGAACTCCGCCTGCGGTCGAGCCAGGTGCGGGAATTGAAGAGCGCGCTCAAGCGGCTGATGCGAGCGAGAAAGATCGAGCGCTCGAAGGACAACCGGTTCGCCCTCGCTTCCCCCGCCCCGGCTCCGCCGGCCACCCGAGCACGAGAAGCGGCTCCCCACCAGAAGAACGTCGTGCGCGGTCGCTTGATTGGGCACCGCGAAGGTTACGGGTTCGTCGTGCCGGACCAGCGGCTCTCCGCGACAGACCTCGACGTTTTCATTCCTGCCTCCGCGATGGGCCCGGCGCTTCACGGAGACCGCGTGGACGTCCTCGTGGCGCGGTCGCGGGACGGTGTGCGCCTCGAAGGGCGCGTTCTCCGTGTCGTCGAGCGCGCGCAAATGACCGTGGTCGGCGAGTTCCGCTGCGGGCCGCGGCAGAACGTCGTTCTGCCCTTCGACAAGCGCATTCCTTACGAAATCGTCATCCCGCGCGGGCACGAGTGGCCAGCCGAGGAAAGCCCCGGGGGCGGGCGCCACCGGCAATTCGGCGGCGAATCCGAAGGCCGAGGCGTCCGGTCGAAGGCGCCTGCTGTTCGGAGCCCGCGCGAGCTCGACGGAAAGATCGTGGACGTCGAGATCACGAACTTCCCCGAGGCGGGCAGCCCCGCGGCGCTTCGGGGCCGCGTGCTCGAAGTCCTCGGCCGACGCGACGAATTCGGTGTGGACGTGGAAATCATCATCCGCAAGTTCCACTTGCCGCACCGTTTTCCGGCGGAGGTGCTGGCGGAGGCGGACGCTGCGCCACAAGACATCTTGGAAGTAGAGCTTGAGCGCCGCCGCGACTTCCGCAGCCGGCCGGTGGTGACGATTGACGGCGAGACGGCTAAGGACTTTGACGATGCCGTGGACGTCGAGCGGCTCGCCGGCGGCGGATACAGGCTCACGGTCCACATCGCCGACGTCGCGCACTACGTGCGTCCGGGGACGGCGCTCGATCGCGAAGCGCGGCTGCGCGGCACTTCCGTCTATTTCCCCGATCGCGCCGTGCCCATGCTCCCGCTTGAGCTTTCGAACGGCATTTGCAGCCTCAATCCGCGCGTCGAGCGGCTGGCGATGTCCGTGCTGATGGAGATTGACCCGGAGGGGCGCGTCGCCGCTTACGAGCTAGTCCCCTCTGTCATTCGGAGCGTCGAGCGCATGACGTACACGGCGGTGCGGGACATTCTCGCGGGCGAGAGCGCGGCCGGAGAGCGCTACGAAAAGCTGGCTGAAAACTTCAGGCTCATGGAGGAGCTCGCGCGGCTGCTCAACCTCCGACGCGATGAGCGCGGCTCGATTGATTTCGATCTGCCGGAGCCCGAAATCGAGTTCGACGAGCGCGGCCGCATGGTCGGCATTACTCGCTCGGAGCGGAACATCGCCCACCGCATCATCGAAGAATTCATGCTGGCGGCGAACGAGTCTGTAGCCGCCTACCTCGAGTGCCGCTCCATCCCCGCCCTCTACCGCATTCACGAGACACCCGACCCGAAAAAAGTTCTCGAGTTCGAGGAAATCGCGGCGACGTTCGGCTACTCGCTCGGAGTGGACCGCCCGGCGCTCCGGCGCTTTCGCATCTCGCGTCGGGACACCTCCCGCCGCGAGGAACGCTACGAGCGCACCTACGAAAGCCTCGAGGCCGGCGACCTCCGCGTCACGTCGCGGCACTACCAGCGTTTGACCGAGCGGCTGGCGGGCAAGCCCGAGGAGCGCATCCTTTCCTACTTGATGCTGCGCTCGCTCAAGCAGGCGCGATATTCGGAGGAAAACCTCGGCCACTTCGCGCTCGCCTCGCCCACCTACACGCATTTCACGTCGCCCATCCGCCGTTACCCGGATCTCATCGTGCATCGCATTCTGAAGGCGGCGCTTGAAAAAGAGGGGGGAAGCGCGCATATCCGCCTGCTCGAAGGGCATGAGCAGCGCTCGGTGCTGCCCGGTGTTCCCGGCCTTGGGCTGGAGGTGCATTCCTCGAAAGGCAGGCATTCGATCGCTGGGCGGCCGGAGCCTCACACCGCGTCGCGACACCTCCCCAAACCCACCCCCGGAGCGCCGCTCACCGGCGCCGCCTTTGTTCTACTGCCGGAGCTCAAGGCGCTCGCCGCGTCCACCTCCGAAGCCGAGCGCCGCGCCCAGGAAGCCGAGCGCGAGTTGATGGAATGGAAGAAGGTGAACTTCATGGCGGAGCGATTGGGGGAGGAGTTCGAAGCGCTCATCATCGGGCTCGCGAAGTTCGGCTTCTTCGTCGAGCTCACCGACTTGTTCGTCGAGGGTTTGGTGCCGATCGAAACCTTGGAAGACGACCACTACGTCTATCGCCAGCGTCTCGGCGCTATCGTCGGCCGAGACACCGAGCGCGCCTTCCGCTTGGGGGGCCGCATCCGCGTGCGCCTCGACCGCGTAGACCGCGAGGCGAACAAGCTGCAATTCTCGGTTGTGAGCTAGTCTCGATAGAGGAATCCCGCCACCAGCGTGGCCAGGATCGAGCCCACCCACAAGTCGAGCATCCACCAAAAGGGCAGAATGCGATCGAAGGGTGCAAAGGCGGCGTTGGTCAGGTTGACCGGGAAGGCGATGGCAAATCCTACCGCGAGGCCGACCGTGAGGGCTGTTTTCGGCCCGGCGCCCCGCGTAGCGCGGACGGAAGCGTAGAGCCAGGCGAGAATCCAGGAGATGATGAAGAGCGCGATGAACCAATAGAGAATAAAGAGCTTGTAGCGCGCCTCGGTGAGTATGTGGCCGTCTTTAGCTTCCTCGGCGTAGTGAGCGGACAGGATGACAACGTTTACGATGGTGCTCCAGATCCCCCAGACCACCCAACCCGCCACTGCTCCCAGCGCCACACGGCGCATATTGACAGCAGCCATCGCTCACCTCGCTCGATTGGAATTTCCGCGGTTTGGTACCGAACGCTTCGCAATCCTAGAAGCAGGCGGTGCGTTTGTCAACGCAGTTTCCGGAAGATGAGGAAGAAGAAGCGCCCGCCGCCCTCTCCTTTGGGCCGATCAAAACCCTTCTCCTCGCTCACGAACTCAAAGCCGCCGCGCGGCGCATCCTCCCGCACGAGCTCAGAAGGAATCTTGTGTTCCTCCTGATATTCGCTTCGCGGGCGCCCGGGTTTGTCATAGCGGTCAATGATCCCCAAAAGCCCGCCGGGCTTGAGCGCCTTCGCCATCGCTAGCAACATGGCGTCGTAATGCTTCATCTCATGGTAGGCGTTCACGATTAGGATGGCGTCGAGCGAGTCGGGGGAGAGGCTGGGATCGTCCTCAGTGCCCTGAATGGTGACTACCTGCGTTAGCTTTTTTTCGCCCGCGTAGTCGGCGACAGCTTTCAGCACATCGTCCTGCACGTCCTCCGCGTAAACTTTTCCTTCCGCGCCGACCCTTTCGGCCAGGCGAGCCGTGAAATAGCCCTTGCCGCAGCCGACGTCGGCGACGCGGCTCCCCGGCTGGACGGACAGTGCGTCCATCACGCGCTCGGGTTGCTGCCAGGCGTCGCGCTTCTTCCACTCGCCCTCGAGATTTTCCTTGGCCTCGAGGATCGCCAAACCGACGAGCCCCACCAGAAAAATGAGCACCAGCTCGCCAAGGCGAAACTTTCTTCGCGAATCGTGGTTCATGAAGCCCCTTTCGCCGGGTTGAAAGTCCGCATGTTGTTTTGTCGCGCGCATGAGGCGTACCGAATCAACTCCCCAAAAGACCTGACCTCTACACTTTTCTCGGACGATTTGCAAGAGCGGTGCGGCGAGGGGGGAAATTGACTCCGATGCCCACGGGGGGGTAGCATTGCGTCATGGAGAAAGACGACCTCATTCACGTTGCGTGCCCGCACTGCGGCGCGCGCTTGACCCTCGACCGCTCGCTTGGCAAGATCATCGCGCACGAGCCGCCCGCGCGGGGAAAATCCGCGGACCTCGACCGCGTGGCCGATCTGCTCGAAAAGGAAAAGGCGCGGCGGGAGGCGCTCTTCGAACAAAGCGTCGCCGATGAAAAAGTCAAGGGGAAGGTGCTAGATCGGAAATTCGAAGAGGCCCTCAAGAAGACCAAAGACCAACCCATCACACGCCCGACCCGCGACCTGGACCTGGATTGAGACCGCGCTGCCGCGCCAGCCGAGTTGAACGGAGTCGGTTGCCGCCTCGGCTGGACTAACGCGGACGGCTGTGGCGGGCATTGTCGCCGAGGCTCATTCGGCGGTGACCGTTCAAATCAACTTGGGCTCGTAGCACGCTCGCGCGAAAGCCGGGAATCCCGACCGGAGGAAAATCTTAGGACGGCTTGAGCTTTTTGATTTCCTCGACTGAAGTAGCGAGGGCGTCTCGCCCGCGAGGAGTTCCAGGGCCCATCGGCGGGAGCGGCAGGTTCCCGCGCCTGCGGCCAGGATGGCCGCGCTACGACCCTGTCGCCTTTTTGATTTCTTCCACCAGTGCGGGGACGATCTCGAACAGGTCGGCCACAACGCCGTAGGTGGCGACCTCGAAAATAGGCGCTTCTTTGTCCTTGTTGATCGCCAACACAGTCTTCGAGCCCTTCATCCCGACTTGGTGCTGGATGGCGCCGGAGATGCCGAGCGCGATGTAGAGCTTGGGCGCGACGGTCTGACCGGAACTGCCAATCTGCCGGTCCATAGGCAACCAGCCCGAGTCGCAGATGGGCCGTGAGGCCCCTAGTTCTGCCCCCAGCGCTTCCGCGAGTTGGCGCGCCATTTCGAGGTTTTCCGGCGCCTTGATGCCGCGCCCCACCGCCACGATGATTTCGGCTTGGGTCAAGTCCACAGCTTGCCTGGCTGCGCGGAAACGCTCGCCAGCTTTGATGCGGAGGGCGGTCGGGTCGAGGGTCACACTCGCAGCCGTCACTTGGGCGGGCGACGCGCCGCGACGCACCGCGTCCTCTCGGAACGCTCCCGCCTGAAACGTGACAAACCACGGCGGCTCGCCCGCGAATTCCACGTCGGCGTAAAACTTACCTTGAAAGACTTGCCGCACAAAGACCACGCGGCCGCGCTCTCTGCGATAGCCGAGGCAGTCGCTGATCAAGCCGCAGCCGAATGAGGCGGCGAGTTTGGGCGCAAAGTCGCGGACCTGATAAGTATGGCTGAAGAGAACAAAGCGGGGCTTTCGCGAGCGAATGATTTCCGCCAGCGCCGGCGTGGTGCTGTCCGAAGTATATTCGGCAAGGTAGTGAGAATCGAGGGCAAGAACTTCTTGGAGCTCCGCGCATGCGGCTTCCGCGGCAGGCGCCGATATCGCGTGGCCCAGGATAACGCAGGAAACGGGGACAGCTAGGTCGAGCGCCAACTGCTGCCCGGCGGCGACCACTTCCCAAGCGGCACGCGAGAGCTTGCCACCCACATGTTCGGCGAAGACCAGGATGTCGTCAGGCATGATTCGTACTTGTCGTCCTGGGCCCCATTCGCTTCGCTCAGGGCAAGGTCTTCACTTGTCGTCCTGAGCGGAGCGAAGGACCTCCGCAGTTCGCGGCTCGGACTTTATGCCGGGAAGATCGCATCTCTCTCATATTTGTATTCCGCAACACTTGCTCAGGTCCTTCCACGCCGGATTGTGCGCTATGATCAACGCAACCTTCTTCGCCCGAAGCCAACCCTTGATCTGCTTCTCCCTGTGGATGGCGATGCGCACATCCTCAAAACTCTCGAAGTGCACGAGCCGCTTGATGTTGTACTCC
>QHZN01000188.1 GCA_003225365.1 Acidobacteriota bacterium
GGATATCGGGAGACCAGTAGGAATCCTCTGAGAGTTCGGCGAATCGGGTCTCCGAGGCTTCGAGCATGGCGCTCGGAGCTCGTAGGAGTGCTGGTGAATCAGGGCCCTTACATTTATGTGCCCTTACCGATGACACCGGGAGTGCTGCCGTTGAATGAAATGAATAATTAGCATTTACAAAAAAACAAAAAACGTGTATTTATCAACCACTCTCGACACCGGCTGGATAGCGAGATCGACATCGGAGGTATCGCACCTCTCGAGCTGGGCTGCATGGAGGCTATGGCCTTTCGCAGCCCGTTTTCGTTTTGGGCAGAAAGTTCAGGAACAGGCACAAGCACGCTGAGTACAGGAGGTCGCAGCAAGCTTTGAATAATTAAAACAGCAACGAACCCATGAACGTCTTCGACTGCGGACTGGTGGAGGCAGTAGGATCGAACCGCTGGCGTGGGTCTCGAGAGTGCTCCATAGCTACTGATGGGAGCTTCGTGCATGATTAAGCATCTAATCGTCGACAGCTTCCCCCTCTCCCCTATGCAGCAGGGGATGCTGTTTCATCACTTGATGGAACCGCACTCCGGTGTTGACATACAGCAGCTGGTTGTCCACCTGCCAGAAGAGTTTGACGCCAGCCGGTTGGAAGCCGCCTGGCAATGGCTGGTACGGCGACACGATATCTTGCGCGCGCGATTTGTTTGGGAAGGGATTGAACAGCCCGTGCAAGAAATTGCGGCCGAAGTATCCGTGCCGTTCGTGGTCGAGGACGCCCGTCACCTTTCCGAGCACGACCAGCGCGAACGGCTTGCATCGTTTTTGAAAACGGATCGTCTCCTTGGATTTGAACTAGACCACGCTCCGATGCTTCGGCTCACCCTCTTTCAGTGGGGTGAGGCATCTTTCTCTTTCGTGTGGACGTTTCATCACGCATTGCTGGATGGCCGATGCTATCCGAGGCTTTTGCGAGAAGTGTTCGAGGCTTACGCTGAATTGGCGCAGGGCGACATAACTGCCCGTCCAGCGCCACCCCCCTATCGCCGGTATATCGACTGGCTACAGCAACAGAGTCCTGCTGGAGCAAGATCTTACTGGAAGGAACTGTTGACCGGGTTTGTTGCACCCACAGCCCTGGGGATCGACCGGCATGTACCCGCGGAGGGGGGGCTGTATCAGCAGGGCGAAGCGTGGGAGATTTTGGATTCCGCACTGACGGCTCGACTGCGGGCGTTCGCGAAAGACCATGAGCTTACTCTCAACGCCCTGGTCATGGGCACATGGGCGATCTTGCTCCATCGCTATTCCGGCGAACAGGACATTGTTTTCGGCGCTACACGGGCGTGCCGCAAATCGACGGTGGCGGGTGCCGACGAAATGATCGGTTTGTTTATCAATACCCTGCCGGTCCGCATCAAGCTGAGTCCTGATGATGCGGCACTCTCCGTCTTCAAAGCAGCACGGCAGCAATGGCTGGACATGCGTCCCTATGAGCACACTCCATTAGTTCAGGTAAAGGCGGTCAGCCAAGTGCCCCCGACGCAGCCGTTATTCGAAACGCTCCTGGTCTTTGAAAACTACCGGCTCGACACGGCGATGCGTTCCCTTGGCGGCGCGTGGACAAAGCGGCGAGTCGAATTACATCGACTCACCGATTTTCCTATCCGGCTGTTGGCTTATGACGGTCAAGAACTGAGTTTCAAAATCGAATTCGACCGTCGCCGTCTGGATGATGCCGCAATCTCGCGGTTGTTAGGGCACTTGCGGCAGTTGCTGGAGGGCATCGTTACGAACCCGACGGAAACCGTGGGTAGACTGCCGATCCTCACCGAAGCCGAACGTAAAGAGCTGACGATCGACTGGAACAAGACCAGCGTAGACGTCCCGAAGCGGCGGACAATCCACGAATGGATTGAGGCCCAGGTGGAGAGTACACCGGACGCTCACGCCGTCACCTTTGAAGGAAAGGATCTGACCTACCGCGAACTCAGCCGTCGCGCCAACCAAGTTGCCCACCACTTGCAGGGGCTTGGCATCGGACCGGATGTGCCCGTAGGAGTTTTTCTGGAGCGTTCGCTGGAGATGGTCGTGGGCCTCCTTGGCATCCTAAAAGCAGGTGGTGCTTATCTGCCGCTCGACCCGGACTACCCGAAGGACCGTCTGGCCTTCATGCTCGAGGACGCGGAAGCGCCCGTGCTGCTGACACAATCCACGCTGGTGCCGCATTTGCCAGTGCACACGTCGAAGGTCGTCTGTTTCGACACAGACAAAGCGTCGCTTGATCGTGAGCCGGATACGAATCCATTGCAGAACTGTACGCCAGAGAATCTCGCCTACGTAATTTACACCAGCGGCTCAACTGGAAAACCGAAGGGTGTTCCGAACGGGCATGCGGGCGTGGTCAATCAACTGCTCTGGATGCAAAGCGCCTACAGGCTGTACGGAACCGACCGAGTCTTGCAAAAGACTCCTTATAGCTTCGACGTTTCCGCGTGGGAATTCTTTTGGCCACTGATGACGGGCGCGTGTCTTGTTCTAGCGCGGCCTGAGGGACATCAGCATCCAGACTATCTGGTAAAAGTGATCCGAGAGCAGAAGATCACAACCATGCATTTTGTTCCCTCGATGCTGCGTATTTTTCTAGAATCCGAAGGAGTCGAGGGCTGCACAAGTCTGCGGGGAGTCTTCTGTAGCGGAGAGGCGTTGCCATTCGAGTTGCAGGAGCGCTTTTTCCAGCGGCTGGGCGCGGAACTGCACAACCTTTACGGTCCAACCGAAGCAGCGGTTCACGTGACCTCCTGGCAGTGCAGCCCGAACCGCGGGCTTTCGATTGTGCCCATTGGAAGGCCGATCTGGAACACCCAGATCTACATCCTCGACAAGTACTTGCAGCCGGTCCCGATTGGAATCCCGGGTGAATTGCACATCGGCGGAGTCGGACTGGCACGCGGTTACCTGAAGCGGCCGCAGATGACAGCGGAGAAATTCATATCCGATCCGTTTAGTGGACGGGCGGGAGCGCGTCTCTACAAGACGGGCGACTTGGCGCGCTTCCTGCCTGACGGGAACATCGAGTATCTAGGGCGGATGGATCATCAGGTGAAGATCCGTGGTTTCCGCATTGAACTCGGCGAGATCGAAGCGGTGCTGTGCCAGCATCCGGCGGTGCGAGAAGCGGTAGTGATTGCACGGGAGGACGTGCCGGGCGAGAAGCGTTTAGTGGCGTATCTAGTCACGCGCCCACCGAAGCCCGAAGCGAAAGCCTTGCGAGAGCTTCTCAAGAAAAAGTTGCCCGAGTACATGGTGCCGGCAGCGTTCGTGTTTTTGGAAAAGCTGCCGCTCACTTCCAGCGGCAAAGCGGACCGGAAGGCCCTGCCGGCTCCTGAACAGCAACAACCCGAACTGGACGGGCGGTTTGTGCCGCCGCAAACCGAGATGGAACGTAAGATTGCGACGGTCTGGCAAAACGTGCTGGGGCTGGAGCGCGTCAGCATCGATGAACATTTCTTCGATCTGGGCGGTCATTCCCTGCTGCTTGTGCGGGTGCACGGCAGGCTGCGGGAAACGTTGCGGACTGAATTCCCCATCGTGACGCTCTTTGAGCATCCAACCATTCGCTCACTTGCGCTCCACCTGAGCCAGTTCGACGGTCCGGCGCCCAAGGCTAGTGAAGAGTGGCGCGACCGTGCGCTGCTCCAAAAGCAAGCGCTGGCCCAACTGCGCTTGAGGGCAAAGGAGTAGCTGTATGGGCGAAGAGAAGTACGAAGGCATCGCAATCATCGGGA
>QHZN01000011.1 GCA_003225365.1 Acidobacteriota bacterium
CCGCCTTCACCACCGTCGCCGACGCTCTCAAGTCTGGCAACTGCACGCATATCCCGAACGCGATGGCCTACAAAGTCCTGATGAATCCGGAAACGAAGCGGGCCACAGGCCTCGTCTACATTGACCGCATCACGCGCCAGCCGAAAGAAGTCCACGCGCGCGCGGTGGTGCTATGCGCGCAGTCGCTCGAGTCGGTTCGAATCCTTTTCAACTCCCGGACGCGTGAGTATCCGAACGGGCTCGCGAATTCGAGCGGGGTGCTGGGCCACTACCTGATGGACCACATCATGGGTGGCGGCGCGGGCGGCGATTTTCCGGACCTGGTGGGCAAGGCCTCGATGGACGGCCCCAACAACCCCGCCGGAATCTACATCGCGCGCTTCCGAAACCTTCCCGGCGGGCCGCGCTCGAAAGGCTTCCTGCGTGGCTACGGGTACGAAGGCGACGGTTCAACCCAATTCAACTGGGACGCCTCCGGATTCGGCGAATCGTTCAAGAAATCGCTCGGCCAGTCGGTCTGCCGCTTCGGCATCGGCGGCTTCGGAGAATGCCTGGCGCGCTGGGAAAATTACGTCGAAATAGACCCGAACGTCACCGACTCGTTCGGCATTCCCGTGCTGCGAGTCCACATGACTTACGGGGATGAGGAACGCGCCATGGTCAAGGACATGGCCGCAGCCGCTGGCGAAATGCTCGAAGCGGCCGGAGCGAAGAACGTTAAGGCGGGGTCCAATCCCTCGACGCCCGGCTGGGCCATCCATGAAGTCGGCATCGCGCGCATGGGAACTGACCCGAAGAAGTCCGTCCTCAACCGGTTCCAGCAGACACACGACGTCAAGAACTTGTTCGTCATGGACGGCGCCGGCTTCGTCTCCTCCGCAAACCAGAACCCGACGCTCACCATCATGACGCTCGCGGTCCGCTCCTCGGATTACCTGATGGGCGAGATGAAGCGAGGGAACGTGTAGGGGCGAGCGGCGCTCGCGGCCAGGGGCGGACGCGGTTCGACAGGTTCACCGCCATGAGCGAAGTCGAATGGCCGTCCGTCCCCACAGGCCCTGGCCTAGAAATTCTCGAGAATTTCCGTCACCAGCGTGCGTGCCAAGTCGCGCGACAACCGCTCGAGAGCGGGCTGGTCTTCTTCGAACAACTCGGAAGTCGTCTGGCTGACCTGATACTCTTCCCGGAAAATATAATTGTTGTTTGCGAAGATGGTTTTGTGGGTGTGGAGGTCTAATAACGCAACCGCGGCGGTGACCTGAATCTGGAGCGTCGCGGCGCGGCCCGTCTGGAGATCAAACGTGACCACCCCGGTGCGGACCTCCTTTACGGTCCCTTTCAGAACGGCGTCGGCGCCGGCGGGGTCAGAGAGGATGCGGAATTTCGTTCGTTCAAGGAACTCCCGCGTCACCGCAGCGGAGAGCCGCTGCTCGATTCGATACCGGCTGGACTGGTTTTCGAAGGCCGGGACGGCGATGGTTTTGACATCAGGCGGAATGCGAGCGCCCCGGCCCGCAACGTGATAGCCGCAAGAGCTAGCAAGAAAGCAGAAGGCAGAAATCAGAACCGCCCTTCGACCAGGCTCAGGGTCTGCGACGCGCGCGCGGTCGGCTGGGCACGCCCAAGGCCTGAGGTGGCGCTCGGCAGCGAGCTCTTCAGTTAACGGACGCTTCACGGGCCTCCGCTTTTTAGGCTTTCGGCGATTTCAACGGCATTGACGGCGGCCAGGCGCAAGTTATCGGCGACGGCCCATATCCAAAATCCCTCCGGATGGGCCGGGTCAGCCGTGAGAGCGTCCACGAGAATGTCGCTGGATCCGGTCACCTCGACCGGGGATGGTGGTCCCTCGGAGATTCGCCTCAAGCGGACGCCCGGAGCGGCGAGCGCTTCGCCCAACGCCGCGAGCGGCGCGGGCTCCCGCGTGCGCACATAGAGGGACACGGCCAGGGAATGGAAAACGGGCGCCTGGACGAAGCGCAGGGCGGGAAGCGGCACGTGCCCGCCCATATAGTCGCGCAACTCGTCCCGGATTCGCCGCTCGAGCGGAGCCGGTTCTCCCGGCTGGGTGCGGCCGCGGCCGAGGCGGGGAAGCAGGTTGAACGCCATTTGCGCGCCGAAGACGGCTTGAGGAATCTTCTGGAAACTGAGCAGGTTCAAAGTCTGTTTTTGCAATTCCGCAATGGCGCGGGGGCCGATTTCCGAAGCCGAGCCGAAGACTTCGCCCACGGCGGACTCCACGGCAAACCGCTCCGAGAGCCCGAGCAATAACCTGGCGATGACCACCACGGCTGGATGCGGAGCGACATAATAACTCGTGGCGGGAGAATCGAGTCTTTCAGGCGCCCTCCCCTCCCGTTCGAGCGAGGGAATGCGCACGGCACCGCCCGCCTTCGGGAGCATGAATCCTCCGAGGTCTATGACTTTCGAATGCTCGGCCTCGGCCAGCCGCTCGGCCGAATGAAGCAGTCCGAGATTCGTGCCCTCGGGCGCGGGCCGCAAACGGTCCGCAAGGAAGACATAATCGGGTTCGGAGTCTTCGGGTTCTTCCACCAGAACGTCGTCTTGGTAGCTGTCGCCGAGATCGAGCACGGGCAGGTCCGGCGCTGTTTCCGCGCCGCCGGCTGTGAAAATCCGGGCTACGGGGAAGGCACGTTCCTTGAGGACTTCGAGGATTTCCTTGCCGAGAAGCGTCGAGGCGCCCACCACGGCCAAGGTGTGGGTCTGGCCCGCGGGCTTCATGCCGGATGGGCCTCCGGCCCGTGAGAATCTTCTCTTTTCGGCGCCGGCGGTTGCGGCGGCAGCCGTCCGGCCAGCCGGCCCAAGGGACCGGAAAACATGTAAACGACCGCCATGGTAAGCAACACGGGGCGTGAGAAAGCCCAGATCCCGAACACGATGCTGCCAATGAGGATGATCGTGACGTAGGGGCGGCGGCGGCGCAGGTCGAGCGTCTTGAAGCTGAAATAGCGGACGCGGCTGACCATCAGGAACGCCAGGGCCGCTACGGTTACCAGCCACATCACACCGTAAATCACTTCTGTGATCGGGAACTGATAAAAATGGACCACGGATGCGATAACCCCTGCGGCTCCAGGGATGGGCAGGCCGATGAAGTAGCGCCGGTCGCTGGTTGCGCCCTTATCAATGTTGAAGCGCGCCAGCCGCGCGGCGCCGCAGATGACGTACGCGAACGTGACGATCCAGCCGAGGCGAACCAGTTGGTCGCTCAAAGCCCCCGCGGCCACCGACCGCACACCCCAGGCGAACGCCAAGAAGGCCGGCGCCAAGCCGAAGGTGATGACGTCGGCAAGGGAATCGAACTCGCGGCCAAAATTTGAGCTGGCGTTGGTCATGCGGGCGATGCGGCCATCGAGGCCGTCGAAAAGAATCGCCCAGCCGATGGCGCGCGCCGCGGCGTCGAAAGACGTCATCGAATAAGTGTTGTCCACGAAGGCGATCGCCTGGAGCGTCGACAAGATGGCGATGTACCCGCACACTAGCGTGCCCACCGTGAAGAGGCTCGGCAGGACGTAAATCCCCCGTTGCAGCCCTCCCCGGCTCCGAGCTGGATGGGCGTGGTTTGAAGCGTCGTCTCCCATCTTCGATTATCCGCCTGAAGAGTCGCCCCTCGCTGACCGGGCAAGCGTGGTGCTGCCAGCGTGGACGCGTTCGCCGACCCGCACGCGGACTTCGGCTGTCCGGTCGAGTAACACATCCACGCGCGAGCCGAATTTGATCAGTCCGAAGCGCTCTCCGCGCGCCAGCGCGTCACCGGCCTTCTTCCAGAAGACGATTCGCCGGGCGAGCACACCCGCGATTTGCTTGACCACCACCACGCCTTGGCTGCCGCGCACGGCAAAGACGTTCATTTCGTTTTCGACCGAGGCGCGAGCCTCCGAGGCCACGTGAAACGCACCTTTTTGGTAACGCACGCCCTCGATCACCCCGGCGATCGGCGAGCGGTTGACGTGCACATCGAGCGGGGACATGAAGATGCTCACCCGCCGCACGGTGCGGCCGTCGTAGCTTTCTTCGCGGATCTCGACCACGCGGCCGTCGGCGGGGCAGACGATGGCGTCCGGATCGGAGGAAATCAAGCGCTCAGGGTCGCGAAAGAAATTAAGGACAAAAATCGCGAGAATCAGGACTGCTGATGCGGCCCAGTAGAGCCTTAACAGAACCAAGCCGCCGGCCATCGTGACCAGCGGAGATGCGTACCAGTATCCCTCCTTGACCATGTCTCAACGACCGGCCGTCCTCCCCCCGGGACGCCCCGAAACTCTGCCTGGGCACTGACCCCTGCCGGCGAAATAAACCCCGCGGATCCGGCCGCGCAACGCCCGCCCACGCTCCGTGGCTATCTCCGAGCCTGGATGGGGCGGGCCTAGTGCCGTTCAAACCTGCCTGCGGCAGGCAGGCTATTCCTGAAAAACTCCGTCCCAGTCGGCCATCTGTGTCCTGAGTTCCGGCTCCGTTCTGCGGGACGGCGCATAGGCGCATCAAGTTGGAACGGCACTAGACCGAACCAGCTTGCCGGATCATCATTTCCATCTCGTCTTTGACCCGCAGCTTTTTCTTCTTGAGCAGAATCTCCTCGATCTGCTCCTGCTCGCTCAAATGATTCTTGGCGGAGAGTTGATCGAGGCGCTGAGCGTAACGGATGTGTTCTTCGCGGAGGCGTTGGAATTCCGGATTGTTGGCCATCAACTGCTCCCGGATGGCCTCGGGGGGGCTGCTCACGGGTGTGCACCTCCCACAGATTGAGATGCTTCTAACCGTGAGCCTAGCACACCCACGGGGGGCCTACAAGCGGGTGTTTCCCTTATCCGAGTTCCGGGACCGCGGTCGAATGGCAAGGGGTAGTTGGTGCGAAAAAGTCCTTGAAAACAAGAGACCCTCGGCAGCATCGCCGAGGGTCCTTTGAGCCCGGTGGGGACATCCCGAAGTCCGGAGTGCGGTCTTATGGCCTTACTTGCCCGAGCTAGGGGTCGTGCTGGCCTGAGCCTTTTTCTTCCCAGCAGTCGAACCCTTTTTCTTCAAGTGCAACCTGTGGGACTTGCCCTTCGATTTCGTCTGGACCTCGGTCGGAGACGCTGTTTCCGTGGATTTCTTGCTCCCTTTCGGCTGAGCGGAGAATGCCGGCACAGACAACGCCGCAGCGATGGCCAGGGTCGAGATTAGACTGAGCAGCCTTTTCATGATTGAACAACCTCCATATGATTTGTCTTGCGGACTCTTACAGGGCAGCCCTAATGCCAAACCCCTAATGCCCTTGGGCTTGAGGATTACTTGCGCCATTTCACCAAGTTGCAGATATACCCGGCCTTCGAAGCGTGCGCTCCAATCCCTTCTTTGACCGGAAGCGTCACACCGATTGGTGTAGCCCACACACGTTCTCGGAAGTGCGCCGATTCTTGATGGCGGCGCTCGTTCGCCCATACACCGGAAATCATAAGAGTCTCAAGGCATGATTGTCAGCGGGAAAAGCTCAAGGGCCAGGATCAGCGCGTCGTCGGGCGGGTCGCGATAATAGTTTTTCCGATTTGAATACAGGCCGAAGCCCACGGAGAAATATAGTTCGTGTGCGGCTTTGTTCCCAGCGCGCACTTCGAGGAAGCAGCGTTTTGTTCCATCCTCCCGAAGGCGCCGCTTGGCCTCTTCGAGCAGGGCTCTGGCGACGCCCTGGCGCTGGTGTTCGGGGTCAACGGCGAAGTTCTGCATTTCCGCCTCATCAATCACGCGGTGGAAAGCGGCAAAACCTAAGACCTTGGGGGGCGTCATGGTTTCGAGATCCGCTACCAGGATCATTCCCCCTGGCAGGGCGGCTAACTGGGCGTAATCGTGGTCTCGCCACTGGGCGGCCAGGGGAGTCTTTTTCTGAATCGCCAGAATGGCCGGCAAGTCTTCTTTTTCAAATAGCCGGATTCGCATGACGAAGTCCCTGATCCCGCAATCGCGGGACGAAGGGTGGTCGCACGGTTCGACTCTGCTCACCGTCCCTCCCTTCGACGTTGCTCAGGGACGCTGAGCGAAGTCGAAGCGTGAGCGAGGTCGAGGGGATGGCCTTGTCAGCTCCGCCAGTGCAGCTCGGCGTCGGAGCGCCGGATGTAGTAGGCGTCAAGTTCCGCGGGGGATTGTAACTCACCTCGGCGGGCAGCTTCGAGGCCGAGGCGCGCGATGGAGGACACTACCGATCCCTCGACCGTCCGCCAAGCGGCGCCCTTCGGAAGCGAGGCGCGGAGACCTCGAGCGGCCAGGTCTGATTCGCGCGCGACCAAAGTGACTTGACCCAAGTCCGGATACTCAGACTCGAGACGGCCTGGGATGTCTTCGGGCCGCATCGCGCGGCCTTCAGCGATGGGCACAAAGCGTCTGGCCCGCCCGTCAGGAGTGGCGCGAAAGGCGCCGATGAAAAGCTCGCCACGCCGGGCATCCAGAAGGGCCGCTGCGAATTCGGTTTCCGGCCTTGCGGCTTCGACCATCGCTTCGAGGACGGAAACCCCTCGGACGGGACGTCCGAACGCCATGGCCCAGCCCTGCGCCGCGGCGACGCCCACTCGGATCCCGGTGAACGACCCGGGGCCGTTCGCTACGGCGAAGAGCTCCACGTCACGAAGCGACATGCGGCTCGAAGCCAGGAGCTTCTCCACCATCTCGAATAGCGTCACCGAATAGCTCGCGCGCTCAGGGCCGCTTGGACCCACAACGTTTGGAGCCTCATCGAGCGGCGCTTCGTCGCGATATAGACCTGCGCCGCCGAATTCGTTCGTGGTATCGAAGGCGAGAATCAGCACGAGCGACCATTATATCGTAGCCTTTGAGGCGGGCGGCCCTCGAGCCCGTGCGCCCACCCGAGAGCAGATTCCTCTCCCGCCCTTCGACAGGCTCAGGGCCGTGAGCGAAGTCGAACGGCGACTGCGGGATCGGAATGACATACTTGGCGTGTTTCGAAGCTTAGAGTGAAGGCTACGGCCGGAACTCTGACCGTGGGCGACCATGAAATGTATCTCCAACCCGCAGCCGCGGGGTAGCAGGGGGGCCTTAGAAGCGTGCTGTGACGCGCTTCACCAAGGAGCCGGCGGTGAAGCCGATGCGGAAGTTCAGAGAGTCGAGCGCAGACGAGCCGGAGCCGGGAATCTGCTTATGTTAGAATATCGAGCGCGGTAGTTCGCCACAAGTAATCGGAGCCCAGTCCGCCAGGATTCTGTTTCGCGAGAAACGCATGGCAAGCGTCATTTTGAAACGAGAGCAGCTTGAAGAGTGCTTGCAGGAGGCGAACCCGCTATCTCATATCTCTGTCTTCCGCCACATTGCGCAACTGGCGAGACGGATAGACCACACTTGCCTGCGGCCGGATGCGACTCGCCACGACGTTTTGCGCCTGGCGGATGAGGGGAAGCGCTGGAACACCGCTGCCGTGTGCGTTCATCCGTGTTGGGTGGCGGCGGCGCGAGCGGTCCTCGATTCGTCGGGTGTGAAAGTCGCCACGGTGGTGGGCTTCCCCTTCGGCTCGACGACCACACGCGCCAAACGTGCCGAAGCCGAGGCGGCCATTCTCAACGGCGCCGAGGAATTGGATATGGTCTTGAACATCGGCGCGCTGAAGTCGGGCGAATACGAGCGCGTCGAGAGCGACATTCGCGGCGTCGCGGAGGTTTCGAAATCCGCGGGCGTCCTGCTGAAAGTGATTCTGGAGACAGCGTACCTCACCGATGGAGAAAAAGTGGAAGCCTGCCGCCGGGCCGAGCGCGCTGGCGCCCATTACGTGAAGACTTCGACGGGGTTCGGCCCCTCGGGCGCCACCGCCGCTGACGTGCGGTTGATGCGCGCGGCCGTCGGCCCGGGCGTGGGCGTAAAGGCGGCGGGAGGCATCCGGACGCTCGACCACGCGCTCGAGATGCTCCGCGCGGTAGCTTCGCGCATCGGCACGAGCTCCACGGTTTCCATACTGGAAGAGGCTCAAAAGCTGCTTACCCCGGCGCAAGCGTAGCCGCGCCGTCCGAGACCCTGAGCAATGTCGATGGGAGGGACAGTGAGCATGGCCGAACTGTGAGCCCAGTCGGAGGGCCGATTAAGGCTGCGCGGCATCTTATCTAGCTAAGACCCATGTCGGAAACTCTCCAATCCGCGTCGCGGCCTCTGGAACTCACGGAGTTGTTGACCCTTCTGCTCGCGGCCACCGAACGCATCAACTCGACGCTCGACCTTGACGAGCTGATGGTTCGCATCTCCGAAACCGTCAGGCGGGCCATTGATTACGAGGTCTTCGCCATCCTGCTCCTCAACGACAAGACTCGCGAACTGAGCATCCGCTTTAGCCAGGGGCATCCGGAGAAGGTTGCCAAGTCCTTCCGTGCCAAAGTGGGCGAGGGCATCGTGGGCCGCGCGGCGGAGCTGAAGAAGACGGTGCTTGTGAATGACGTCCGCAATGAGCCGTCCTACATCCAATCGCTCCCAGCCATCCGGTCCGAATTGGCCGTCCCGCTCATCGTCAAGGGCCGCGTCGTGGGCGTGATGGATCTGGAAGCCGCCGCCCCCGACTTTTTCACCGAGCAGCACCAGAACCTGCTTGAGCTCCTCGCCAGCCGTATCGCCAGCGCCATCGAAAACGCCCGGCTCTATCGCCGCAGCGTCCGGCAGGCCAAAACCCTGGCCCTCCTCTACGACATCAGCCGCGAACTCGGCTCCGTGCTGGTGCTCGAGGAGCTGCTGCGTAAGATTGGGACGCTCATCAAACGGCTCATTGATTACCACCGCTTCGCCATCATGCTGGCCGACGAACACTCCGGCGCGTTCAACGCCGTGATTTCACTGCGGCGCGACGAGCGCATGCCCGACAAGTGTTCCGTGGGCGGCCGCGAAGGGATTGTCGGCGCGGCGGCCGAGAGCCGCAAGACCATTGTGGTTGGGGACGTCCACAAGGACCCGCGCTACATCATGGTGAATCCCGAGACCCGCTCGGAGATGTCCGTGCCGCTCGAATACGGCGGCCGGGTGATCGGCGTGATGGACCTGGAGAGCCCGCAGCCCAACTATTTCACCGAAGAGCACGTCCGCGTCCTTTCGACGCTCGCGCCACAGATTGCGGTGAGCATCGAGAACGCGCGGCTCTACGAGCGCGTGGTGAGAAGTGAGGCGCGGCTGGAACGCGACCTGGAGCGGGCACGGGAAATCCAGCGCCACCTGATGCCCTCGCCGAATCCCGCGATTGCCGGCCTTGAAGTCGTCGTGCGGTTTCTCCCCGCCCGCGAGCTAGGCGGCGACCTTTACGATTTTCTCGCTTACGGGCGCGACCGGCACATCATCGCGGTCGGCGACGTGAGCGGCAAAGGCGCGCCGGCGGCGCTGTACGGCGCGATGGCCGGGGGCATCCTGCGCAGCCTCGCGCCGTTGAAGCTCGCGCCGCCCGACATGCTTCGAAAACTGAACCAGGTCCTGCTCGAGCGGCAAATTGACAGCCACTTTATTACGCTCGCCTGCGGCGTCTGGGAGCCCAAAACGAGAACCCTGCGCCTCGCCAACGCCGGCATGCCCCTGCCAATTCTCGTGCGAGGGGGGCATGCGAAACCCATACGAGTTGAAGGCGTGCCGCTCGGCCTCCTGGCCAACTTGGACTATCAAGAGACGACTTTGGCACTCGAGCAGGGGGACTTGCTGGCTTTTTTTTCCGACGGCGTCTCCGAGGCCACCAATCCCGAGCACGAGGAGTTCGGCAACCGGAGGCTCGAGAACCTTCTGCGCGTGAGAGCCGATCGCCCGCTTGCCGAGATCCAGAACGCGCTCTTCGACGAAATCAGCCAATTCGAAGATGGGCGCGCGCGGCGCGACGACCAGACACTGGTGCTTCTGCGCGTGAGATAGCTCGGAGCGCGGTGGTTCGAACCCCGCCTTGCGCGGCTTTCCCGGCGACGTTTCAAACATGCCGACCTTCCATTACCGCTCGGGACGCCTATTCTGCGAATCCCTGGCGCTCGACGCCCTCGCCCGGCGCTTCCACACACCCCTCTACGTTTACAGCGCGTCGGCAGTTCTCGAGAATTTTCGCCGCCTCAGGCGGCGCCTGGCGGCGATCCCAAGCCTCATCTGTTATTCGGTCAAAGCGAATTCCAATCTGAGCATTCTTTCCCTGCTCGGCCGGGCCCGCGCCGGATTTGACATCGTTTCGGGCGGCGAACTGGCGCGACTCCAGAAAGTGGGCGCGCGGCCCGACCGAATCGTTTATTCGGGCGTGGGCAAGACGGCCGAGGAAGTTGACCGGGCGATCGGCGCGGGTATCCTGATGTTCAACGTGGAGTCGGCGGGCGAGTTGGAGCTCGTAGAGGGGCGCGCGCGACATCTCCGCCGGCGCGCTTCGGTGGCTCTGCGCGTCAACCCGGACGTAGAGGCGGAAACGCATCCCTACGTCGCCACCGGACGCGTCATCCACAAGTTCGGCGTTCCGCGCGCCCACGCGCTTGAACTCTATCGCCGCGCGGCGGGCTCCGAACACCTCCGGGTTCGAGGCGTCGCTTGCCATATCGGGTCGCAAATCTTGAGCGTCACGCCTTTCCGGAAGGCGCTCGGCGAGATTCTGGAGATCGCCGACGCGCTGGGGCACGATGGGATTCGAATTGAATTCTTGGATCTGGGCGGCGGGTTTGGAGTGCGCTACAGGCGAGAACGGCCGCTGGATACTCAGCGCCTCGCGGCGGCGCTGGTCGGCACGTTGCGCTCGGAACCCTACACGTTGATCCTCGAGCCCGGTCGGGCACTGGTGGCGGAGGCGGGAGTCCTGTTGACACGCGTGCTCTATGTGAAGGGGAACGGACAAAAGAATTTCATCGTGGTGGACGCGGGTATGAACGACCTGCTTCGGCCGGCGCTCTACGGCGCCTATCACGAAATTGTTCCGCTCACCCGGCGCCGGGGAAAGATTCACGCCGACGTCGTTGGGCCGTTGTGCGAGACGGGAGATTTTCTGGCGCGCGACCGCCTGCTTCCCGCCCTCTGCCCCGGCGACCTCGTGGCGGTGATGACCGTGGGCGCTTACGGTTTCGCGCAAGCTTCGAATTACAACAGCCGGCCTCGGCCCGCCGAGGTGCTGGTCCGCGGCGGCCGCGCCAAACTCTCTCGAGCGCGCGAAAGCCTGAAGGACTTGATGGCCGGTGAAATCATCTGACCGGGCGCCAAAAGCCCCCCTCCTATGGCCCCTCTCGACCGGAGAGTACGATCATCCTTGGCGGGCAGGGGCGAAAGATCTTCGAGGCTGATGAAAAACCCTCCGCGATGTCATTCTGAGGAGTCCCGATTCACCTCATCGGGACGACGAAGAATCTGCTAGCTTGTTGATTTGGCGAAGAGCAGATCCTTCGCTTCGCTCAGGATGACAACCCCGCAAGAGTTTTTCATTGTCCTGCTACATTTCTCCCCACTTTAATTTTTGCCGAAGGATCTCGAAATAGTCCTTACCCCTGGGCTGAATGATATCCACGCCGGAGGGGGCTTTGCGCAGGCGCACGATGTCTTCGCTGCGGGCGGCGATGCCGACCTGGCCGTCCACGGTGAGGTAGGCTGCTTCGCGCAGGCTTTTGACGACCACATCGATGGTCGCCGTGTCGGGGAGCACGAGCGGGCGGTTGGAGAGCGTGTGGGCGCAAATGGGTGTCACGATGAACGCCTCGACGGTGGGAGCCACGATAGGCCCGCCGGCGGCGAGCGAATACGCCGTCGAACCCGTGGGGGTCGAGATGATGAGGCCGTCGGATTTGTAATTCGATACGAACCGTCCGTCCACGAGGAGTTCGAAATCCAGGATACGGGCGATGGCGCCCTTATTCAGAACCACGTCGTTCAAAGCCAGGAAAGAGCTAATGGCCTCATCGGCGCGCACCAGCTCACCTTCGATCTGCACGCGGCTCTGGGTCTCGAAGTCGCCCGCGAGCACCCGCTCGAGCGTCGAATAGAGCTCCTCGCGGGTAATGACGGTCAGAAATCCGAGGCTGCCCAGGTTGACGGCGAGCAAAGGCACGTGTTTGCGGTTAATCGCGCGCGCCGCGGCCAAAAGCGTCCCGTCGCCGCCGAGCACGATGATCAAGTCCACGTGCGAGGGAATCTCGTTCCGGGTCAGACATTTCTCTCCGCGCGCCAGGCTCGCGCCGGTCTCCTTGTCCAGACATACTTCGATCGAGCGCGCGCGCAACCAGTCGAGCAGCGGGCCCACCGTCTCCCCGACTTCGGCCTTTTTGGGTTTCGAGATGATGCCGACTTTCTTGATGGCCATAGGCCCCGGTATTCTATTCGTCTTTTTTCCAAACCGCATGCAGGAAATATTCGCGGTTGCCGGCCGCGCCGGGAAGCGCGCTCTCGTGCGGCTCGAGGCCACGGAAGCCAAGCTCGGCGAGCTTCCGGGAGACCCTTTCAACCGCCTTAGCGTGGAGTTTCGCGTCGCGGACAACGCCTCCGGAGCCGATTTCGCCGCGGCTAAGCTCGAATTGGGGCTTGACGAGCACCAGCAAATCCGCGCCAG
>QHZN01000189.1 GCA_003225365.1 Acidobacteriota bacterium
AAAGGCTATTCCCAAGTCTCCTTCCTTAATTCGCGCGGGTACACTAACCGAGGCTAGCTTATGGAAGGAGACTTGGGAATAGCCTTTTCGCATCACGCCAGCCCCTTCAAAAAATTTCATCCATATCTCAGGGGGAGCAGGCTTAAGCAGCCGGTTGATGTTCCCCCAGACAGTCAGATTCTCATGGATTGTCCACGCCAGCCCATCTTCGAACCGCACCTTGACGTCCTCAAGGCTTTTTCCAGGCACACCATAATCAATCTCAAGACCTTGCGCAAACCAATCGTCGCCCTCATATGTGATAGCGACTCTAAGATTGCCGATTGCCACCACATTGAGGCGTCCATTTTCTGTCGCACGGTGAAAAGTGGTTAAAGTCTCCGGCTTTTTGCTGATTTTCTTGGCCACGACACCTCTCCTCCACGCAGTTTGATGCTGCGGTTCGGCGAGTGGTTAGCGAACTTCCCCTCGGCCGCGAACCTTAGCACGCTGGCGATTGTCTGTAAAGAAGCATTGTACCATACAAATCTGCGGCATGACCATCCCCGCTAAAGCGGTTCTTCGCATCTATACCCTCGCTGACCCGTCGTGCGCTTTCAAGACTCGAACTCGCTCCGAGGTACGCCCGACATTCGAATAATGGATTGCAGCGTCCCGATGCGGAGCTCCTTATGATCTGGGATGGGAACGGTTACCGTGCCCTCAGGCATCTTCTTCTGCATTACAATGTGGCTTCCCCGTCTTCGACCTTCCACGAAGCTGTGCCGAGGCACAACCGCACAAGCTTCTTTACCTGAGAGGACACGCAGCTTACCCAGTGGCGACCTCCACTTGGGTGACGTAGACGTCGCCGTGGAGGCGCCGCTTCACCTCTTCCGGAAATGCACATTCGAAAAGCAGCTCCAATGCCTCCCGAAGATTGTCCCGGGCATGTTCGACACTGTCTCCTTGGCTGGCAATATCCAACTCCGGACACAGCGACACGTAGCCGTCGCCTTCAGATTCAATAATGGCTGTCAGTTTCATCGAATGCCCCCCTGTGAGAAACCTGGAAAGAGCGCCGTCTCATTTTAGCATGCGGGCGGCGACGGCGAGACGGGTCACAGCCCGGTCGAGCGCGGAGCGGGCGCGCTCTCGGTCAATGCCGGGCTCGGTGATTTTCCGCAGGCGTTCTTCGGCGCGCTGCTTGGCGTGCTGAGCGCGCTCGGTGTCGATATCTCCGGCTCGCTCAGCGGCTTCGGCCAGCACGATCACGCGTTCAGGCAAGACTTCCACGAACCCGCGGCTCACCGCCAAGTACTCCGTGGAACTCTCACGCTCGTAAGTCAGCTCGCCCGCCTGAAGCTCCGAAAGCAGCGGCGCGTGGCCGGGCAGGATGCCAAGGTAGCCGCTCTTGCCGGGCACGGTCACGCCCCTCACCTTCTCATGCGCCACTTCCCGAGCGGGCGTGACGACCGAGAGTTGGATTTCGCTTGGCAAGGTTTGGTCCATGCGATTTATCCATTGACCCATTTATTCATTGGACCATCGGGAGAACACCAGGGCGCAATACCACACTTCAATCAACCAATGATCCGATGGAACAATGAGTCAATTCCTTTATGCCGCGGCCTTGAGCTTCTCCGCCTTTTCGAGCGCCTCCTCGATCGTGCCGACCATAAAGAACGCCTGTTCGGGCACGTCGTCGTGCTTGCCTTCGACGATCTCCTTGAACCCGCGGATGGTGTCTTGAATCTTGACGTACTTGCCTTCCAGGTTCGTGAACTGCACCATGACGAAGAAGGGCTGCGAGAGGAAGCGCTGGATCTTCCGCGCCCGCGCCACCGTGACCTTGTCTTCGTCCGAGAGCTCGTCAATGCCCAGGATGGCGATGATGTCCTGGAGGTCTTTATACTTTTGCAGGATCGCCTTCACGGCTCGCGCCACGTTGTAGTGCTCTTCGCCCACGATGCGCGGGTCGAGCATGCGCGAGGTCGAAGCCAGCGGGTCCACGGCAGGATAGATGCCGAGCTCGACGATCTGGCGCGAGAGCACGGTGGTCGCATCAAGGTGCGAGAACGCTGTGGCAGGAGCCGGGTCGGTCAGGTCGTCGGCCGGAACGTAGATCGCCTGGACGGAGGTGATCGAGCCCTTCTTGGTCGAGGTGATGCGTTCCTGAAGGTCGCCCATCTCCGTCGAGAGATTCGGCTGATAGCCCACGGCGGAGGGCATCCGGCCCAGCAGCGCCGACACCTCCGAGCCCGCTTGAGTGAAGCGGAAGATGTTGTCAATGAAGATGAGCACGTCGCGGCCTTCGACATCACGGAAATATTCGGCCACCGTCAAGGCGGTCAGGCCCACGCGCAGCCGCGCGCCGGGCGGCTCGGTCATCTGGCCGTAGATGAGCGCGGCTTTGGACTTTTCGGGGTCGCCGGGCGTGATGACGCCCGAGTGCGTCATTTCGATCCACAAGTCGTTCCCTTCGCGCGTGCGCTCTCCCACGCCCGCGAAAACCGAAACACCGCCGTGCTTCATCGCCACGTTGTTGATGAGCTCCTGAATGATCACCGTTTTCCCGACGCCCGCGCCCCCGAACAGGCCTGTCTTCCCGCCTTTCAAGTAGGGCTCGAGAAGGTCCACCACCTTGACGCCGGTCTCGAACATCTCGAGCTCGGTTGACTGCTCCTCGAGTTCGGGAGGGCGGCGGTGGATGGGGAAGCGCAGGTCGGAGACAATGGGGCCGAGTTTATCCACGGGCTCGCCGATGACGTTCATGACGCGCCCGAGCGTGGCCCTGCCCACCGGCACCGTGATCGGGCCGCCCAGGTCCTCGGCCTTCATGCCCCTCACCATACCGTCGGTCGGCTCCATGGCGACACATTTGACGCGCCCCTCGCCCAGGTGTTGTTCGACCTCTGCGATGACCCTGATGGGCTTTGGCCCGCTGAAGCCTTCCGAGGTGATGCGGACGGCGTTGAAGATGGGCGGCAAGTGCCCGCCTTCGAACGCAGCCACGATCACCGGTCCGGTAATTTCCACGACTTTCCCGGCTTTGGTTTCTGCCATGGTGATCCTTTCTTCGTAGCGCGGGCGTCTCGCCCGCCTAAAGCGAATCCGCCTTTTGCGATCTATGCGGGCGAGACGCCCGCGCTACCGTCAGACGCCCGCGCCGCCGCTTACGATCTCAATAATCTCTTTAGTGATCGCCGCTTGGCGGATGCGGTTCATGGTCAGCGTCAAATGGTCAATCATCTCTGAAGCGTTTTCCGTGGCGGCGTCCATGGCGGTCATTTTCGCCGCCAACTCGGCGGCGGCGGACTCGACCAGCGCGCGGTAAACTTCCACGTCCGCGTAGCGGTAGAGCAAGGCTTTGAACAACTCCTCAGGCGGCTGCTCGTAGATGTAGTCCATGAGCGAGGCGCCCTGCGCCCCATCCCGCGTCTGCGGGACGGGCGACGGGGCGCCAGCCGCCGGCCCGATGGGGGCGATCGGCAGGAAGCGCTCGACGGTCAGCCGCTGCACCAACGCCGACTTGTACTCGTTGTAGACGACGTCGACGGCGTCCACGGCTTCGGTCGCGTAAAGTTCCCGGATGCGCTCCGCAATTTCCTGCGCCTGGGCGTAATCGAGCCGCGCGGAGATATTCACGTATTCGGCGGGCATCGCTACGCCGTGCTTGCGGAAGAAGTCGCGGCCCTTGCGCCCCACACAAAGCATTGAGACCTTCAGGCCGCGGTGCTCCGCCAGGTAGCCTTGCGCGGCGCGGATGAGGTTCGAGTTGAACGCTCCGCAAAGGCCGCGGTCGGCGGTGACGAGCACCAGCAGGACTTTCTCGACCGGCCGGGTGGCGAGCAGCGGATGCGAGCGCTCCGCGGTGCGCGCGGCGACGCTTGCGAGCATCGCCCGTAGCTGGTTCGCGTAGGGGCGGGCGTTCAACACCCGCTCCACCGCCCGCCGCAGCCGCGCCGCCGCCACCATCTTCATGGCGCGC
>QHZN01000012.1 GCA_003225365.1 Acidobacteriota bacterium
CTGGACACTGATCCGTTCGACCAGCTCCGTTGTCACCGTGCCCTTGCGATAGTCAGAAATGACGAGCGCGCCGAGCTCGTTCATGGCGCGCGAGATTTGCCGCGCCAGCTTCGACTCGGTTGCGGCGGAGATTCTTTCCGGCCGCTCGAAGTCCAGTCGCAAAAGCTGGTGCGGGTGAGAGACGATGCGGACTTTCCGCGGCGTCGCCCGGCGGGGGTCTGCGATGAGAGTCCGGCAGGAAACTCCGCGGGCTCCGAGGAGCTTTCGAACATTTTCTCCGCTCTCGTCCCGGCCGATGGCGCCGAAGGGGATGGGCCTTCCATCGAGGGCGCGGATGTTGGCGGCCACGTTGCCCGCACCGCCGGGAAAACGTTGGCGCGGTTCGACTTCGCTCACCACCCTCCCTTCGGCTCCGCTCATGGACAGGGGGCGAAGTCGAACTGTGAGCTTGTCGAAGGGCCTGTCTTCGGGCGGCAAAAGGAGGATCGGCACGGGCGCTTCCGGCGAGATGCGCGTCGCCTCGCCGACCAGCAGCTCATCGAGCATGAAATCTCCCAGGACACCGACAGTTCGGTTTCGAAAACGCCGAACGATCTGGGCCAAGGGGTGATAACCGCTCTTCATGGTGAATCGCCAGGGGCCGTCCCGCTAGCTGGATCTTCGACCCGCGGGCCCGCCGCGAGGAGGCTTTCGGCCGCCACTTGCACCTGCTCAACCTTTACCGAAAGGATGCACTCCGGCCGCTCGTAGCGATAGCACCGGTCGCCCGGGCAGGGATTGCAGTCGTAATAGTTCTGGACCACTCGCGTCGGGCTTTCCGAGCTCGGGCGCGGCCACGGCCCCCAAATCTTCGAACTCGACGAGCCAAAGATTATCACAGAAGGGCGGGCGAGGGCGGCGGCCATGTGCGCAGGTCCGCTATCGTTGCCGATGAAAAGCCGCGCGCCCGCGAGCACAGCGGCGAACTGGCCGAGACTTGCGCGCTCGAGCCGCCGTAGCTTGCGGCCCGCGCTCCGCTCCACAGCGTCGAGCACCGCGGATTCGCCAGGTCCGCTCGAGTAGACCACTCGAAGGCCGCGCTCGCGCTCGAGCCAGTCGCCCAGCTCGGCGAATTTCTCCGGCGCCCACTGCTTGGTCGCGTAGAGAGCCGTGGGGTGAACCACCGCGTAATCCGCGCCCACATCCAGTCCGAGAATGAGTCGCTCATGTTTCCACCATTCCTTATCCTGAAGCGAAACAAAAAGCCGCGCGCCCGGAATCTCCTGGCGCGGCGTGCCCAAATAAAAAAACGCGGAAGCCAGATGCTCCGCGGTGTGCACGGTTTCGACACCGAGGATTTTGCGGGCGTCGGGTATAAGGACATCGTAAGCGCCTGGCGAGCGGAAATGCCCAAACCCGGCCTTTACGCGCGCGCCGCTTAGCCGAGTGAGCCAAAGGCTCGTCGGTCCCCCATGGAGATTGACGCAAAGCTCAAACCGGCGCGAGCGGATTTCACGCGCGCCGCGAAGCCGGGCCAATAGTTTCCCGAGGCCGCCGTCCTCGCCCGGGTCGAGTAACTCTTCGACATCGGGGTTCCCCAAGAGAAGTTCTTTGAATCGAGATTCGATGATGACGGAGACGCGAAGGTCCGGCCTCCATTCTTTGAGCAGCCGGAGTGCGGGCGTCATGAGCACGATGTCGCCGATCGAGCGCAGCCGGATGAGCAGGAGGCGGGCTTGCGGAGGAAGGGAAGGCAGGACACCCGATTCGTTCATGAGTTCGAGGAGCTCGCGACACTTCTTACTGCGGCTCGATCTTGGCTTCGTCCACGAGCATCACGGGGATATCGTCACGAATGGGATATACCCGCCGACACTCGGTGCACTTCAGTCCTTGGCCGTCGGGGGTCAGCTTGACGGGGGCCTTGCAAAGCGGGCAAACGAGAATGTCCAGAAGTTCCTGGCTGACAGCCATCCCTTGCTCCCAAAGCTTCGGCGTCAATCTAACAGACGGAAGGGCGGATTTCAAGCGCGCAGATACGCTGATACGGAGTCGGGCTCCCCTGGCATCTCTTCAGGATTCTTAAACACGTGTTGTGCCAAGCGAGCCCATCACTTGTCATTCTGAGCGAAGCGATGAATCCCTTTCAATCCGCGCTCAGGGTAAACTGAGCGAAGCACCCCTTTGGGTGCTGAAAACATTGACGAGGGATTCTTCTCCCGCTTCGCGGGATCAGAATGACAACCAAAAGGGTTTTTTCATCAGCCTGATAATCGCCGGGTCGTGACCGTGAGCGCGGACTTAAACTCCCCGAGCGCAGCGGGCAGTCGCCAAACCGCGAGGATAGCAGAGCCCTGGTAGACACGCTCAAAGCCGGACTCTGATTGCGAGATGGTCTCAATCGGAATAATCCACCAGCGGGGAGCGGGGTCGCCTCTGAGCACGCACTCGACTCGCTGCCATTCGTCGGTCACTTGGAGTTCGGCGGCGCGGATTTCCCCTTTGAATTCGAGCGGTCGGCGCTCGCCGTTCGATTCGAAGTAGCGGTCGGGAGAGTTGGGCGCAAGCAGGTTCAACACCACCTCGAGCCCGAGCGCGGTCTCACCCCGCGCCTGGCCAAACGATAACTCCGTCGCGCACTCGACCTGCCAGACGCCCTGCTGAGCTTCGGTGCGGATGGTCTTCGCACACCGAAGTTCGCCCGAACCCTGCCGGACGTGACGCTCGAACCGCGTGGCGCCGCGCGCCCCGTCAGGCGGCGTGGAGAGCGACCAGGGGCCGCCCGCGAGCTCGGAATTTTCTTCGAGGCGCAAGTAATCGAAATCATCGAGCCCTTTGGACGCCGGGAAAAGGTAGACGCGAAAAGCGTGGCGGGGATAATGGTCGTAACGGAGCAAAGCGGAGAGGTTCGCCTCCTTGCTCAGCACGCGCCCGTGGATGGAGGAGGGTCCCTCGGCCGACGCCTGGCCGGAGGTGGCGCGCTGGCGAACCAGCTCGTGATAGGCCTCGTCGCGGCGCATCAAGGAATTAATTAGTTCAACGTCCGAGGGCTTGAAACGCAAGCTCGAGACCGTCCCGCCGTCGGAAGGGCGGAGGATCATGCCGAAGGCAGGATGTTCGATGAGAACTTCGTCACGGCCGTCCGCGTCGAAATCGCGGATTTCGACTCTGGTGGTTTTGGGGGAGGACTCGAGGCGGTCGAGCAGCACTTCGGCCTGGATGATGTGCTGGAGCAGGGCGCTGCGTAAATGTGGGGCGTAAAGGCCGCCGAAGACTCCGTGCCAATAAGCGTCGTTGCACTGCGCGGCGAGCACGTGCATCCCTGCTTCGGAGACAATGGGCGCCGCCTTCTTCGAGGTCTTCGGGTCCTCGCGCCGCGCTTCAAGCCGCCGGCTGGCCTCGAGCATCAGTTTGTGAATTTGGTTCGACTCGGAATACTTGGCCAGGAAGTTCTGCCAGATGCCGCCGCGAAGAAACCGGCGTTGCCGAGCTCCGTAGGGAGAACGCTGGGTCTCTTCAATGGCGAGCTTCAAGTCGCGCGCGGCCGGCGCGGGAAGCGCCCATTCCATCATTTCCTCGTAGGAGGCGGTGGGGAGATAAACCCGCCCTATCGGAGGGTGGTTATCGAGAAAGCCCGACACGGTCGTGGTCTCCAGCCATCGCGCCGCGCCTTCGATCTCCGCGAAGAATCGCACGAGCCAGCCTTTCGTGTAGCAATGGTCGTAGGTGCCTGGCCAAACGCCGAACTTCTCGCAGTCGTCGCCCATGGCGAAGAGACGTGAAGCCAAGCCTTCTCCCTCGCCGAGGAGCCGCAGAGTTTCCTCAGGCTCGCGGAAGGGGATGGCATAGCGCAGGGCCTTCAGGCTCGGGACAAGCCGCACTGAGGATCCGGTTTCCTCTGTTACGTACGCTCCGTGCAGATCGGCCGGGTCCAAGCCCGCGGCCAAAAAATGCGTATCGTCGAGGACGACGTAGTCCACGCCGGCCGCCGCCAGCGGCTTTGACAGGCTCGGGTCCCAAACGCGCTCGGAGATCCAGGCGCCTCGCGGCCGCGCGCCAAACTTCGATCGAAGGAGCTCGGAGAGTTTGCGGATTTGCGCTTGCTTGTCGGCGTCGGGGATGGCGAGTAGAATCGGCTCGTAATAGCCGCCGCCCACCATCTCCACCTGATTCCGGGCGACCAGCCGGCCGAGCAGGTCAAAAAACTCCGGGTGGTATGACTCGAACCACTCGAGCAGAATTCCGGAGTAATGCAGGCTTAATCGAATGGAAGGATGGGCGAGCAACGCTTCCACGAACGGGCGGTAGGATTTCCGGTAGGCTTCCTCGACAACGTGGTCGAAATTTCCAACCGGCTGATGCGAGTGAATGACCAGTGCCAAGGAGACTTTTTCCGCCACGTGTCCTCGGGGATAGGGAGTCGGTTCGAAACCGGCGTTTACCCCTTCTGAACCGTCTAGGATAGAATTAAACGGCTTGGATTGCCAGATGGAAAGGTGACGGGAACGGAGAGGGCTGCCGAATTCCGTCGGCATCCGTCAACGCGGAGGTGCAACCTGAAGGCCGCGATTAAGACTTCGGCATTGAACTTCAAAGACCTTCTCCGGTATTGTCGGGCCGAGCTTCCCTCGTTCATGCCTTTTCTCGAGCGCACGGTCAAGATGGAGTCGCCGACCAACTCCAAGCCGCACGTGGATGCTCTGTCGCGGTTTCTCGCCCAAGAGTTCCGGAGGGCTGGGGGCCGTATCCGGCTTCTTGGCCATCCGGAGGCAGGCGCAGCGGTGCTGGCAGAATTCTGGGGCGAGAAGCGCGGCGCGAAGCCCCTCCTCTTGCTGGGGCACCACGATACGGTGTGGGACGCGGGGACGCTTGCCCGAATGCCGTATCGCGTTCGCGGCGGCAGGGCTTTTGGGCCGGGGATCCTCGACATGAAAGCCGGCATCGGTGTGGGCCTTTGGGCGATTCGGACGCTCAAGGCCCTGGGGATAGAGCCGCGCGGGCCCGTGCGGTTTTTCCTGAACTCCGACGAAGAAGTTTCAAGCCGCGCGTTCCGCCGCCAAATGGAAGCCGAGGCGCGACGCGCGCGGGCGGCCCTGGTGCTCGAGCCGGCCGCTCAGGGCGGGGCACTGAAGACGTCGCGCAAGGGTGTGGGCGAGTTTCGAATTACCGTTCACGGCCGCTCCTCGCACGCGGGCATCAATCCCGGCGCCGGCGTCAATGCCATCGCGGAACTGGCTCGCCAGCTCGTTCGCATCGAAAAGTTTGCGCGGCCCGGCCGCGGGTTGACTTTGACGGTCGGCACGGTTCAAGGCGGGACACGCTCGAACGTCGTCCCCGAGCGCGCGTGGGCGGCGGTGGACGTGCGCATTCCGCAGGCCCGCGACCAGGCCCGAATCGAGCGACAGCTTCACGGATTGAAGCCGTTTCACCCCGAGGCGCGGCTCGAAGTGACGGGGGGAATCAATCGCCCGCCCATGATGCGCGCGATGGCGGCGGATCTTTTTCGTCGCGCCCAGGCGCTCGGAAGAGAACTGGGGATGGAGCTCCGGGAAGCCTCGACGGGCGGCGGCTCGGACGGCAACTTCACCGCGGCGCTTGGAATCCCCACGCTCGACGGCCTGGGGGCGGTGGGCGACGGCGCCCACGCCCCTCACGAGCACGTCATCGTTCGTGAACTTCCCCGCCGGACGGCGCTCCTCGCGGCGCTGCTCGCCACACTTTAAGCCCCTTGGGTTAAACGTTTCGCTCTCCTGGCGTGGGGTTTCTGCTCGCGATTGCGGCCTTCACATTCCGTACCGTCGTGCCAGGTAGGCTCCCACGGCCTGATCGAAGTCCGCGTAGCTCATGCGCATTTCGTTTTGAAGCAGGCTTTCGATCTCAGGTCGGTTTGCCATCAGCTTCAGAAGCCGCTGGATTTCGGCGCGGTCGTTCATGTCGCGAAGATACTCGAGGGCGGCGAGCGACTTCGCGTAGGCCAATGGAACGGCGGCCGGGGCGAGACTGGTAAAGGGTTTTTCGAGCGAAGGGAAAGTAGGCAGTTCCGCATAATTCCGGGCGAGCGTCGTGCCGAGCGAGGCCGTAGTCGCGCCTTCTTCCAGCTCGGCCAGCCCCTCGTTGAACCACACTGGGCAGCGCCCAAGCGTTACTTGGCGGACAAAGGAATGGGTCAGCTCGTGCTTCAGAGTGCGCGCGAGGTCGTAGGTCATCGAGCTGAGGCCGGAGACCGGCACGCGAATCTTGCCGTCATTGAGCGCCCCAGTCCACGAGGGCGAGCGCGTGATGTCGCGAAAGGTCTGGTCGGGATACAGAAGCACCACGATGGTTTCCCGGGGATATACGTCCAGGTCTCGCTCGAGCTCGACGAAAGCGCCTTCGAGCGTCGCGAGTGAATCCCGGGCAAGCCCCGCCGAGCCCTGACCTTCAAAGCGCAGCGCGAAGTGCTGGCTGCGCAATTCGAGATAGTTGCCGGCGAGGCCGCGCTCCTTTTCGGCCTGTTCCAGCGCCTCCTTCAGCCTGGCGTTATCGCCGAGCGCCAGCGCCTTCCGCCACTCCGCGATGGCCCGGTCAAGTTCCTCGATGGAGTAGTACGCCGAGCCGAGCAGCATCGGGATATCCGGCGTCTTCGGGAATTCGGTTTCAGCGGGTATGAGGATTTCAACGGCTTCGCGGTTATGGTCCTGGCGGATGAGCTGGTAGCCGAGCGCGAGCGTGAGGCTCAAGTCGTCGGGCGCAAGTTCGATCCCGCGGCGGTAAAGCTCAATGGCCTTTTCCGGGTCACCGCGCTTGGTCCAATAGATCGCTGCCTGATGATATCCTTGCGCCAGTCGGTGCCGGTTCCCGGTGGCCGGGTCGCGGCGGACGACGTCTTCGAGCCGTGCGAGTTCGGCTTCATCCACAGCGTCGTCTCTAATGACCTGGGGCGATTCAGGGGAAACGGGTTCGGTAGCGGGCGGCGCGGACAAGGGCAAGTCGGAGGGTGACAGCCGACGCCGCGCGAGCGCCTCCGGCGTTCGGGATTTCTCGACTTTTTCGACCAGGCTCTTCGGGATCCCGAACTCGCCTCCGTCCACTTCGTAATAGACCTCTTTCAAATCTTCACGCGTCGAGCGGGCCACAATCTTTCGGCCGTTCTTCAGATAAATCACGTCCGCCGAAGCGCTGGACACCGCTGCGAGCACGAGGAGCGCTGTGAAGTGTATCCGGAAGCTTCGCGAGGACCGCATGGACCGCTTTCCGGGAGGCTCGGCTTCGTGGGGTTCTCCGATCATCCTGAAACACATTTTACCCCATTGGCCCACAGTGGTCGAACATCGGCTAAGCGAGATGGGGCCCGGCTTGCGCGAAGGCCGGCACTCGACTTGACGGGCGAGGGCGCGAGGTTGACACCGCGCCTCAAAGCCTTAGAGTACTAATATGACTCGCGATTGTGGCGTGTCGGCAATGGTCTTTGCGGCGCTCGTGGTATTTGCCCCTAAGCCGGCTCGGCCTCAGGGAGCGACTCCCGCTGCGGCCGATGCGACGGCGCTCTACGCGCTACTCAGGCAAACTACTGTGGACCCTCGGCAGGTCTACATTGTCCATGGTGCCAAGATTGAGCGCGGCGGAGCCAAGTTTTTTTTTGACCGCGGATTGGTCGCGCTCTTCGCACCCGTTGGCGGTGAGGTGACCGGAGCGGTGTTCAGCGGCGAAGGAGAAGTCCTGTTGATTCCGCCCAATCCGGTCGAGAAGCGGAACTTAAATCAGTTCATCGGGGCGCCAATTCTCGAGGAGCATTTTGTTTCCGCTTTCATGCGTTTCACGGACCAGACAGCACAGGAGATTCTCGCCCAGGCGCGCCGCCCGGGTCCGGACGACCCTGAAGCCCCCGCTGGTTTCGTCGAGTACTGGGACACGGTGGCCCGGAGATTCGACCCGGCGTATGCGGGACCGATCCTGGCTGGGTTGTTCGGAGACCGCTCGAAGCCCTTCTTCCAATCGCAGCTCGAAGGGGTCGAATTTGGCACGTTTCAAATCACCGACGACGAACGGCTGCCCGAGGCCCTCAGCGTAGGCGCCGTGCGGATGGCGGGAGGCCGAGCGTTCGCGGATCTCTGGTGTTCGTTCCCGAGCCGGCCCTCCGAGCCCCTGGGAGTCGAAGCCGGCATGGGCGCGGCCCGCGTGATGTCTTACAAGCTGGACATCCTGATCCACCCGGACAACCGCCTTGAAGGCCGCGCCGAACTGGAACTCCTATCGCTTTCCGAAAATGCCCGCGCTCTCATCTTCCAGCTCGCGCGGGGCCTGAAAGTCACGGCGGCACGCTACGGGCAAGGGCAGAGTCTGGCAATTTTTCAAGACGAATCCCGACAGCCAACAGGGTCGCTAGTGGAAGGGGGCTTCTTGACGGTGCTCCCGGCGCCCCGCCCGCCGGGTACGCGCTACCACCTAACATTTGATTACCAAGGCCAAGTCATCACGGATGTCGGCAACGGCGTGCTCTACGTGGGCGCTCACGACAGTTGGTATCCGAATTTCGGCATTCAATCGCCCGCTACGTTTGACCTGACATTTCGTTATCCGGACCATTTGGCGCTGGTGGCGACTGGGGTGCCGGTCGAGGAGGAGATGTTGGCCGGCGGCATGAAGCGCAGCCGCTGGGTCTCCAAAACGCCCTTGCCCGTGGCAGGGTTCAATCTTGGAAGTTACGTTTCGCGTGAGCGGGATGTGGGCTCGACTAAGATCGAGGTTTATGCGACGCGCGAAGCGGAATCGGCGCTCGAGCGTCGCCGAAACGTTCCCACCATGGAAATTATCCCCCAAGAGCGTGGGCGCGTTCCCCCAATGCCCGAGCGGACGATACGCGCCATCCCCACGCCACTTTCGCCGGCCGCGCTGATGGACCGGGTCGCCGACCGGGCCGTCGAGGCTGTCGAGTACTTCCAGTCGCTCTTCGGGCCGTTCCCTTATCCGCGGCTGGCGATCTCCCAAATTCCCGGAGAATTCGGACAAGGCTGGCCGGAACTGGTTTACCTTCCCACCTTTTATTTCTTGCCGGGCCGCGAGCGGGCGGAAGTCTCCCCCGTCAGCAAGGGGTCGGATCTCGAGATGGAAACCCTCCTGGCGCACGAGGTCGCTCACCAGTGGTGGGGCAATGAGGTTGGCTGGAAGACTTATCACGACCAATGGCTTTCCGAAGGATTCGCATCTTACGCCGCCGCCATGTTTCTGGCCAGAAGGGAAGGCGAGAAAAAGTTCGGCGAGCTGCTGAAACAATACCGGCGGGAGCTGTTGGCGAAGAATCAGACCGGGGCGACAATCGAATCTGGCGGGCCCATCTGGTTGGGAGAGCGGCTCTCCACTTCGCTTAACCCCCGCGGCTACAACGACATTGTCTATAAAAAAGCCTGCTGGGTGCTTCACATGCTCCACGTTCTGATGGCCGGCCCGGAGTCCGGCTCCGACCAGCGGTTCATCAAAATGCTCGGCAGCTTCGTCGCCGCTTACCAGGGCCGGAGTCCCTCGACGGAGGATTTCATTCGACACGCGGAAAAGTATATGCCAAAGGCCATGGACCTCGACCACAACGGCAGACTCGACTGGTTCTTCAAAGACTGGGTGTACGGCACAGGGGTTCCGGCATACAAGCTCGAAACGAAGACACGCCGATTGAGCGGCGGCAGGCTGGATGTGGAAGGAACAATTGAACAAACCGGCGTTCCGGAGGGGTTTGAAATGCTGGTTCCGGTCGTCGCCGTTTACGAGAAAAACCGAAAGGTGAAGCTGGGCCTGGTCCCAGTAGGCGATTCCGGCGGGCGGTTTCAATTCGTCGTGGCGTCGCGCCCGCATCGCGTCACTGTTGACGGCGATGACCTTCTGGCCGCCATCGAGTAGCGCAAGATTCGCGTTTCAAATCTTGCGGCTTTTCGTTGACCCTTGGAAGAGCCGCAACTTCGAAGGGCGGAAGTTGCGCTACCCGCTGCCTTGCCGATCATGGCAACTCAACATCGAGGGCGTAGATTTCCTGGGTGCCTATGTCGCGCAGCACCATTGGAGAATCATCCGGAGCCAAGCCTGTCCACAAGTCGGGCAAACGAACGTTCTTCAGGCTGAACAGCTTTTCAAGCTTGTGATCGGCTACGCGCACACGATAGAAGCCGGGCTCACCCTCTGGCGAATCAAAATAAATGTATTTTGAATCGTGCGACCAGCTTGGGTAGCCCACCTGGATCCTTCCCAGCTCGGTCCATTTCCGGGTGACGAGATCGAAAAGTTGCAGGGTCTCCGGTCCGGCTCGCTGTGCGGCGATCATGCGCCCATCAGGCGACCAGCGCGGCCCATAGAGCCCTTCGGAACCCGGGAGCGTCGAGACCTGGCGCGTTTTCAAGTCCATCACATGGATGGCGAGCCTGCGGGAGGGCCCCGGCTCGTCGAAGAGGGGGGTATCCCCAAAGACGAGCGACTGGCCGTCAGACGACCAGCCAATGTCTCCTTCTCCCGGCGCCACCTCTTCGGGACTACCACCGTCGGCGGAGATCAGGTACATCGTCCAAGGCTTGCTCGATGTCGCGCCTTGAAAGGCAATGCGCTTGCCGTCAGGCGACCAGCGGGGTAGCGAGACCTGCATCGGAGCGAAGGTAAGCTGGAGGCGCTCTCTGCCGTCGATCTTGCTTCGCCACAGGTTGCCCTCGGGAAAGGCTAAATAGGCAACCCACTGGCCGTCTTTAGAAAAGCTCACATCTTCAGCTGAAATCCCCCCAAGGTACGGCACAAACTGTCCAGATTTAGGGTCGTACCGCGCCAGTTCGCCGCGCGGCTGCGACCCGATCACGAAGACTCGCCTGCCATCCGTGCTCGGAACAGGTCCCAGAAAGTTCAGCGGTCCGTTGGTCAACTGCGTCGGCCCTTGACTGCTCTTCCGGAGCAAGCCTCCCTCCTCGCGCATGGTCCATATATCGGTCCTGCCGTTGCGCGTCGACTGGAAGACGAAATACTTCCCATCGGGCGTCCAGGTCCCACAACACTCAGCCGGGGGATTGTTCCACCCCGGCAATACCGGATGAAGGTCTCTGCCCTCCGCTGAGACTTCCCAAAGTGACGACGCCTGGGTCTTGGGGTCCAACAAGCTAAAGCGGAGTCGTTTCTGGTCGGACGACCATCGAGGCCAGCTCGGGGTGCCGGTTGTGGTGACGAACTTTCGAGATCCACTGCCGTCACTGCTCGCAAGGTACAGGTCATAGCCCTTACTGTAAACGATCGTCTGCCCGTCTGATGACCAAGTTGCATCATAGGCCGCCAAGTCACCGAGCCGGTGACTTGGTCCTCCCAGCGCGGGAACGACCCAAAGAGGACCCTCGACATTCGACCCCTGCCCACTATGAACCAGCAACTGGGAGCCATCCGAGGAAATGCCAGCGAGAGTGGAAGTTTGACTCTGGAAGTGCTCCGGATACGGAACTGGTTCTCCCCCCGCAACAGAGGTCTGATAAACGCCGATCCCGGTACCATCCAAAGCCAGAAAGTAAAGCCGCGATCCGTCGGTTAGCGTGGGAGGAGCCTTGGCACGGCCGTCCTTCGTGATCTGAGTCGAACCCGTGACCCTAGGCGGCGGCAGCGGACGCGCCAGCCAGTAGGTGGCAGCAGCAACCGCAACTATCACCATCCCGGCAGCGATTGGCCATCGCTTTCGGTAGCGGAACTGTGGGAGCACAGATTCCTGTCGGCGGTCCCCGGCCTCGCCTGAACGGGCTTCGACTGGCCCCATGGAAGCCGACCGACCCGAGGTTGTGTCGCGCTTCAGGCGCTTCAGGTCGGCGCGCAAGTCGGCTGCGTGCTGGTAACGCACTTCGCTATCCTTTTCGAGGGCCTTGTTGATGATCTCCTCAAACTTAGGCGGCAATTCCGGATTGAGGCTCAGCGGCGAGACCGGTTCTCGATTCAGAATGGCTTCGTGGATGACGCCGGATGTATTTCCGCTGAAGGGTTGCCGGCCTGTGGCCATTTCATAGAGCACCACTCCAAAACTGAAGAGGTCAGTGCGTGCGTCTAGTTTTTCTCCTCGTACCTGTTCAGGGGACATATATGCGACTGTCCCCATCGCCACACCGGGGCTGGTCAGTAGGGGCGATTCATGAATCGCCCCTACCTCGGCTGTAGCGGCGGCCGCGCCCTCACCCGGCCCCTCGGGCGTAGGAGCGGGTTTCAAACCCGCCCCTACAGGTTCGGTTAATTTCGCCAGCCCGAAATCCAAAATCTTTGCCTGCACTGTCCCGCCTCGCGCGATTACAAAAATATTGGCTGGCTTGATGTCGCGATGGACGATGCCTTTCGAGTGCGCCGCGTCCAGCGCATCGGAAATCTGGATAGCGAGGTCGAGCAGCTCGCCGATCTGTTGGGCCGCCCCTCGGGGCGTCCCGCAGGCGCGGGACGGGGCAAGCCCCGCCCCTACCAACCGCTCCCTGAGCGTTTGGCCTTCCAGCAGTTCCATGGCGATAAACGGCTGGCCTTCGTATTCGTCGATGTCATGAATGGTGCAGATGTTGGGGTGATTGAGAGCCGACGCCGCTTGAGCTTCGCGCTGAAACCGCTCCAGCGCCTGACGGTCTTTGACGAGCCCCTCGGGCAGGAACTTCAGCGCGACGAAGCGATGGAGCTTGGTGTCCTCGGTCTTATAGACCACGCCCATCCCGCCGCCACCGAGCTTTTCCAGAATGCGGTAGTGGGAAACGGTTTTGCCAATCACGATCCACGCCAACTGTGGGTTAGGTATACATGCGAGCGATTCTACCCTATCCTGGCGGCCAGTGGAACACCCGCCCGCCCATGACGTGTACATGGAGGTGGGCGACCGACTGTCCTGCCCACGCGCCGTTGTTGATGACCGTGCGGTACCCCTGGGTGTCCAATCCCCGCTCCCTGGCGAGGCGCGCTGCCACAATAAACAACCGGCCAAGCAGCGGTTCGTCCTCCGGCTTTAGGTCATTGAGCGAGTCCACGTGAGCCCGCGGCATGACCAGCAGATGCACGGGCGCCTGAGGCCGGATGTCCTCGATCGCCACTACGAGGTTGTCTTCGAAGACGATTCTCCCCGGTGTCTTCCGGGCGATGATGCTGCAAAAGATGCATTCGGACATGGCTTAGGTCTTCGAGCGCCGCGCCCTTGCGGGGGCGGGGCGGGAAGACGGAACTTCGAAAGTTAAGGTCCTTGCGCGTGGCTTTTTCACATTTTCCATTGGCGAACAAGCATACTTCGAAACGAACGGAAGAGCCGCAGGGGGTCAAACGAGGTGAAACGCCGTAATGAATCAATAAAATAGCGACGCCTCGGGCTCAAACTCCAGCCCCCGCGCTTGCTTCGCCTAAGGGTCACGTCCGCAAAGATGCGCTTTACTGCGCGCGATAAATCTCGTGCCAACCGCGGGCGGGGACAAGCGCTCCGACGATGGCGCCGATGATCCCGCCAACCGGCGTAAATACTTCCTTGCCGATGTTCGGGAGCAAACCATTAGGGTTGTCACCCGCCGCGCCGATACCCAGGCCAACACCCGCCCCGATCCCCGCGCCGATTAGTGCGTTCCGCATACGGTGCCTCTGCCCTCGGGCCGAAA
>QHZN01000190.1 GCA_003225365.1 Acidobacteriota bacterium
TGGCGCTTGTGAAAATGAGGCTCTGGACGTCGAAAGATGCTGTTTTCAACATGGTTTCCTCCTTTGGCTACCACATAACCAACGGGGTAGTGCGTCTGTTTCCGAGACGGAATTCGCCCAACACACGACCGCGAGACGGCCAAAAGCAAACATCGCCGACACTCAACAAGTACCTCAAAAGAAAAAGGATCCGGAAGGCGCTACAACTTTCAAATTTACTCGTCGTTATGAACCTTCAGTTTTGTCCGCGTGGTCACCCAAATATCAAACATGGGCCCTCCCACATTTCCTGGACGAAATGGCGAGTGGAAGTAGAGCTCGGTGCCATCAAAAGAGAGCGCCGGGCCTCCATCAATAAACGCGCTATTGACGACCGTCCCAAGGTTGACGGGGGTTGACCAGGGATCCGAAGTGCTCGCGCGCGTCGCAACCCATAGATCAAACACTTGGGAAGGCATCCCCGGGAGAGGGGGGATCGACCCCGGCCGATTTGAGGTTAGGAATATTTCCAGGCCGTCCCGCCGGATGGCCGAGGCTTGGTCGCTGAAGGGGCTGCTGAGTTCTGCAACCAAGACGGCCGGGCCGAAGGTCTCGTGCTCGTCGACTTCATTTAGCGTGCTGGTATAAATGTCACTATCGCCAATCCCGCCCGGCCGGTTCGAGTTGAAATACAGGGTAATGACGCCGGTTTTGTCATCCTCGAAGAACTCTGGGCCGCCCTCGTCTGCCGATGTGTTGACTCCGCTGCCGAGATTCTCCGCGGGTTGCCAAGCGAAGTCGTCGCGCTTGTTGTTGCGTCGAGAAACATAAATATCGTTGCCGCCAAACCCTCCAGGCCGGTTGCTGGCGAAATACAGCCTGTGTCCGTCGGAGGAAAGGGCAGGGCCGCCCGCGCCGCCGGTGTTGATGTTGGGGCCGAGGTTTTGCGGGGTTCCCCAGGGGTCGTTAACGCTGGCCCGCTGTGAGACCCAGATATTAGAGCCTCCGATATTTCCCGGGCAGTTGAAACAAGCAAAGTAAAGGCTCAGTCTGTCCTTGGAGATAAACGGGTTCATCTCGGCAAAGGGCGTATTCACCGGCGAGCCCAGGTTGACCGGGGCGGACCAGGGACCAAACTTCGGCCCGTCACCGTTGTCATCACCTTTCCAAGCTGATGCTGGCAGCAACGAAGCCAACGCGAGCAGCAGCGTGCATATAGAACCTGCGAGTGCTGCATTCTTGCCAAATAGTTTCTTCATGATGTCCTCCTTTAAGCTCATCTATTCATACAACTCGGCGGAATTGTCGTCGGAACCCCCTGTGATTAACACCCGGCCATCCAGCAGCAGAGTGGCCCGGTGGCCGCTGCGCTTCTTCACCATGCTGCCCGTAATGAAAAATGTGGCGCTGGCTGGATCAAACAGTTCTGCGCTGGATAGGATCGAGCGGTGGCAGTCTGCCATGTCGCTAAAACAGTTGGTGCCACCCGTCAGCAAGATCCGTCCGTTCGGCAAAAGGGTAGCCGTATGGGCAAAGCGCGAGGTTGTCATCGTGGCCGAGGCAGAGCTGAAAATGCCGGTCACGGGATCGAAGGTTTCTGCGCTCGCATAGGACCCAACGGGGCCTAGGCCTGACACCTGGTCCTCGCCGCCAGCCACCACGACGCGCCTGTTGCTCAACAGCGTGGCGCTGTGCGAATCGCGCTCGTTGGCCAAGCTTGCCGTAGGAGTGAAGGCGCCGCTAGTGGGGTTGAAAATCTCCGCGGAAGCTAATGAATTACAACCGTCTGGATCGCAACGGCCATAGCCTCCCGCCACGAGCACTTTGCCATCGTCCAGCAAGACGGCTGTATGGTAGGCTCGCGGCTCCATGGTGTTCCCCGTCAGAGTGAAACTTCCGATTGCCGGGTCGTAGATTTCAGCCCACTGCCAGACGTTCAAGTTTTCATCACGTCCGCAGGTCACCAGAACTTTTCCATCGGACAACAAGGTGGCGGTGTGGCCTGAGCGTGCGTCTACCATGGAACCGGTCGGCGTGAAGGTCCCGGTCGCCGGGTCGTACAATTCCGCACTTAAGAGCGCCTGAACCGGGATGTTCGGGCCTGGCGGAGCCAAACCTCCAGCGAGCAAGACTCTTCCGTCAAGGAGTAAGGTGGCAGTGTGGGCATAGCGGGCAGTAGACATGGGACCGGTGTCGTGGAATTGATTCGTTTTGGGGTCGAATAGCTCTGAAGTCGACACTGGATCGCAACAGATCAGCGAAACGCCGCCGGCCACCAGCACTTGTCCATTCGGCAGCAGCGTGGCGGTATGGTCTTGGCGGGGCACGCGCATATTCCCGGCGGGGCTAAAACCGCCTGCCGCCGTCGCGATAATCGTGAAAATCATCGCACTGGAGGCGCCGCCGCCCGGCGCAGGATTGAACACCGTAACCTCGGCACTGCCTGAGGCGGCAATGTCGTTAGCGAGGATCCGAGCCGTGAGTATCGTGGAGCTGACGAATGTTGTGCCGCGGGGGGCACCGTTCCAGCGAATCTCTGAAGCTGTTACAAATCCTGCGCCGTTCACGGTCAAGATAAAGTCCGAGCCGCCAGCCGGCACTGAGGTTGGCGCGACAGAAGTAATCGACGGTTGCGGATTTTGCGATGGCGGATTCTGCGGCGGCGGAGTCCCAGCTTGACCACCGCCGCAGGAAATCAGTGCGAGCGAAGCGCTCAGCGCAATCAACGAGCAAAAAATCTTGTTGCAGGGTTTCATGGCGGCCTCCTTATGCTTCCGGATTTCTCCGCTCGCGCCACTGTCGTGGTTTTCTATGTAGGCGGTCAATGCACGGAAGCTGTTCTCTTTCCAGAATCCTCCTGGAGTTGGAATCGCTTGAGTGGAAAGGACTTGGACGCCGGTCTGTACCAGGTCGAAGGCGTTGAACCTCTCTCGGCTGGGTGTTAGACTTCGCGCAATCGCCCGAGGCGGTAATGGCACCTCAAGTCCAAGCCAGCCGGGTCTTGCAGTTCGGCGCGTTCGAGGTAGACCTGCGCGCGGGCGAGTTGCGCAAGAGTGGCGCCCGCATCAGGCTTCAGGAACAACCATTCCAAATTTTAATCATGCTGTTGGAGAGGCCGGGCGACGTACTGACCCGCGAGGAGTTGCGGCAGAAGTTGTGGCCGGCCGATACATTCGTCGATTTCGACAACGGACTGAACACCGCGATCAAAAAGCTGCGCGACACGCTGGGCGACTCGGCTGATAGTCCGCGGTTCATCGAAACGCTACCGAAGCGCGGTTATCGCTTCATTTATCCGGTGAACGGGGCGCGCGCGCCTGCAGAAGGGCAAGCTCTTCCGATGGCCTGGTGGCGGCAGCCGTGGGCCACGGGCTTGCTGGTACTCACCGTGTTGTTCGCTGCGCTGCTCGGAACGAACGTCGGTGGTCTGCGCGATCGAATCACCGGCCGGACAGGCGTTGGTCCCATTGCATCGGTGGCCGTTCTGCCATGCAAAAACCTGACGGGGGACCCGGAACAAGAGTTTCTCGCAGATGGTCTAACCGATGTCCTGACGACCCACTTGGCCCAAGTCAAATCATTAACTGTGCCTTCGGTCACGTCCTCGATGTACTTCAAAGGCGAGCACAAGAAGCTTTCCGAGATCGCGCGGGAATTGAATGTGCAAGCCATGGTCGAGCCCAGTGTGCAGCGCTCTGGGAGAGACCGATTGCTGGTCAACCTCCAACTCATTCATGTATCAACGGACCGGCATCTGTGGGCCAAGTCGTACGAGGTCGATCCCAAGAATGTTCAGGCGCTGCTGCTCGCGGTAACGCGTGAGATCCTCGAAGCGATGAACGCGCCAGTGACGCTCGAAGAAAAGTCCCGCCTCTCAAG
>QHZN01000295.1 GCA_003225365.1 Acidobacteriota bacterium
ACAGGGGGGATACGATGTACCAGGGCTATTCCATGTCGCCTCTCCGCTTGCATCCCGTCGCGCACGGCGTATGATGGCTGAATCCCATGCGGTGTTGGAGCGAGGGAAGGAGTAGCTGCCTTCCCGGACCTGGGCCCATTCCATGAGCTGGAGCACGCTCGAATGTCCAATAGTCTCAATCCCGAAGACCCGGATCCAAGCCGCTCCGGGGACCTAACCGGGAAAACAATCGGGCGGTTCGCGATTCGGGCGAAGCTTGGCTCGGGCGGCATGGGCGAGGTCTATCGCGCCGAAGACACCAAGCTCAAGCGCTCGGTGGCGATCAAGCGCGTTGCACCCGAACTCGCTTCCGACGAGCAATACCGCCGGCGAATCCTGAAGGAAGCCGAGCGCGCCTCGCGCCTTTCCAATCCCCACCTCGCCCAGATCTTCGACGTCTTCGAAGAGGGCTCCGGCATTTTCCTGGTGATGGAGTACATCGAAGGTGAAACGCTGCGCGAGCGCCTTCGCAGGCCCATGAGCCTGACTGAATTCCTGAAAGTGGCCATTCAGTGCGCGCAGGCGCTCGTCGCCGCGCACGAGAAGAACATTATCCACTGCGACTTGAAGCCCGAAAACATCATGCTGACGACGGCAGGCGAGGTGAAAATCCTCGACTTTGGAGTCGCTCGGGAACTTTCCTTGCCGGCGAAGGATGCCGCCACGCGGAGCTTGGACACCGCCGCGGGCACCTTGCGGGGCACGCCAGCCTACATGGCGCCGGAAATATTGTTCGAACATGCGGCGGATACCCGCGCCGACATTTTTTCTCTGGGCGTGGTGTTCTACGAAGCCCTCGCCGGCAATCACCCTTTCCGGGCCGCAAGCTTCATGGCCACAAGCGACCGCGTCCTCCATGAATCGCCCCCTCCGCTCCACCAGGTCAACCCGAAAGTTAAAGAGGGGATATCGCGGGTCGTCATGAGGATGCTTGCCAAAAACCCGGCCGAGCGCTTCGCCAGCGCTCATGCGCTTCTCGACGAACTGACCGCCGCTGGAGAGGTGATCACCCATCCAAGCCTCCTTCCGCAGCAGGTCTCGGAACGCAAGCGGCCTCGCTGGATACTCTCGTATCTCGCCGTCTCGCTTCTGGTCCTTGGAATTGTGGCAGTCGCCATGCTTGTTTGGAGAAGAAACCCAAACGGGGCGCGCACAATGCCGTCCAGCGGCGACCTCCCTCCCAACAAACAACTCGCCGTCCTGCCTTTCGACGCCGTCGGCGGAAGTCCGGAAACTGCGGCCTTCGGGGAAGGCCTGGCAGAGACTCTGACCGCTAAGTTGGGTCAATTGTCTGCCGGAAAAACGGTTGAGGTCATCCCGGCTGGTGAGATACGCACCGAACACATCAAGACGGCCGAGGAAGCACGGCGCGAATTCGGCGTCAACCTTGTTCTCGAGGGGGGCTTGCAAAGGTCGGGCCAGTTGGTCCGTGTGACCTTCTCTCTTGTCGATGCTCGGACGAAGCGACAACTCCGCGCTGGAACGGTGACCTCCGCTTCCTCCGACACCTTTGCGGTGGAAGACCAGGTCGTCGAAAGCGTCGCCGAAATGCTAGCCCTCGAAGTCAGTTCGAGCCAGCGCATTGCCCTCGCCTCGCGGGGCACGCAAGTGGTGAGCGCCTATGATTTGTATCTCCAGGGGCGCGGCTACCTGCAGGACTTCCACAAGGCCGAGAACATTGAGAGCGCCATCACAGTCTTCAGCCACGCCCTGGCGCTCGACCCCAAATTCGCTCTGGGCTACGCGGGCCTGGGGGAAGCTTACTGGTCGAGGTACGTGGACACGAACGATGCCGCGTGGGTCGCCAAGGCCCGAGGCGCCTGTAAGCGCGCCGAAAGACTGGACCCCAAACTGGCGTCCGCCCAGATCTGCCTGGGCATACTCGACAACGGGACAGGACTCTACGAGAGAGCGGCGACGGAGTTCCAGCACGCCTTGACTAGGGATCCAGACAGCGATGAGGCGTATCGCGGCCTCGCGCACGCCGAACAACTCTTAGGAAAGCCGGAGGAAGCCGAAAGGACCTACCTCCGGGCGATTCAACTCCGGCCCCAGAGCTGGGCGGGTTACAGCTGGCTGGGCGCGTTCTACTATGGGGAGGCGCGCTACGCCGAAGCGGCCAAAATGTTTGCTCAGGTCGTGGCGCTCGCCCCAGACAGCTTCCGCGGCTACTCGAACCTTGGGGGCGTGTACGCCGCTATGGGCCGTTATGCCGACGCCATCCCAAATCTGGAAAAGTCGGTCGCCATCCGTCCCTCGGCTTACGGCTACGCCAACTTGGCAACAACCTACTTCTATCTGCGCAGGTTTGCCGAAGAAGTCCACGCCATCGAGCAGGCGGTTAAACTTGCCCCGCGCGATTATGAGCTTCACGGGGACCTCGGCGATGCCTACTATTACGCATCGGGCAAGCGTCCGCTGGCCGCGCCCGCCTATCGCCAAGCAATCGAGCTGGCTCGAGAAAGGTTGAAGGTGAATCCCCAAAATGCCTCGGTTCTCGCGGACGTCGCTGTTTATCACGGAATGCTGGGTGAAAATGATTTGGCCCTCGTCAGCATGCGGCAGGCGCTAGCTTTCAGCCCCCGCGACCCCTTCGTACTGCTCAAGGCAGCGCTGGTCGGCAATCAGTTCGGCAATCGCGATGAGGCACTCCGCTGGCTGGAGAAAGCGCACGCCGCCGGGCTCCCCACGGCCTTGATCCGCGACGATCCGCGCTTCGATAACCTGCGCGCCATGCCGGGCTTTCAAAAGCTTCGCGGGCCGCGGTAAGAGGGATATGCTTCGCTGGGGACCGCTGGTTCAACCCACAGGGGGTGGGATTTTCATTGCTGAGGTGAACGGATGAAGGAAAAGAGAAAGAAGAAACCCAAGCGGAAAAGGCACCTTCGAATTAACTACAAATCCATCGTCATCGAGAACTGCCAGGTCAGCGACCCGGACGCTTACCTGAATAAGAAACAAGGAGATCAGGCCAAATGGATTTCCGACGGCGGAGAGTTTGCCCTCATTTTTCAGGGCAAGACGCCGTTTAAACACTCTGTATTTGTGGTGCGCGACCTTGGCACCACCCCCTCCGGTCCGGTTAAGCCCAGCGCCGAGGGAACATACAAGTACCGGGTTGTCGGCGACTCTGGGTGTGATGTCGATCCTAACGTCCACATTGGTCCGTGAGGATGCTTGCGGAGCATCCCACTGAGCTGCAACCCGGAATTGAGGCAGGGGCAGCGGACGCGTTATAGTTAGCCCGTGGCGATAAAACCCAAATTGTCACGGCCGCAACTGTGCGGCCCCGCTCTGGTTGGAGTTTGCCACCACGGTGTAAGGGCCGCGGTTGCCCTCCTGATAGTCGCACTGGCGGCGCTGGCGGGGGTGGAACAAGCTCCCGCCTTGTTTGGCTGGTTCCGAGCCGCCCCTCCCTCCTCGATTCCTGTGCATTACACCGACATCGCCAAAAGCGCGGGCATCGCCTTCGTTCAGGATGCGACGACCAGCGCGGAGAAATACTACCTTGAGACCATGGGCACGGGCGTGGGCTGGATTGATTACAACCAGGACGGCCTCATGGACCTCTACTTCGTGCAGTCGGGCGCAACCGACGCCTACAAACCGCTGAAGCCGCTCCGCTCCGCGCTCTATCGCAACAACGGCGACGGCACATTCACCGACGTCACGGAAAAAGCCGGCGTGGGGGCCGAAGGTCTTTACGGGCAGGGGGTGGCCGTGGGCGATTTCGACAACGACGGCTACCCGGATCTGTACGTCACCGGTTACGGCCGCTCTATCCTTTATCACAACAATGGCAACGGAACTTTTACCGAAGTCACAGCCAAAGCAGGTGTGGCGGACGAGAGCCAGTGGGCCACCAGCGCCGGATGGTTCGACTACGACAAGGACGGCTGGCTCGACCTCCTGGTCGCGAACTATATCGAGTGGTCGCCGAAGAACAACCTCTGGTGCGGCGAGCACCGGCCGGGCTACCGCGCCTACTGCCATCCCGACAACTACAAAGGTGAGCGCATCCGGCTCTATCACAACAACCACGACGGCACGTTCACCGACGTGAGCGAGAAATCCGGCGTGGGAAAACCCGAAGCCAAGGGCATGGGCGTGGTGCTCGCCGACTTCAACAACGACGGATGGACCGACATCGCCGTCGCCAACGACACCTGGCCCAACTTCCTCTTCCTCAACAACCACGACGGCACTTTTAAGGACGCCTCGTTCACCTCCGGCGTGGCCGCGAGCGAAGACGGCAAGTACGAGGCGGGCATGGGCATTGACGCCGCCGACGTGGACGGCGACGGCTGGCAAGACCTCTATGTCACCCACCTCGACTTTGAACTCAACCGCCTCTACCGCAACAACCACGACGGGACCTTCGACGACGCCACTTACCGCTCCGGCATCGGCAACAAAGCGATTCTGTTGAGCGGCGTCGCCATGAAGTTCTTCGACTACGACAACGACGGATGGACCGATATCTGCCAGTTGAACGGCGCCATGCTCGACAACATTGAGCTCTATCACAGCGAGGTCACTTACAAAGAGCCGCTGCTGATGTTCCGCAACCTGGGCCAGGGGAAATTCCAAAAGGTTTCGGACACCCTCGGCCCCGACTTCGCGCGACCCATCGCCGGGCGCGGGCTGGCCGCCGCCGATTTCGACAACGACGGCGACTTGGACCTCGCCGTCAATAACCGTGGCGACGCGCCCGAGCTCCTCCGCAACGACGGCGGCAACGCCAACCATTGGCTCGAGGTCTTTCTGATCGGCACCAAGTCCAATCGTGACGGCATCGGCGTGAGCCTGAAGCTCGTCGCAGACGGCTTCACCCAGGTCGAGCAGGCTAAAGGCGGCATGAGTTACATGTCCGCTCAGGACCCCAGAATCTTTTTCGGACTCGGGCAGCGGTCAAAGATTAGCGTGCTTGAAATCACCTGGCCAAGCGGAATGGTGGACAAGCTCACCGACGTCCCGATCAATCAAATCATCGCTGTAAAAGAAGGCGCAGGAATCGTGGCCAAGAAATTCCCGCGAATCCCAAGTCCCTAATTGATCGGGTGATCGGGAGATTGTGTGATTGAGCGATTTGGCGATCGGGAGGTCGGGTGATTGAGTGATTGAAAGCGGCCGCTAAGAAGCTTGCAAAAGATGGCGAAGGTTCTGGCTAGCCCGTCATTCGCTGGATGCAATCGTCAATCGCAAAATTACTCAATCAGCCAATCACTCAATCACCCGGTCGCCAAATCACCCGATAGTCTCATTCTGCGTCCACGACGCACCGGAAGCCCACCGTCCCTGACCGGTCAATACTTGGCGCCATGAGCAGGTACTTGCCGTGCTGGTCGAGGCGATGAGCTTGGGGGAAATACCACAGCGAGCCTTGGGGTTGGTTGTAGCTTCCACCCCTCAGGATCGCAGCGCGGGTGTGCGTGTCCTCGAACTCATCGGTCCACTGCCAGACGTTGCCGACCAAATCCTCCACGCCAAAGGGGCTCGCGCCCTTCGGGAATTCGTCCACATCGTTGGGCGCCCGCATCTCTCGGCCCTTGTCGGGCTGCGGGACCACCTCGGCGTCCCAAGTATTCCCCCACGGATAAGCTCGATGGTCGGCCCCCTGGGCCGCGAGCTGCCACTCCCACTCGTGCGGCAGGCGCTTCCCCGCCCATGCCGCGTAGGCGCGTGCGTCCTCAAGTGAGACCCAGGTGACAGGCTTCTTATCCCAGCCTACCGGAAACGTCCCGTTCTTCCAGCCGCGCAGAAAGTTGTGATCGTCGTTCGGATGATAGTGCGTGGCATCGAGAAACTCCTTGAATTCGTCGTTGGTCACCGGATGCCGGTCAATGAAAAACGGTCGAACGCTCATCCAGTGCCTGTGGTGGCGGCGTGGCGAGTCCTCCCACGGGTACTGGACGTCCACGCCGACATCGTTCCCGCCTTCGATCATGATGCCCGAGACTTCGAAGAGGAATTCCGTCTCGGGGATTCGAATCATACCGGGCGGCGCCTCGTGGCGCGGTTGGGTGGGCGGAATCTCGACCAGATGTTGGGGCAGGAAATGCCACTCGTGAGAAAAAGTCTCGAGCGGCTTACGCGAGAGTTCATGCATTTTGTAAAGCAGGCCGTCGAGCACCAGCGTGTTGCGCTCGCCCGGGTCGAGCGCGAGGACCGCTCCGTAGCCGTGGGCTTCCATCTCAAAACCGAGCGTCGCCCATTCGCCCGCCACTTTTGGCTCAAGTTTTTCACCGTGCCAAAGGTCGTAATATTTCATTCCTTGCTGAAACCGCACGCGCAGCTGGTCGCCGCGAAGGTCGAATTCATTGCGATTGACGAGCGTCCAGAGCGTCCAGCCGCGGCCTGGGAATTTGCTCGCGAAAGCTCCCCACTGGAGCGTCGGCGCGTGCGGCTCCCAGCCCGGGCTCGTGAGGAGACTCGAGAACGTCCGTTCGATCCTGGCAATTCGACCGAGCGCCTCGGCATCGCGGTCGTCCATGCCGTTCCAGATTCCCCAGATGTTCTCCCAGCTTTCGTAACCGACGCCGTTAAAAAAAGCGTACTGGAGGTTGTCGGTCTTGTCGCGGGCCCAGCGGTCACAGACGTTCACCATGTGGCGCGTCTCGAGCCATTTGTACTTGCTGATCATGGGAACAAAAGGAAATTTCCAGTAGCCCCAAGTCAGATTGTTCCAGGCCAGCGCTTCGTCGGCTGGCCCGCCCTCGGGCTCGAGCGCCAGCGGATGTCCGATCTTGTCCGAGGCGACGCGGAATGCGCGCGGGACGCCGCCCAGCGTGTCGCCGTTCAGGCCGTCCGCTCCGACGGCGGAAAGGGCACGCGCTGTCGCGTCCCAATTCGGCTCACCCACGTCGCGCGTCCCCTGGTCCCACAACATTACCGGGAACAAAACCCTCACGCCGCGGCGGTGAAAGTCCTCAATCGCCTGGCGCAAAGCCTCAACGCCGCCCGGCATATCGCGAAGCAGGTCGTATTGGTTGCGATTATCAATGCCGATATTCGGGTAAGTGTGCCAGACGAGGACCGAATCAATTCCACCGTAGCGCTTTTCGAGGTCGTCAAGGTAGCGATCCACGGTGTAGCGGCCCGAGTCGAAGAAAAAACGGTCTTCGATCATCATCTGCGGCTGGATGAAGCTCGACTGCGTCCACAGGAACTCCGGCCGGGCGTACTCGACCCCGTCGAAGCCCATCCGAATCAAGTGCTCCAGCCGCCAGTGTTCGAGGTCGGCGAGCCATTCCCGCGCGATTTCTTCCCGCGAGCGAGGCTGGCCCGCCGAATAACAACAATGTTCGCTCTCGTCTTGATAGTCCGGCCCGGGGATTTGTTCCCCCTGCGGAGAGAACTTCGTGTCCTGAGCGATCACCGTCCCCACTGCGAGCAAGCCGGCGACTGCAAGAATTGGAACGGGAGTTCTCGACAAGGGAAGCTCCGTAAACCCAGAATAGACGCCGAATCTTACCCTAGCGGCGGCCGGTCGAGCGAAAATTTCGGCGCCCTGTGGAAAAGCCGCCACTCGAAGGCCTGATCGGCGAGGGCAAAGTCGCTGCTCCGAGAGTGGCGCCACATGGCTGGCGCTTTCACGCGCCCGCGGGTAAGCTCGTTCGGTGCCTGGCCGCGACGGCGGTGCGGTATGTCGAATACGAGTGAGCGAAACCAACTCGAAGCCCTCCGCGGGCGGGCGGTAGGCTTCCTCGAATCGCTCCGCCATCCCATTTTGTTTGAAGATGGGGCGGAGGTTTTCGACTTGACGGCGGCGCGGTGGAAATTCTCGATTGAATTCGGCCGGCTCTTGCTCGAGGTCTGGAATCCCAACCGATCGATCGGCCGACGGGTCGAAGATATCGCTTACACCGACCGCGATCGCATGGGTTTGTTCGTGCGCAAGCCGGGCGCGCGCCAAACGACGACTTTGGAGTTTCGCGAACTCCAGCTCGCGGGCCGGCGGCGTGAACCCGCGGCCGCCCGCGCCGAAGCCCGCGAGACGCTGGCTCAGCTTCTGGGCCGCGTATTCCGCGAATGGAAGATCGAGCGCCTCAGCAACCGCTCCGACCGCGAGCACTCCTTTTCGGCCTGGTATGTGAGGGGGCTCGCCCGGCGAGGCCGGTCCGGGTGGGCGTTCCTAGGAATGGACGAGCAGGAGTCCCCGGCCGCCGCCGACGCCGTCTTATCGCACGCGCTCATCTGGCTGGACTGGCTCCGCGCTCGCTCGGAGCGCCTGACCATTCCGGGGCTGAAATTATTCCTGCCGCCCAGCGCCGCGCGCCCGAGCGCGGAACGAGCCTCTTGCCTCAACCGCCGGACCGTGGACCTCGAAATCTACGCATGGGACAAGGGCAACTCGAGCTTCGAGCCCGTGGACCTTGCCGACGTCGGCAACATTTCCACTGAGCTCGCGCATTACCGACGGGGCGAACAGCTTCTCGAAACACATCGCAAACTACTCCCCGAACTGCTCGGCGAGCGGCTTCAGGATGTTGGCGTTTTCCCCGACGCCCGACGCAACGCGCTTTCGCTCCGCGTGCGCGGGTTGGAAGTGGGGCGGATCGAGGGCCTGGTCTCGCCGCGCATCTTTTTCGGCCTGGAAGGCGAAATTCGGCGGTTCGAAGAAGAAGGCCGGGAGACCTTTCTCCGGTTTGTCGACGAGGTGCTACGAATCCGCGCCGCTCGGAGCGCAGAGCCGAACCACCCTTATTATCGCCTCCAGGCTGAACGCTGGCTCGAAAGCCTGCTGATTCAAGACCTCACAAGAATCGACCCGGAACTTTCGTCCGACTTCGTCTATCCGCAAGTGCCGGCGTTTTCGGGGTCAGAGCGCGGGGTCATTGACATTTTGACCGCGACCCGCACCGGGCGTCTGGCGGTGCTCGAACTGAAACTCGATGAGCAGATCAACCTGCCCATGCAAGGCCTCGACTATTGGCTGCGCGTCAAATGGCTGGCCGACCGGAAGCAGTTCGGAGAGTACGGCTACTTCCCCGGCGTCGAGCTCGCGCCCGCCCCGCCGCGCCTGTACCTCGTCTCGCCCGGGTTTCGGTTTCATTCCTCCACCGACCAGGTCAT
>QHZN01000296.1 GCA_003225365.1 Acidobacteriota bacterium
CTACTTTTCTGCGGGCGTGGGCGCGGAAGGCTACAGAAGCGATATGGTTTTCCAGATGATGGAGGCCTTCCACCGCGTGTTTCTGGCCATGAACGAAGTCTCGAAGCCCGTGGTCTGTGTCGTGGACGGCATCGCTTCCGCGGGCGGGTGTGAGTTGGCCGCCTACTGCGACATAGTGGTGGCCACGGAGAACGCGCGCTTCAAGCAGCCGGAAATCAGGCACGGAGTGTTCCCGCCGCTGGGCGCGGTTGTTTATCCGCGCACCATTGGGCCTAAACGCGCCATGGAATTGCTGCTGACCGGCGACGAACTCACTGCGGAGCGGGCCTTGATGATGGGACTCGTAAACCGCGTGGTGCCGAAATCCGCGCTCCAGGAGACCGTAGACTCCATGGTGAAACGGATCTCCGCGCAGAGCGGGCCGGTGCTTCAACTCCTCAAGAAAGTTATCTTCGAGGGCACTTGGCGGCCCTTCGACGAAGCCCTCAAACGCTCGCAGAACATTTACCTTAACCAGCTCTTCGCACTCGAAGACTCGCAGGAAGGCTTGCGCGCGCTCATCGAAAAGCGCAAGCCGGTGTGGAAAAACAAGTAACAGGATTCAAGATTCAGATGTCTTCGGGCTTCATTCCGGTGTGTTGGCAATGCGGGCAAGCATGACAGGGCCGATTTCTTCGCTGTCACGGAAGGCCCACGTAAACTCACCGTAGGCCGGGTGAACGAGCTGTATGTGGGACGAGCCTTTATGTTCCTTGACCTGCCAGCCGATTTTGAAGAGCGCACGGAGCACCTTGCGCCCTTTCGTGCTCGGCCATTGGCTCATTTGCAGGCGAACGAAAGCTCGGAGCGGCGAATCGGAGTCTTCCTTTCCTCGATCCGGTCGGCCACAACGCGCAGGGCGAGTTCTTCGACCTTGGCGATGGCCTCCTGCCTCGTTTTCCCATACGCCATCACGCCGGGAAGCGAAACGATTTCCGCAATCCAGCGCCCGTCCCTCTCTCGATCCAGTTCAATATGAAATTGCACGCCCCTGACCCTCCGCTTAAGCAACCCTGCGTATTGTAACATGGCGGCGCGTCTTCCAGTCGGTGACCGCGCCCGGCCCAGGCACACGGTCTTTCGACAGTTCAAACCTACGGACCAAGGACAAGGGACGACGGACGTCTTTTTTGAGCTGCGCGCGGAACATCCCAAGAGATGTAACTACTGGGGAAGGTCTTTGAGGGCTTTTTCGACGTCGTCGAGGGCGTTCTTGGGGAGTTCGCAAGGCAGCGGGTCCGTGGAGCGGCGGGCAAACACTTTGTCGCCCGCCCTGCCGATCTCAACCGTCTCGGTCTTATTCTCGGCGCCAAAGTGGACCTCGAATTGATAGGCAGGCTTGGCGAGGCCAAACGAAGCCAGGCCGCCGGCCTTCGGGAACGACGAAGCGCGCAGCTCGCGCAGGCGGTCGAGGAGCGCTTCAACTTTGTCGGAGGGCTCGGCCTTGGTCTTGGGCTGAGTCTCAGTCCATTTGCCTTTGTCCTTCTCGAGAACGCGCCGGCCCTGGGACGTGGTGACCGACACCTGCTTGACATCGAAGGCGGAATAGGAGAACAGGTCCTTGTCTCGAAGGTCCGCAGGGTCCTTCTCGAAATCCGTGAGGATATCCGCGTTGAGAGTGAAGATGGGATCGAGAGCGGAGTTGGTGGCGTCGTACCGGTCGCCGTCCTTCTTCCCCACCAGGAGCGTCTGGCTCCCCCCGGGCCCGTTCACTTCGATGCGGAGCGTTGGCGAATTTAGCCCGTACTTGGCCGCTTGCTTTTTCTCGTCCGCAACAATACTTTGCATCTGGAGGTCGCGGAGCCGGTCCACGAGATTTTCGACCGCGTACTTGTCGGCGCGCACCGCGGGCGGCACCACTAGATCCCACACGCCCTCGGGGTTCTTTTCGAGCGTCAGGCGGTGGCCCTTTGATTGCGCCACGATTTTTCGGATTTGCTCGGGGCCGAGCGTCACGGCGCGCTTGTCGCGGAGGTCAAAGAGGCTCTTCACGAGCGAGGTCTTGAGATACGCCGCCAGCGTCACCACACGCGGGCTCCCGCCCAATTGCGCGTAGACGCCGCTCGACGTGGGCGTGTCATCGCCCAGCTTGATCTCGAACTGGGCGGGCTTCGAGTCGGTCTCGACTCTAAGCGTCTGGGCGGGAGGGTCGAGCCCGTAGTCCTTCAGGCTTTTCGGGTTCTGTTCGATCGCCTCGTTCACAGTGGCGCCGGTCAGGGTGTCGAGGAGCGACGTGACGGTCGTAGAGTCGGCCGGAAGGTGCTTCGGCGCGGTGATGGTCCACACGGCGCCCGACTTGGCGCAAGTCACTGCAACTCCCCCGCGCGGCGAGAGCGTGAACGATTGAACGTGGCTGCTTGCGAGCGCCAGGAGTTTTTCCTCAGTCTTGGTTTCGGTTTTTGCGGGCTCGGCGGATTTGTGCCGGCTGTAAAGGACGTAGCCGCCCGTGAGGAAAATGAGAACGAAGGCCGCGATAATGGTGTTGTTGTACTTCTTCCTCATCGCCGACGCTGCCACCAGACGCTTACGCCCGCGAAAATGATCAGGATGGGCACGCCGATGACGCCGAGGATCAGAATCTTTCGCATTTGCGCCTGGGTCAAGTCCAGGTGCTGGGCTTCCGGGGGCTTCGGCCGGATCGAAAGCAGGTCTTCCTCGGCGCTCAGCCAGTTTACCATGTTCATCACCAGGTCCGAGTTACCCTGAAACTTGAGATACGCGTTCGCGGCGATGAGCGAAGTGCCCAACCCCACGAAGCGCCCCTGTTTTTTCGGGTCCGCCCCCGCGAGAGTCCCCGAAGCGGCAACCGTGAGCGGCCCCTTCACGTCCTTTGAGGCGTCGTAGGCGATTTTCTGAGTCTTCGGATTAAACCCCATCGAGCCGAAACTATCACCGGAGGTTTCACAAAGCGAATCGTCCGATATGGCGGACGTGGACTGCTTGCTCAATTTGAAGGAGCGCGTCAGGGGAAAGAGCGTCATCACCTGCTTCAGCGGCGCGACGATGGGGCTGGTCCCGTACTTGATGATGACCGGCATATACGGCGGGGTATTAAAAAGCTGCGCCACCGGATTCAGATCGACGACCAGGTCGTTCTCGGGCGCCGCGCCCCAACCTTCGAAGAGCTTGTCGAGGTTCGGCGTCTCCACACCTGCATCGAGCATCGCGAGGAGGCGCCCCCCATCCGTCACGTACTTCCGCAGCGTGTCGATCTCGGGGGGCTCGTAGTCGTGTTGCGGGCCGGCAATCACCGTCACGGCGCAGTCGGCCGGAATCTCGTTCTTGCCGGTCAGCAGCGTCAGAGTTTCGACCGTATAGTTCTCGTCCGTCAGCCCCTTTTTGAAATGCTGGAAGCCGTCGCGCTCCGCGCTTTCAAGGTCACGCTCGCCGTGGCCCCCGATGAAGCAAGCTTTCTTCAACCCTTTGGTGAGGCGGATCAACGCGTTCGTGATGCCTTGTTCGTCGGCGGAGGAAGCGGCGTAGTGCCGCCCGCCTTCGGCCACCACGATGGTCCCCGCGGCGCGGACCTCAAACTGCCTTGCCAGAGCCGGCTGGCGATTCGGGTCCACGTAATGCGCCGTCACGCGCCGAGTCACGTTGGTGTAGTTGTCTAACAAGTCTCGGTCCGCTTGCATCCCTCGCGCATCGTTGAAGGCGTAGATATCCACATTGTCGTTGAGACCCTTCAGCACCTTGACGGTTTCGGGCGAGATGCTGAACTTCTTCGCCGAAGTCAGGTCCCAGCGGCGGTCGCCGTAGCGGCTGACCGCCACGTTGACCAAGATCACGATGGCCACTACCACCATCGTGTAAACCACCAGCATACTTATTCGATTCTCAACCCCGCTTTAAACCATCTGGTTTGTGATGCTAAACTCCGCGAAGCATCCCCCTTTGGCGTTCAAAAAGTTACCGAGGGATTCTTCTCCCGCTTTGCGGGATCAGAATGACAACCAAAGGGCCTTTCCCGCTACCTTCAGCCTTTACCCTTTACCCTTAATCCTTCACCCTCTGCCTTTTCGTTTTCTGTCTTCTGTCTTCTGTCTTCTCATTTCTGACTTCTGCTTTGTCACGGTTTGCCCTTCAGCGCATCCACAGAGCGCGCGGTTAGAAACACGCCCAGGAAAACGACCGAGAGGTAGTAAACCAGGTCACTTACGTCAATTACCCCTTTGGCAAAGCTTTCAATATGAACGCCTAGAGACAGACCGGCGATAAGCTGGCCCACCGACCCCATGGCGACATCCCGCAGCCACACCAGGATGTAGAGCAGGAGGAGCACTGCAAGCGTGATGGCTCCGGCGATGATCTGGTTCTTGGTGAAGGTCGAAATCCACATCCCGATGGAAAGCAGCGCGGCGCCGAAAAGGAGCATGCCGAGGGCGCCCACGATAACCGGCTTGGGGTCCGGATTTCCATAAATGAACAACAAGCCGATGTAAACAAAAGTCAGCGCAATCAACGAGAGCAACAGCAGGAACGCGCCGGCATACTTCCCGAGGATGATTTCGAGGTCGGTAACGGGCGATGTGAGGAGCAGCTCAATGCTGCCGCTGCGCTTTTCTTCCGCGAAAAGGCGCATGGTGATGACCGGCGTCAGGAACAGCAGCACGACCAGAAGAAACCCCTCGAGCATCGGCCGGATGATGACGTCGTTCAAACTGATAGGCGGCGCACCCATGCCGCCCATCATCTGCATGCGAAAAATCTCATTCGTGTAAACCCACAGGTGGAGATAGAAGGCGAAGCCCGTCATGGCCGTCCAAATCGTCATCACTACGTAAGCAATGGGAGAGTGGAAGTAGGCGCGCAACTCTTTGCCGGCCATCGCTAAGATGTTTCTCATGCTCTTAGATGGTTCTCGGTCCTTCGTCCTTGGTCCTTCGTCCTTTGCAAAGGACAAGGGACTACGGACAAAGGACTAATTGACAGCCTGCTCGCCCAAATCCTTCGTCGTCAACTGCAAGAAGATTTCTTCCAGGCTCAGGCCGCTGGTTTTGATCTCGAACAATTTCCAGCCCGACTCGACCACGGCGCGGGCGGCCTCGGGCCGGACGTCGTGGCCGCGCTCGGCGTGGAGCTCGATCGTGACGCGCGGGCCGGAGGCGTCGCGCGGCTCCACCAGGTTCACTCCTTCCAGTCGCTGGAGCTTATCGATGATTTCCGCCGCCGGCCCTTCGACGGTCACGAGAACTGTCTCATACCCCTGCAACCGTCGGGTCAGGTCGTCGGGCGTCCCCACCGCCACCACTTGGCCGTGGTTGATGACCACCACCCGCTGGCAAGTCTTCGAAGCCTCGGGCAGGATGTGCGTCGAGAGGACCACGGTGTGCTGTCCCGCGAGGTTTTTAATCAGCTCGCGCGTCTCGATAATCTGTTTCGGGTCAAGCCCGGCCGTGGGTTCGTCGAGCACCAGCACTTCGGGGTTGTGGATGAGCGCCTGCGCCAGACCCACGCGCTGGCGATAGCCTTTTGAGAGCTTGCCGATTTGCCGGTCTCGCACCTCGGTCACAGCGCTTTTCTCGCACGTCTCTTCTACGCGTTTCTTGACCTCGGCCCGCGGAACCGCTTTGATACGCGCCACGAATCCGAGATACTCACGCACGGTCATATCGGGATAGACGGGCGGGGTCTCGGGCAAATACCCCGTGCGGCGTTTTGCCTCGATCGGGTTTTCAACCACATCAAAGCCTGCAACTGTAACCTTTCCTTCCGTCGGAGGCAGGTATCCCGTAATGACCCGCATGGTGGTGGTCTTGCCCGCGCCGTTCGGCCCGAGAAAACCCAGCACCTCGCCTTTTTGGACTTCGAAGCTGACGTCGGAAACCGCCACGGTCGGACCGTAGCGCTTGGTGAGATGTTCGACCTGAATCATCGAGACGCGATTGTCTCCTGGGGCGGCGCCCCAAACCCCCGAAATCCGGCGCTCATCGTTCAGGGCTCTTGCCGCTAACAACTAAGATCCTAGAGATTACCCAAAACGGTTGTAGTTGCCAAGCGTTGTTTTGCGGACTTCCAGGCAGCGGCATAAATATTTCCGCGCTTCAAATAATGCGCTAGGATTCCCCCTTCGCATTGTGGAGAGAAGTCACCATGCGCCAGACAACCACGGGATGGGATTCCCCTCGATTTGCATTTTTCCTCGTGGCGGCGCTGTTCGCCACCGCGATGGCCCTTGGACCAGGCGCTCGCGGGATTCCCGTAGAGAATCGAAATGAAGGGGGTGAGCCTGAGCTTCGCCTGCGGCTGCCTCTTACGGCCGGTTGGCGCTTCAAGCGTCAGGCTTCGCCTGGCGCGGCCGTCGAAGCCGAGTTCATCGGCGCGGAAAAGCCCGGTTACGACGATTCCGGCTGGGAGACTGTTCACCTTCCCC
>QHZN01000013.1 GCA_003225365.1 Acidobacteriota bacterium
CCAGCAGTTGCGCGTTGGCGGCGAAGACCTCGGCCACGGCCTCTTTAAACTCCCGACCCGCATCCACCAGGCGCTGAACTTCCTCGACCCATTCCTTGGGGATGCGCTCGACGCGCTTCTTGCCCCCGGCCATGAAGGTGAGAGACCAAACGGGGTGTCCCTTGTTGTCGGTGGCGCAGTGGCAGGTCGGCTGACCACAACGGCGGTGGGTGAGCGAAAGCGAACCGGGCAGCAGGTCCGACGGGATGGGGAAACGCCGGAGGAGTTCGAACTTGCGCTGGCGGAGTCGGGCGGCTCGGGGTCCTTGGGGTGCGATCTCCATATGAGTGTAATCATACACACATATGAAGCCAAGTCAAGCCCTTTTTCGGGAGTGCGAAAATAGGAAGGGCTCAGGTCTAGCGGGGCCGAAACACCGGGAGGTGCATGGTTCTTAGCGGTAGTCGGAACGGCCTATTTGTCGTTTCCGAAGCTGCTGAAGGTAGAAGGATGGGACCCCTACCAGCGCAAAACTTGAAGGAGATTACTGTAATCATCGGTCCACAAGCGGACCGCTGGATTGCCCGTTTCCTTCGAAACTATGGGCACGGAAGGTGAAAGGGAATCCAGGAATTCCCCATCCTGAGAAAGCAGCACCCAGGAGCTTTCCCCGACGACTTTTCCGTCTCCGAGTGTGTGGATTAAGAGATACCTGAGCCCAAAATGTTCAGCGACTCTTTTGAGGACAGGGCTCAAGTCGAGGTAAGAGTTAGTTATGTGGACAGCAACTAAACCCTGGGGCTTTCTGATCTGGCTCAAATAAATCTGAAACGCCTCCTGGGTAAGAAGGTGTACGGGGACCGCATCGCCAGTGAAGGCGTCGATCGCCAGCAAGTCGAACTGCTGTGGTTCTCCGCGGCGGAGTTCATCCTCCATGGAAAGGCGAGCGTCGCCCTGGATCACCTCGAGCTTGGCGCGGCAGTTCTGCAAGTAAGTGAAGTAGCGGCTGTCCCTCGCAATCCGCACAACTTCAGGGTTGATCTCGTAGAAGCGAACATAATCTCCCGGTCGAGCGTAAGCGGCCAGAGTGCCCACCCCCAGGCCGACCACTCCGATTCGGAGACGCTCCTGGTTTGGCGACTGCGCACGGTCCCGTTGGCGAAGATGCAGCAAAGCCAGGCCCAACCCGCTGGTCGAACCATAATAACCGGTAGGCAGATCACGTTTGGCTTGTGCGCGGAATTGATACCCGTGGGATACCCGGCCATGAATCAGGGCATACGCGCGCCAGTCCTGCTGGTGGGCGTTAAGCTCACGCACCGTGAGCACACCGTAGAAGTTTCGTGCCCTCAGAATGGTGTCTGGCAACTGCCCACGTGCACTGAAAAAAAGGACCGCACCGAGGATAATTAAAGCAACTCCGCAGTACAACGGAACTGCCCGTGCTCGAGCAGCGTCAAAACCTCTCTGACTCCTCCGCATGAACAAGATGGCTGCGATCAAGCCCAGCACCGGAGGGGTCAAATCCGAGGGGCTCACCTTGTTGGACGGGGCCGATGCCGTGAATCCCGGCAAAAGCGCTGCGCCTCCGGCTACAGCGGCCAGCCCGAACCTGCTGCAATAAAGCCAGGAGTTTTTGTCCCGCATGAGGAGGAGGGACATGAGCAGCGCTGAGCCCCACAAGCCAAGCTGATATTCCCAGAAAGATTTGAAGACGTGAGGGGCGATCAGCGCCACGAAAATCCCTCCGAGGGCGCCGCCGACGGCGACCATCAGATAGAACGAAGTGAGAAAACGGGGACTCGGCTTCGATCGAGCCAATTCACCATGGCACACCATACAGCACGTAAACAAGGCGAAGGAATAGACTGCGACTTGACCGATGATGCTGGGCAGCAAGCCTCTGTTAAGTACGTAACAAGCACCAAACAGGGCGATTCCAAAGGCAGGTTGGAAAATGCCGCGGGAATTCCAAGCTGACTTTTCGAAGCAGATGACGAAAGATAGCAGGTATAGGCTGAGCGGCAGAGTCCAGAGGAGAGGGACGACTGCAATGTCTTGACACATCTGATTTGTCGAAGCGAGAAACATGACCGAACCACACGCAGCCAGGCTTAGCCAGAGCACGTAGCTTCCCAGGCCGGGCCTGTTTAGCTCAGCATAGCCATCCTCGCTGGTTTCGCCATTGTCGTCGCGCAAGAATGAGGCCCCCTCCGAGGTTTTCTCACGTCCGGAAAGCAGAGCGCAGTACACGCACCCTATTGCGTAAACAGGGAAAGCAATCGACCAGAGACGCGCCTGCATTTTGAGCGTCAACCAAGGCTCTACAAGGAACGGATAGCTCAAGAGGGCAAGGAATGAACCCAGATTCGACAGAGCGTAGAGCCGGTAAGGAGTCTCATGCGGCTGAAGGCGCGCAAACCAGGCCTGCAGGAGCGGTCCCGTCGTCGAAAGAACGAAGTACGGCAGCCCAATACTCACCGCGAGGAGGGTAATTAAGCTCCAGATGGGCTGCTCAACAGCTAGTGGTTTCCATCGAGCGTCCGGCGTGACGGGGGAAGGCCATACAATTGCCAGAAAAACCAGCAGGGCCAGCGAGACGAGCACAAGAGAAGAATGGAAAACCCTCTGTGCCCGAGGGCTGAACCAATTGGCCAGTCCGTGCGCATACGCATAACCAGCCAGTAGCAGCGTTTGAAAGAAAAGCATGCAAGTGGTCCACACGGCAGGCGCGCCACCGAACCACGGCAAGAAATACTTGGCCAGCAAGAGTTGCACTCCAAAAAGTAGGAAGGCACCAAGAAAGATCGTCAGCCTGTAATAAATCGAAGAATTATTCATTTTCGAAATTGCAGATGGCTAAATTTCATCGCTCGTTGATTGTGCCAAGAGGTCAATCATCCCGCAAGATGGCTCACCTTACGATGCTGTTTTGGTTTACCGATTCCTCCGTACTAAAATAGCTGCAACTTATGGCGATCTCGGAATCAACTCCAGCCGGTTCGGCGATCACCGGCAGGACGATTTTCCACTACCACATCCAGGAGAAGCTGGACGGCGGCGGCATGGGCGTGGCCTATAATGCCGAGGACACTAAGGTCGGCCGCTTTGTCGCCCTGAAGTTCTTGCCCGAGTCTCTGGCCCATGACGCGCAGGCGATGCCGCCAGCGAGCCGGCCAGCCGAGGTAAGCCACCACGCGATGCAGTTCGCCCTTGAATTTCTCCACCATCTCGGGCGCCCGGAACTGCCAGCGCCGACAGAAGCTGGCCGCCCTCGCCGTGGGGTGGGTCGGGTTTATGGCCGGTATCATGGTTCCCCTATCTCAGATCGTCATACAGCGCGGCAAGGTCATCTATAAACGATAGACCCGACGGATCGTGGACACCGCGACGTGTCGGGGTATGCAGGAGGGGCGGGTCTAGGGACACGCCATGGCGTGCCCCTACCACGTGTCAACTCAAACGCAATTTCCGCAAATAGCCGTAGCGCAGACCTGCGGTTTTCGGGTCTGCGGTCCTTCGTATGACCAGCCGCAGACCTCAAGAGCGGAGGTCTGCGCTAATCGCTCGCTACTCGCTTTCAATTTGGCATTTTCATTAACGGGTGGACGGCCCGGTCTTTTGCGAACAGATGTGCCAGGCCTTTGTGATTACGCTTGCTTATGGATGTGCGAAGAGCTATTTTGCGTACCTAAAGGCATACGGCTGCTCCTAGTCTCGGTGCTCTTCGTTGCGCCGTGGTGCGTAAATGTGTTCCAGGGGGGAGGGTCTAACGCCGTGGGCAGTTCTGAGGCAGATCGTACAGCCCGCTCGTCGGGCGAAAGCAGCGCCGAGCTGTTGGGCGAACTCGTGGCGCACCTGCGGGCGAACCGCGCCCAGCTCCGCAAGGAATGGGCCAGGCGCATTCGCGAGGCGAAGCTGCTCACGGCCATGAGCCAGGTGGAGATTTTTTCGGAAGCGACGTCCACGTACGACCATTACCTTAAGGTTTTGGAAACCGGCAGCGTCGCCGCCCTGCAAGCTTACGCCCGGGACCTGTCCGAGCGTATCATCCCGCGGGGCGTGGAAACACGGGAAGTGCTGGGGATTGTTCTGCTGTTGCGCGACGTCCTGGCCCGCTCCCTGTTCGAGAAATATCAGAACGACTTCGAACTGCTCAACCGCGTGCTCGATGCTTACGAACCGGCCGCCAATCGCATCGCCAATACGGTGGGCGTCAGTTTTGTCGAAGAGCGGGAGCGCCTCATTCGCCAGCACCAGAAGGCCATGCGCATGTTGCAGGTGCAGGAGGAGGAACGCAAGCGCATCAGCCGCGAACTTCACGATGAAGTCGGCACAGCCCTCACCGCCGTCAACATGAACCTTGCCGTGTTGCAACGGGACGGGGCCGCGGAGGCAGCCGCGCTGCTCAGCAAGAAGATTGCCGATATCGGGGGCCTGCTGATGGGAGCGATGGCCACGGTGCAAACCTTCGCCCGTGAATTACGGCCCACGATGCTGGACGAGTTGGGCTTCTTGCCTGCGCTGCGCTCGTATCTGAAAGAGTACGTGGAGCGTAGCGGGCTGCGCGTGCACTTCAAGGGCGACGACGTGGGCAACCTGAACGCCGAACAGAAAACCGTGCTGTTCCGCGTCGCCCAGGAAAGTCTGACGAACGTGGCCAAGCATGCGCATGCCAGTCGAGTCCAGATCACGCTGCGCCCCGTCAACAACGGCATCAAGATGCGAATCAAAGACAACGGGAAGGGCTTTGCGGTAGATCAGCGGCCCTCCCCCGAAGGGGAAAAGCGCCTGGGCCTGCTGGGCATGCGGGAGCGCGTGCGCCAGGTTAACGGCTCCTTTGCGGTCAAATCCGCGCCCGGCGAAGGAGCAACCGTTGAGGTGGAGATTCCTTTCGACAGCCGGAAGCACCCCGGCACCCTCAAGACCAATCCACCCCGTCGGAATAAACGCTTCCGGCTTTTATGATCCCGCGGGAGATGCCATGGAGAAGATCACTGTGTTAATCGCCGACGACCACACGGTGGTGCGGCAGGGACTCCGCGCCCTGTTGCAGACTGAGCGCGACATCGAGATCGTCGGCGAAGCCGAGACGGGCCGACAAGCCGTTCGGCTCGCCAAGACCCTCAAGCCCGACGTGGTCGTGATGGATATCGCTTTGCCGCAGCTCACCGGCCTGGAAGCCACCCGCCAGATCGTCAAGGAAGTCCCCTCCTCACGCGTGCTCATTCTCTCCTCTTACAGCGACGATGAATACGTGCACCAGTTGACCGAGGCGGGCGCGGCGGGCTACCTGTTGAAGCAGGCCGACATCTCGGACGTGGTCCGAGCCATCCGCGAAGCCAAGAAGGGCAACGCGTACTATAGTCCTGCCATTTCCAAGCGGCTGGCGGATCATTATCGCGAGACTGTTGTCCGGGGTGTTCCCGTCAAGAAGCGGACCGATCTGCTGAGCTCCCGCGAGCTCGAAGTGCTCCAACTGATCGCGGAAGGCGAAGGCAACAAACAAATCGCCGCCCACCTGGAGATCAGCATCAAGACGGTTGAGAGGCACCGCCAGCGCCTCATGGACAAGCTTGCCATCCACGACGTTGCCGGTCTGACTCGCTACGCCATCTCCAAGGGGATTGTTGAATCGAGCACGGCCGCGGCAAAGACCCTGCAGCCCCCGGATTGACGTCTTCGGGTCCGAGGATAATTGCAGAGAGCCCTCAGGGTTCGCCACAAAAATAACGCTTACTTTTTCGGGCGCGGAGAGATTGTGTAGTTCAAGTTTGGGTGGAACTTGTCGTATGTGATAATCAAGCTGTTCTCCTCCTCGTCCAATTTCCGGGCTTGCTCCTCAACGCTTCTTGGAGAAGCGTACTTCGGAGGGCGCTTCCCTGCGGGCTTTTCCGACGACTTTGGGCTCCTTCTTGATTTAGGATTGCGGCGAGCCATAGTTTGTTTCTCTCTCATCCTCTGTTCGCCATTAAGCTAAGACGAATGACAATGCTGAGTCGAAGGCGAGCAACATGGTAACTGTAATTCTGTGGCGACCCCTCAGCACGCACAAACTGTCGAGGGCCACCGGAGCGGGAGGGAGCAGTCGGCAGCAACAGGGCCACTGCTCTCCCACCCGATGTAGACATAGGGCGGCGCGCGGCGCACCACGCCCCTGGGCTGTTTAAGACGCCCGCTTTTACAACACCTGGGTACCGGCTGCCAGAAAGCTTCCGGCTTCCGCCGAACTGCCCGCGGCTAGAACCGTGGCTCCCGATACCGAGGTCGCTGAGACTAGAGTAGTATCGGAGGCCACCGCGGCTCCGTTTACAATGCTGCCGGCTGTCACAACGCTGCCGGCCGCCAAGATGCTGCCCGCTGCCACCACATGGCTGTGGCCATGGAAGTGGGTGTGTCCGATCACCGTGGCGGATCCGACGAACGTGGTTCCGGACTCGAGAACGGTTCCAGCGGCCAGCACCGTACCCTCTGCTATGGTACTGCCCGCGACAAGAACGGTGGCCGCTGACACAGAGGTAGCTGCGACTAATGAGGTAGTTCTCACTACACCGACCCCGTTGATAACGCTACCGGCTGCCAAAAAGCTCGTGGCTGCCAGTGTGCTGCTCGCCGCTATCACGGTGGAACTGGCTACGGTCGTGCCGGCCGCTATGACGGTGCCGGCTCCGAAGGTGCTGCCGACCGCCAGCGTGCTACCCGCGGCCAGAACGGCGCTGAAGCCCACTGTGGTGGCAGAAACCAGTGTGGTTGCTGCTGAAAAATAGGTCACGTCCACGATGCTACCCGCGGCTACAACCGTGCCCGCCGCGAATACAGTGCCGGCCGCAAAAGTGGTCCCGGCCGCAATAACGGTGCCGGCCGCAAAAACGGTGCTGGACGCGAATGTGGAGCCGAAGGCCAGCGTACTACCCGCAGCCAGAACGGTGGTGCTGCTCACAAATGTGTTCGCAAATAGCATGGTATCGACTACCACAATTTCGCTGTTTACCACGCTACCCGCGACCACAACGGTCCCCGCCGCTATCGTGCTGCCCACCGCCATGGTGGTGGCTGTGGCGACGGTTGTGGCGCCGGCCACTGAGGTGGCGCCAACGACGGTGGCGGCGCCGGCCAGAGTGATGCCTGCCGACGCTTGCGTAGTGGCAATACACTGCGCTTGCGCGCTACCGGGCAGCGACCAACACAGCAGCCCTAATATCAAGCTCGCTGCGACTGGTCTAGTTGAACGCCGATTTGCGGTTTTATTAGAAGTCATTTTCCCTCCTCATCGGTCATGTGTCCTTGCTCAGCTTGCACCTTGCACTATCGCCAGAACGGTCGTGACTGGGAAGGAGGGTAAAACCCTAGCAATCCGCGGGGAAATGACCCCACTCTTTTGGCGAGCAATTACACCCCCTGCGCCGTATGTTGTCTTGCGCCAACAGCAATGCGTTAGCATCTGCCAGCAGGCGAAAAGCCGTCGCCCAGCACGAATGTGAAGCCGCCGCCTTCAACCAGCGCGAGTTCGCCGGCCTCGACCGGTGCCGGAAGCAGTCTTGTGACGTGACTACCCACATCAGCCCAGGCATGCGGCAGTTTCGAAGTGCGGCGGACGGCGAACGAATTTTGGGTTGTAAAGCGCCCGTTTCAGAGATAGAAAGACCATTGGAGAGGAGGCCGATATGAATTTCAGCCGCCGTCAGTGCCTCAAAGCGATGAGTGCCGGGCTTGCCGCCGGGGCCGCACTGGGGAGCGCGAGGCAATTGGCAGTCGCGTCAAGATCCGAGTCGAAGTCCGAAGCTGGTTCACTCCGAATGCCAGGCCCTTACCGAGGCCGCGTGGCCGCAATCGAAAACACAGCGGTGCTTGTTTCGGGTCAGTACCAAGCCGAACAGGTCCGGCAGATGATGCGCCGCGGCATGATGGAACTTACTGGAGCAGATGATTGGGCCGGCGCCTGGCGGCGGTTCTTCGAGCCAGGTGATGTGGTGGGAATCAAGCTCAATCCTGTCGGCCAGCCGCTGGTGAAGTCGGACGCGACGATTGTCCGTGAGATCATCGCGGGCCTGGAAGCCGCTGGCGTCAAACGGCGGGACATCGTCGCCTACGACCGCTACCGTCACCAGTTCTTCACCGCCGGCTATGACAAATGGTTGCCGGAGGGCGTCCGGATCTCCTACGCCGCCGAGGACTATGATTCCGTCCAGCAGGCGATCGAAGGATACGACCCGGACCACTACATGGACATGGCGCTGACGCTGCCGAGCTTCGGGGTCGAAAACGTTACGGCGCGCCGGTCCTATGCCGCCCGCTTTATCACCCGCGACGTCCATAAACTGGTCAACGTCCCGGTCCTGAAGGATCACCAGTCCGCCGGAATCACGCTGGCGCTCAAGAACCTCTCGCACGGCCTGGTCAACAACGTCAATCGCAGCCATTCCAGCCCCAGCCTCAACGCCTGCAATGCTTTTATCCCGGCGGTTGTGGCGATGCCGGTGATTCGAAACAAGGCCGTGCTGCATATTCTCGACGGCGTGAAGGGGGTCTATCACGGCGGGCCCAGCGCGCGGTCCGAGTTCGTCTGGGAGCACAACACGATTTACTTCGCCACCGATCCGGTATCGCTCGACCATGTGGGCTGGGACGTGATTGACGCCAAGCGCGTCTCGGTTGGAATGAAAAAACTCGCCGAGGATGCGCCCGATCAGGTCAGCACGTTCGTCCGTCGGCAGCCCGAACACGTCGAGATCGCGGGCGCCTTGGGGCTCGGCGAATGGGAGAGGAGCAAGATCGACTTGCGCCAGGTGAAACTATAAGGGTGCGGCTGGCAACAGCATCCGGTTTATCTGCGGAGGAAAATGAGATGGCATGGTCCGACTGGCGTTTTTCCAGGCGTCAATTAATTGCGGAGGGCGGGTTTCTCGCAACTCTCGCCGCGATATCGGGCCGGTTGCTATCGGCCGAACGCCGCGCCGCGAGTCCTCGGGCGAAGAAAAACATCTACGAGCGGCTGGGCGTCCGGACGCGCATCAACGCCAAAGGGACTTACACGTATTTGACCGGGTCGCTGCTCCCCCCCGAGGTCGCCGAAGCCATGCGCCAGGCCGGCGAACATTACGTTTACCTCGAGGAGTTGCAAGCCGCGGCAGGAAAGCAAATCGCCCAATGGGTCGGCGTGGAGGCTGCGATGGTCACGAGCGGCGCCGCCGGGGCAATGACGCTGGCGACGGCGGCGTGCGTGGCGGGGAAGGACCCGGACAAGATCCGCCGGATCCCCGACACGACGGGGATGAAAACCGAAGTCGTGGTGCAGAAATCGCATCGCAACGGCTTCGACCATGCCGTCCGCAATGCCGGCGTGCGGCTGGTGGAAGTTGACAGCCGACGTCCCGCCGGTTTCGCACTTGAGCGAATACAATAAAATGGGCTTTGACTTAGTGGCGTTCAGCGGCGGGAAAGGCCTGCGCGGGCCGCAATGTGCCGGCCTGCTTCTCGGACGAAAGGACCTGATCGAGGCGGCGCTGCTCAACAACAACCCCAACGAGGATACGATCGGCCGCGGCATGAAAGTCGGCAAAGAGGAAATCGTCGGCATGTTTGCAGCCGTGGAGCGCTATCTCAAGATTGATCACGACCAGGAATGGAAAACCTGGGAAAGAAAGCTAGGTCAGATCGAACGGATGGTTTCGGCCGTTCCGGGCATTCGCACCGAAAGGTTTGTGCCCGAGGTCGCCAACCACGTCCCCCACTTGTGCGTATCCTGGGACGAGGCGGCGCTTGGACTGACCCGGGCCGATTGCGCCACGCAGCTTGAACAGGGTGAACCGAGCATTGTTTGCCTGGTGGACGATGAGCGCAAGGGAGTGGCCGTCACGCCCTATATGATGCAGCCAGGTGATGAGCTGATCGTGGCGCGCCGGCTGAGATCTATCCTCCTCGAAGCGGGCAAAAAACAGCGGCGGGCTTAGGGTGACTTGGCGTGGCTGGCTCTTGTTGACGACGCGCTTCGCGCAAAATTAGACCGTCAGGTACGGGACAAGGTCGCGCCACCAGCCTTCCATTTCTTGTTCGTCGGCCGAATCGAGCACTTTCAGTTCGGGGATGCCGCGCCGTTTGGCCGTCTTGAAAATCCCGCGACGCACGAGCACCGCTTTTGCAAAACCTATTCCGTAGGTTTCTTCCAGGTTGATCATGGGCAAAAGCTTTTCGAACAGAGCCCTTGCTTCCGCCATCTCGCCGGCGGCGGCCAGGTTGTAGATTCGGACGTCCACGTCCACGAACTCACAAGCCGGCATGGTTCCGGACGAGCCGCGCGCCAAGACCGGCAGTCGGACAGCGCCCGCGATCGACCGGTAGTAATCCGCAACGGCATCGAGCGTAACGGAGCGGTGATACGGCGGCAGGGAGATGACGGCGTCCGCGCCCTTCGCCTCCGCGTGGCGCGCGAGCCGCACCGCCGTTTCTCTGTCTGGAGCCTGGACGCCGATCACCGCGGCAGCTCCTCCTCGCGGTGTCCGAAGCAGGATTTCAGCCCCCCGCAGGCGCTCCGCCTCGGAGAGCACGTTGAACTCACCATAGAGCTGCGGCCAAACCACGCCCTGCGCCCTTGCCTTGACGCAAAAATTCAATTCACGCTCGAGGTCTTCCTCGTCCATTTGGTCGCCGAGAGTAAACGGAGTCTGGAGAATCGCGAAGATGCCGCGGAATCCTTTCGCCGTTTGCTCTGCCGGCAGAGCGGGCACAACACAGGGACGAGCGAGCAGCGGCACCGCCAGCGCGCCGCCGGCGCGGAGCAAAAAATCCCTGCGAGCGAGTTTCGAGATTTTCATGGTTTTTCCGCCTTCAATCTGTATAGGCAATGCACTCGATCTCAACGGGCGAGTTGCCCGGCAAATCCTTCACGGCGATGGTGGAACGCGAGGGCGGGTCAGTGGGAAAGTATGTGTGGTAAACCTCGTTCATCGCCTGAAAGTTCGCGATGTCTGTCAGAAACACCGTGCACTTCAGCACTCGGTCGAGTGATGACCCGGCTGCTTCGAGCACGGCTTTCAGGTTTTCCAAGCACTGTCTGACCTGATCGGAGAAGGGGCCCTCGGGGAATTTTCCCGTTTTGGGGTCGCGCGCGCCCTGCCCCGAAACGAACAGCAAGTTGCCCAACTGGATTCCGGGGCTGAGAATCGCACTCGGGGAAGGCTTTTCTCCTGGCAGCTTGACAACTCTCTTCTTCGGCTTCGCTTGCTTGGCCGCCGCCTTTCCGGGCACGAAAACGGCGCCGGCAGCGCCCGCCACCGCTATCGCGCCAATGCTCCGCCGCAAGAAATTCCGACGCACTCCATTTTCGACCTTCATACGATTCCTCCTCAATTGAGTTCTTGCTTGGCCTCGGGCCTCGCACCGGGGAATGGGGTTTTTCAATCGAATCCTCGATGCCCGGGATTATTCCCTGGGATAGGTGTCCGCCCTCGACGCAGGGTCGCGGCCCCGCTTCGGTGGAGTAAAATATTCCTTCGGAGCCTTCCGCCACTCAACCATGCTCAGGCCGGAAGGATCATAAACGATTCGTCCACCGAGGATGGTCATGCGGGCATTCAACTGCGCGTTGCCGTTCATTCGCGCGAACCCGTCGTCCATGTAACTGAAATTCCCCCGGAGGAGGTCGAATACCGCGATGTCGGCCGGCCGTCCCACGGTCAACGTCCCGAGCTCGGAGTGGTTAATCTCGCGCGCGGGGTTCGCCGTCGAGCGCCGAATGACTTCCTCGAGCGGCACTCCCATGGCGAGAAACTTCGACATCACGTTAACCATAGTCACCGCGGGTCCAATGATGCTTCCGAGGTGCGCATCGGTTGAGATGGAGTCCGGGAGGAATCCCTGCTCGACGGCAGGGACGGCATTGCGAAACCAGAAGCTGCCGGCCCCGTGGCCCACGTCGAAGATGACTCCGCGCTTCCGGGCATTTGCGAGTATGGGATTCAACTTCCCATCTTCCAGAATGATGGGAAATTGCTGCGCGAAGACGTGCGTGTGGATGTCGCCCGGACGGAGCTTCGAGAGAATCAACTCGTCATAGGAGCGCTCCGGAGGCCGAGGCCAAAAATCCACCATCACCGGAACCCCTGCCCGGCGCCCGCACTCCTCTGCGCGGTCGACAGCCGCCCAAGGCGGGTGCAATTCATCCCACGGTTTCTCGGTCCAGTAATGCGCGGTCTTCACCCCCACGATGTACGGCGAGTATTTTTGGATCGTGGCCGCGCACCGCTCGGCATTCATCTGGTCCACGTCCTGTTCCAATCCGCCGTTCATCCCGTCCGCCTCAATGTTGAGGAACGCCAGCACTCGGACCCTGGAATGATCCATGACGGACTCTTTCAGGCTCAGGAAGGTGTCCGCACCGCTGCTCCCTGCATCCACTGCCGTCGTCACCCCCCAGGTAAGAAACAGGTCGGCCGGAACGCCAAACGGAGCCACATGGGCCGGCGCGGCCGGCTCGAACCAGTCTAGGGGCGCCCCGCCGTTCCCCACGTGAACGTGGATGTCCACTAAGCCCGGTGTCACGTAGAGACCGGTTACGTCCACAACTTTCCTGGCTTCGTTCGCCGAGATATTCCTTTCCACGGCCGCAACTTTTCCACCGGAGACTGCGACATCCGCGACGGCGTCAACGTGATTTGCGGGATCAACGACGTGGCCGCCCTTGAGAAGCAGATCGTAGGTAGGCCCCTGTGCCCACGCGGAAGTCCCCGTGGAAAGCATGATGAGAACGTCCAAAATCAGAAGCGGGCATTTCTCATTCAGATTGCACATGGTCAGTTATGCCCTCGAGTATTCTGATGTCACACGGACCCGTCGTTGCCCCCGACGCGCCCCGGGGGTGATTGTACTCCCACAACGCTTGCTGAGGGGAACGGCTCCCATGACCGAGACGTCCGCGGGCAATTCCGAACTCCGCTGGCCGGCCGAGATTGGTTCCGGGTTCTGGACTTGACCGAAGACATCTTTTCTCACGATGCCGCCCCTCCGTGGAGTGTTTCAATTCCCCGGATTCAATCGCCCGGGCGCTCGCGATACTTGTAAGCGAGAGCGCGAATCTCGTAGGTGAATTTTAGGAATTGCTTCTCCCAGCGGCGTGCCTGGGCGGGAGTGTATCTGTAGAATCCTTGGGCGTTGGACACACCGCGCGCGCCGGAGGCGACCACGTCGCGCATCAACTTTGGCACTTCCTTGCCGCAGTCCAGATCGGGCAGCAGGTCGCGCATGACGGCGGCGTAGGCCGGAATCCCGGTCAGATCCATGAAGCGAAACGGGCCGGCAAGCGTAGTCCAGTAGCCAAAGTCATTGCGCACGGAGCGGTCCACGTCGGCCACGGTGGCGTATCCGGCTTCGACCAGATGAAAAGCTTCGCGAAGCATGGCGTACATGATGCGATTGGTGATGAAGCCGCGCACGTCCCGCCGCACCAGGGTCGGTTCCTTTTTCCATCGCCGCGCCAGCTCGCTCACGCGGGCCGCGCTCGCCGGGTCGGTTTGATCTCCGCAAATGATTTCCATAAAACGCGTGATGTGCGCCGGCTCGGCCCAGTGAATTCCGAGAATGCGCTCGGGGCGCTTCGCCTTCCGCTGCAGCTCTGTCACAGGGAGGGCGGAAGTGTTGCTGCCGATCAGCGTATCCGCCGAGACAGCTTCTTCGATTTTCGCAAGGACCTGCTGTTTCACTTCGAGATTTTCCACTACCGACTCGATGACGATCGCGCAGCCGCCGAGACTGGAGAAATCTTCGGAAAGAACGAGATTTTCGGCCACAGCGTGAGGATCGCGGGAGAGCAGCCCCTCGCGTTTCATCTCGCGGAGAAAAGCGAGAACATGGCGCCGGGTGTCCCGCGGGTGCGGCAGGCTCTTGTCCACCCCCACCACACGGTGGCCCGCCGCCAGCAGACACGTCGCAATGCTCTTGCCCATCAGACCGAGCCCGACCACCCCGGCCGCAGTTGATTTCGGGTTTGTCCCCGATCGGGGGGCGGCGGAGGCGTTTCTCGAACGCTTGCCTTGCTTGTTGGTCATGTCTTGCTCCGATGCGAGCACTGGCAGCCGGGGCGAATCTTGTCTGCCATGACGATGGTTTGCGGGGCTCTCATTTAACTTTCGTGGCCGCCTGTGCGCAAAGTGGATCAGGAGGCTTGGTGGTTATCGCCCGTGCTTTCTGGCGCTCTTCGTAGGCCGTCACCAAGAACGTCGCCACAAAAACCAGCGCCCCTCCCGCCAGCAGCGGAAAGGTGATTTTCTCGTGGAGGATCGCGGCTGAAAAAAGCACGCCAAAAACCGGCAAGAGGTAAATGGAAAGGGAGGCTTGAGTGACGTCGATGCGCTGGATGACCCAGAAGTAGAGCATCATGGAAATGCTGAGGCTGAAGACCGCGATGCCAAGCAGGCTCATCCAGGCGCCTATCGGAAGCGAGAACATGCGCCCCCATGAGGACCGCTCGAAAAGCATCATGAGGGCGAATAGCTCGATGTCCGAAACCAGGAAGCTGAAAACCAACAGCTCGATCGGGCTGAGGACCTCCAGCAGCTTTTTGCTGTAAGTATTATTCAAGGCGCTGCCGAGACAGCTCGCCAAAATCAGCGAGTTCCCGAACAGGTATGTGCCGTGGAAGATGTCGGCCGAGCGCAAGTCCGCCTGAGATACTATCAGGACGCCGGCAATCGCCAGCGCAAACGAAAGCCAGCGAAGGCTCGTCATCTTTTCATGGAGCAGGACGGCGGCCATCATAGCCGTCAGCACGGGAATGGTCAGTGTGATGACGGAAGCGTTCGAGGCGAGAGAATGCTGCACTCCCCATGTGAGCCCCCACTGCGCCGGGACCACTCCCAGCGTGCCAATTATCAGCAGGCCCAGAAGAAGCAATGGGGATAATTTCTGCCAAGTTCGATTCTTGCCGATGCCCAGAAACGGCGCGAAAAGAAGCGTAGAAAGAGCCAAGGGTACGAACGCGGTCGCGATGGGCCCCAGGCTTTCAGTGACGACTTTCGCACCCGAAAATTGGAAAGCCCACATCGCGTTTACGAGTACGAGGACCAGGAAACTCGTGGCCGGAGAGTTTCCGCTTGGGGTCCGTCGAGGCGCGGCAGATGGCGGTGCGGAGGGGCTGGATTGAACGGCCATAGGACTTACGATTGCGACTCTCGAGCTCCTGCGGCGACCGGCTGCTTTACCAGGCGCTGTAACACGTCTTCCGAAGCCTCGAGCGTGCGGCTGACCTGCTCCTCCGTGTGGCTCAAGGTCAGGTGGTTACGCTTCAGATTCATCGGCAGCTTGAAGATGCCGCGTTGGATCAAGTCCTTCCGGTACTTGACGAACAGGGCGGCGTCGTTTCGAAGCAGGTCTGAATAATTTCGGACCGGGCCTTCGAGAAAATAAGTCAGAAATACCGAACCAAACCCCGCGACCGTGGCCTTCAGGCCCAGGCGGCTTATGATTTCCGAAAGCTCTTTCCGCATCCGCTCGCCCAGTCCAAACAGGTGCGGGTACGTCGATTCCCTCTCCAGCACCTCGATGGTAGCAAGCGCCGCAGCGCAGCCCACGGGATGGCCGTTGAAGGTGCCCGCGAAAAACACGTCACCATCAGGGTGCGTGCGGAAGCGGTCCATGAGCTCTCTTTTGCCGCACAGGGCTGAAATAGGATAGCCGTTGGCCATCGATTTTCCGAGGGTCGTGAGGTCCGGGGTGACGCCGCAAATTTTCTGGTATCCCCCCAGGCCATGACGGAATCCTGTGATCACTTCGTCGAAAATCAGGACGATGCCTTCGCGCCGGGTGATCTCGCGAAGGGCTTCGAGAAAACCAGGCTGCGGAAGGACGCAGCCGATATTGTGAAGGATCGGCTCCAGGATGATCCCGGCGACTTCGCCCTTGTGCGCGCGGACGGTGTCTTCCACATCGTCGAGGTCGTTGAAGGAGCAGATCAGCGTTTGTTCGATCGCTTCGGGCAGGCTGCCGGCGGAGAGCGGATCGCGTTCTCCCAGCTTCTCCGGGGCGCTGATCACATTCATCGCCAGATAGTCGTGCCAGCCGTGGTAGGCGCCCTGAAACTTGATAATCTTCTTCCTGCTCGTCACGGCACGGGCCAGCCGGATCGCGGCGTAGGTCGCCTCCGAACCGCTGTTCGAGAAAAGAACCTTTTCGGCGCAGGGCACATGCTGGCAAATTTTCTGAGCGAGCTGGATTTCTTGCTCTGTCGTGCCAACGCCGATAAGACCGATGTCCTCGATCGCCTGGGAGACCGCGGCGTCAACGGCGTCGTCATTGTAACCGAGCACATTGGGGCCGAAAGCTGCGTGATAGTCGATATACTCGTTGTTGTCCGCGTCCGTAATCACGGCACCTTTCGACCGCACGAACACAGGGTACGGCCAACATCTTCGCAGGGAAGAATTCACGCCGCCGGGAATCACTTCGCATGCCGCCTGGTACCTTTTTTCGTTGTTAGTGTAGGTCCGCAACTTGCTCTCCTTCTTGTGAAACCGCCGCGCCTAGAAATGAGGACGAAGTTCGTCCAGTGCAGGCAGGGTTTCGTCCTTCTTGAAACTTTGAGCCACGTCCAATAAGCGGGCCTGGAAACGCCGCCAGTACTCGTACTCGGCGTCCCAGCGGCCAAGCTCGACTCCAAGGCGATAGTCCGTGTACTCATCAAGCCACGCCGACCGATACTTCCCGCGCAGCGTTGCGATTGCATCCATCAGATCCGCAAAACGCCCGTGAATAATCGCGCTCATTTGCCGGAAGAGGTAAAGGTCGACTTCCTCAGGGCTGGGGTGGCGCCCTAAGGCCTTGAAAAAGCCGGCGATCTCGTCCGCGTAAAGGTATTTCATGCCTTCATAGTCCAGCATGCGGGCAGTCACGATCAGGCTCGGAAGCGTATATGCATCGTGGGTCGCCGCCTGGGCGCGCCGAAACCGCTTCTCGGCGTCCTCGGCAAGAAGCCGCTCTTGGTGTAGCTTTTCGCGACTCGACTCAACGCGCTTCAGGCGAGTGGGAATGAACGGATCCTCCCAGAGCCGGTCCACCGTGTAATTTCCAAGAGCTTCCGCAGCCAGGTGATCGGCTTCAGAAAGCTTCTCCAACCCCGTGGCCAAATCGCCCGCAGCCTCCGAGGGATACATCTGGGAAGCATAGTCGAGAAAGAACTGATGATGCTCCTCGGGTTTCGATTGCCAGGCGGCCACCGACCCGTAAGCCATGCCCGGCAAGGCCGTTCGGTAGAGTATCTGGCTGGAATCGGTCCAACCGGAGTTAATCATTCCAAGCGCGCCGTACTGGCGACCGGCGGCCACGAACCCATCGATGTTCGCAAAAGTCGTCGAGAGGTCCGGAGCGATATCGCTCCAGCACCAGATTCCCGGTTGAACGACTTGCTGGATGTGCTCTCGGGCGAAAGGAGCGACGAAACCGGAGTAATCCGGCTCGGGCTTGTAGTGCCACGGAACGGCGATAATGTTTTTCGGCAATTGCGAGACCAGTTCGGGGTGTTTATCGAAGGTTTTGGCCCCGCTGTGCACATCGGCCCAAAACATCGGCCGCTTGCCGAGTTGGGTGAGTATTGCCGCGGTTTTTGTCAATTGATCGCCGAACAATTTTGACGGGTCCACGCCTCCCCCAAGGACGCCCGCGGCCTTGTCCAATTCCCATGGTTCGTCAAGGCCCATGTGAAACCAGGGTGATGGAAACAACGCTGCAAGCTGCCCCACCCAGTCTTCCAGGAACGCCTCAGTTTGCGGGTTGAGGGGATTAATCTCGCCGCCATGAGGAAGAAGAGAAAGATCGGAATAGTATTCGACACGAAACACGTCATGCAGGTGCCCGTAAAGCTCGGCCAAGGGAACCACGTCCATGTGTCGCTGTCGAGCGTGTTCAATAATTCGCCGCACCTCATCCTGTGTGAACCGGCCGTCGGGGTTCACCAAATCGTAGCCGCGAAGTGCGATGCTGGCTTCGGAGTAGAAATAGTACTGGTTGGTTTTCCATCGCGCCAGAAAATCGATTTGGCGCTCGACCTCCGCCTCCGTGGGTAGCGGCCCGTGACTCATGTCCATCATGAACCCGCGGTACGCCATGGACGGCCAATCGTGGATCCGAACCTCGGGCAGAAATTGGTCACCGGGATTTCCCTCCACCAACTGGCGCATGGTTTGAACGCCGTAATAGAGTCCAGCCGAAGATCGCGAGCGGATCTCCGCGCCCTTAGCATCAATTCGAATTTCGTAAGCTTCCCGCGAATCGGGCCCGGCGTGGTCATTGGGACCGGGCAGCGCGTCAATAGCTCCAGTTCGTACGAGAATTATCGCAGGGCCGGACGGGCGAATCTCTTCGACGGGGATGGGTTTTCCCTCCGTGAGGGGCAGTGCGGAGGAAAGCTCCTTTGCCGCAAATAGGTCCTCAGGACTAGGCGTGGAACCAAGTCCGATATTGAGCCCACGGAGCGCCAGCCGTACCGATCCATATTCAATCTGCTGCGGCTGGGGCAGCAGGGGCCGATGCTTGGCTGCCAGGGACACCGGGTACGCAAAGACAATGACCCATAGAAAGTGGCGCATTCGCGGAATGCTATCCATCAATAACACAAGTCGCAACGGAGACTTGCTTGGTCGAGAGGCGCCTGTCCAGAATCCTGGACAATTTCACCCGGCGCTGCGCACGGGGGTCTTGCTTAACTCTCGGAGCAGAGTCTAGCATCGTGCCTCTAGACGTTTTTCGTGCGGCCAAGGGATTCGTAATATACACGAAGCCAAGCGCCGGGGTCGTTTATTAAGCACCTGGATGTTTTCCGCTGCGCGGCTCCAGAGGCTGCGCAGGGTTTTGAAGTGGCTTCTCATGATGGTTGTTGATTCGCATCTCGATCTCGCTTGGAACGCTTTGAGCTGGAATCGTGATCTCAACCGGAGTGTTCCCGAGATTCGCAGCTCCGAAGCCGGAATGGCAGGTCAAGGCCGAGCCATGAACACGGTGGCATTTCCGGAGATGCGGCAAGGCGAAGTCGCCGTGTGTCTGGCGACGCTACTGGCTCGTGCCAGTGGCCTGAACGAACCGCTGCTCGATTATCGGACGCGGGAGATCGCCTGCGCAATGGCCAAAGGGCAGCTCGCCTACTACCGCGTTATGGAGGCGCAAGGGATACTGCGAATGCTGAGGGATTGGCCCTCTGTGGAGTCTCATCTCGGCGAGTGGAAGGAACGCCGTGGGGATTCCGCGATCATCGGGTTTATTCTCAGCATGGAAGGCGCTGATCCGATCCTCTCCCCAAACTCAGTGACAGAATGGTGGGATCAGGGGCTGAGGGTAGTGGGCTTAGCGCATTTTGGGGTAAGCGCGTACGCCCATGGTACAGGCTGCCAGGGAAGGCTGACTGGGAGGGGGCGTGATTTGCTCCGGGCGATGCAAGAGGTAGGCATGATTTTGGATGTTACTCATCTGTCGGATGCGAGTTTTTGGGAGGCGGTGGAGCTTTTCAGCGGCCCCATATTGGCGAGCCATAACAACTGCCGCGCTTTGGTTCCCGGCGACCGGCAATTGTCGGACGAGCAGATCCGGTATCTGATCGGCCGCGGGTCGGTGATTGGGGCGGTCTCGGATGCTTGGATGCTTTATCCGGAGTGGGTGGCAGGGGAAACGCCAAGGACCGTGGTAACCCTCGGCGTGGTGGCCGACCACATCGATCGCATTTGCCAGTTGGCCGGAAACGCCCTCCATTCTGCGATCGGCAGCGATCTCGATGGGGGATATGGAGCGGAGCAATGTCCATGCGATCTGGATACGATTGCCGATTTGCAAAAAATTCCGAACCTGCTGCGCAAGAAAGGGTACAAAGAGAAGGACATTGAGGCCATCCTGCACGGTAATTGGCTTCGCTTTTTTCAAAATGCCTGGAGCCATCCTGCCAGACAACACGCGACTCTCGGGGCATGAAAGGCCGACCGCGATGCTTGATCGCCCCCTTCAGCCCGATCTTGATGGGGCGATGAGAGGAAGAAGCGTGGCCGCTTGACCAGAAATTTTAATTTTACAAGGGACCTGAATGTTTTCCGGCGCGCGCTTCCGTGATTGGGCCTATCTGCTCCTTTGCAATCTGATCTGGGCGAGTCAATTCGTGATGGTGAAGCTCGTTCAGCAACAGATGGGGCCGGTCTTCGCGACGTTTTTTCCTATGACGGTCGCCATGCTCTTCCTGATCCCCGTAGTGCATCACGAAAAGATGCGCACGGCGGGCAAGGGCAGCCGCCTTCCGACGCGCGACACCCTCGAATTCATCCTGATCGGAGTCTTCGGGCAGGTCGTGGCGCAACTCTTTATCACCTGGGGAGTGCGCTGGTCGCTTGCCTCGAACGCGGCGCTTCTGGCGCTGACCCTCCCCATTTCGACGGCGGTGATGGCCTATTTTTTCCTTGGCGAGCGCATGACCAGGGTTCGCTGGATCAGCTTTGCCCTGGCACTCGGCGGAGTGATGGAATGTTCCGGGATCAATTGGAAAGAACTGAATTTGATGAGCTCCAAATTTCTGCTCGGGAACCTCATGATCTTCCTCAGCGTGAACGGCAGCGCGTTTTACAACGCTTACAGCAAGAAGCTCTTGAAGAGGTACACGCCCTTGCAGGTTCTGCTCTACAGCTATTATGCGGTTTTCGCCTTCCTTTGTCCCATCACGGTTTACGTCGAGCCTCGCGGGTTCACCAACATTCCGCAATACAATGGCACGGTCTGGCTAGGTTTGGTGATACTTGCCCTCTTCCAATATTTCCTTTCGATGGTGATTTTCCTTAACGTCCTCACCCGGCTTGACGCCACTCAGGCCGCGGTGTCGAACTACCTTATTCCTTTTTTCGGCGTGGTCATTGCCGCCGTCGTTCTTCATGAGCGGCTTACGAAATTCATGGTCGCCGGTGGAATCCTTGTCCTGGCCAGCACCTTGCTCGTCACGGTGTACGAAGAGCACCAACGCGGCCGCGAAGCCGCCGAAGTCGTTTCCGGCGGCAAATGAGGAGTAAGCTCAATTCTGTGGTGGGAGACCAGAACCGAAGCCGCCATCCACCACCACCGAAGATCCGGTGATGAAGGAAGCGTCGTCGCTCGCGAGAAAAACCGCGAGGCGCCCAACTTCCTTGGGTTTGCCGATTCTCCATAAGGCGTGGAGTTTTCCCGCGGCGGCGCGCGCGGCGGCGGGGTCGCGTTGAGCCTCGAAATAGCCCCAGGCGAGGCCGGCGTCAATGTAGCCCGGACAGATGCAGTTGACGCGAATACCTTCCTTGCCGTGATCGATGGCCATGGCCTTGGTCAGGGCAATGATAGCGCCCTTCGTCGCGCAGTAGCCCGCGCACGCCGGCTCCACAAAGAATCCGTTCACCGAAGCCATGTTGATGATGCATCCCTTTGTGGTGCGCAAGTGGGGCAAAAAGAATTTTGAACAAAGGAAAACACCGCCGAGGTTCACGGCAATTTCGCGGTTCCATTCCTCGACGGTAGTGTCCTCGACGGTCTTGTTGACCTGGATTGCGGCATTATTGAAGAGCACATGAACTTGCTGGCAAGCCGCCAGCGTGGCTTCAACGAGATTCCGGACTGAGTCTGGGTTAGCGACGTCAGTCGGCACCGCGAGACCCTGGCCACCGAGTTTCGCGATCAGCTCTACGGTTTCTTGCGCGCCCGCCCCATTGACGTCGGCGACCACAACCCGCGCGCCCTCCCGGGCGAACTCCAAGGCGGACGCTCGGCCGATTCCTGAGCCGGCACCGGTGATGACGACGACTCGATCCTTGAGGTCCATGACTCCTCCTGAGATTTTCGAACCCTCCCCCTAGCTCACCATTCGAACTCCAACCGCGTCCTCCGCGTGGCGAATTCATCGTAAGGCACCACGCGAAGCGTTCGAATATGTCCGGGCTCCTCTGCGTATGAAAGTAGCATGGTCAACACATTTCTCTTCCCGAAGTTAAGATACGGTTCGGGAAGATAGAAGTCTTTCTGGGGGCCCTCCGTCACATAGCGGCCGACGAACTTTCCGTTGAGGTAGACGAGAGCGTCGCGGTCAGCTTCAAAGGTGAGCTGGCGCGGCGCAAACCACTGCTCCTGCGGCTTCTCCATCGGGAACTCCGCGCGGCACCACGCGTAAGCCGGAATCAGTTCAAGCTCGCTCCGTGGTGTCGCGGAATTGATAGCTCCCGATTTCCAGCCGCCGGCGGAGAATTCAAAGTCCACTTCGCGGCCGCGCATCGGCGCCGGAACCCGCTGCACGAGCCACTCCGTAATTTCCCGCGCGCTTGCCGGGTCGTTGCCGATTTTGACCGACTCGATTCCCTTCAGGTCGCTCATGTCGGGTTCAGAGTCCAGACTCCCGAAGGCCTCGTATGAAATTTCGATGGTGTCCGTTCCATTCCAGTTCAAGTCGATTGGGAGGAGCGTTTCCGCTTCCTTGTCGCGACACGAGAGTTCGGGGATGAGTCTCCCGCTCAAGAAAACCTT